>QMOV01000219.1 GCA_003650305.1 Bacteroidota bacterium | reverse complement strand
TTCTCGGTTTCTTTCTGAAAGCTGTTTAGAATCATTTAAAATTTCATTTTTAAAATGCTTCGGAAGGATAACAGCAGCAGCTGTAACAGGACCAGCTAAACAGCCACGACCAGCTTCGTCTGTTCCACATTCATATTCATATTCAGAAAAATTTAACGATATCATTAAAATAATTTTTCGATATTATTACGTTATAATAAATTAGTATGGTGTCTTTATATTACAGAAAATCAAAATCCATTAAGATATTTGCTATTTTTGGCAAAATTAAAGTGTCACTTCTAAATATTGTTTTAGAGACTATACAAATGATTACTTATCTTTATGCTCTTGCAAGGTCAAAAAATATTTATGAACAGAATAATTTTAGTGTTATTTTCTTTTTTTGTGATTAGTTTTGCAGATGCTCAAGATAGACCATCACGACCTAGTAATATAAAAGAGAAATCATTAAATCCTAGATATAGAGATAGTTTAGAAAAATGGAGAGGTAAATCACAAAGTAGTAAAGCAAAAAAAAATGAAGACGCAAAAATCGAAGATTATAAAATAATCTCTCGGGAAAACGATACTACTTATGTAGATACAACACTTACTATATTTAAAGATTACAAGTTTAATTATTTAAGAAAAGATGACTTCGATGTTTTACCGTTTTCCAATTTAGGGCAAACCTATAATTCTTTAAGTTACAATTTTAACAGTAATAATTTAATGCCAAGTTTTGGTGCAAGAGCAAGGCATTTAAATTATATGGAAATTGATGATATCAATTATTATTATGTGCCAACTCCGCTAACAGAACTTATGTTTAAAACTGCTTTTGAGCAAGGACAATTACTCGATGCATTCTTTACGGTAAATACTTCAAAACAATTTAATTTTTCCATTGCCTATAAAGGAATGCGGTCTTTAGGTAATTATCAACATATATTAACCAGTACAGGTAATTTTAGGTTTACAACCAATTATAAAACAAAAAATAACAGATATAATGTTAGAGCACATATTGTAATGCAAGATTTGCTTAACCAAGAAAATGGTGGAATAAAAGATAATGACATCGAAAATTTTGAATCAGGTAATCCAGAATTTATAGACCGTTCGGTTTTTGATCCGGTTTTCGAAAATGCTGAAAACACTTTAGAAGGAAAACGATTTCATTTAGATCATTCTTATAATTTGATTCAACAAAAAGATTCACTTAACACAAATACTTTAAGTATTGGCAATATTGTTTCGTTTGAAGATAAATTTTATCAATTCGATCAAACCAGTCAAAACATTTTTTTTGGAGATGCATTTGTAAGTTCCAGCCTTCGTGATAAAGTTACTCTAGAAGATTTTTATGCTCAAGTAAATGCTAAGTATTACAACAATAAAATTGGTCAATTAAAATTTAATATTGCTTACAACGATTTTAATTACGGTTACGATGCTATTGTGTCTTTAGGCGGAAATCAAATAACCAACCGTTTAAAAGGAAATGTAATCTCTGCTGGTGGAGAATATAAAAATAGAATCGGAAAGTTTTTAGTTCACGGAAAGTTTGGTATTAATGTTTCAGGAGATTTTGATGGCAATTTTTTAAGTGGAAAAGCAGGATATAATATAAATGAAGATGCACAAGTAGAAGCTAGTATAAATATTAATTCTAAAGCACCTAATTATAATTTCCTATTGTATCAAAGTGATTATATTAATTATAACTGGCAAAACAACTATGATAATATAGAGACAAAACAACTCGCTTTCAAGTTTAAATCAAAAAAAATAGTAGATGTAAAATTAGATTATACCTCAATAAATAACTTTACCTATTTTGAAAAATCTACTGTGGATAATGATTTAGTAAAACCAAATCAGTCTAGCGAAACGATTAATTATTTTAGAGTAAAAGTAAGTAAAGAACTTAAGTATAATAAATTCACATTAAACAATACTATACGTTACCAAAATGTATTAGATGGCGAAGGCATTATAAATGTCCCAGAAATAGTAACCAGAAACACCTTATATTATTCTAATCATTTCTTTGAAAAAGCATTGTATTTACAAACAGGAGTTACGTTTAGTTATTTTACAAAATATAATATGAATGCTTACGATCCTTTGTTAGCAGAATTTTATGTGCAAAATGAAAATGAATTAGGCGGATTTCCAAGATTAGACTTTTTTATTAATGCTAAAATCAAACAAACAAGGATATTTTTAAAAGCCGAACATTTTAATTCTTCATTAACAGGTTACAATTTTTATTCCGCACCAAATTATCCCTATCGTGATTTTGTAGTACGTTTCGGCATAGTTTGGAATTTCTTTTTGTAGTTATGGGCGTTACCTTTTGTGAAATCACAAAAGGTCAGGCTTTATGCTCTATCTTTTTAATGCTGAATTTAATACAGCTTAAAAAGGATGCCGCGACAATCCTTAACGCAAAAAAGAGAAGCCAGAAAAAAGCAATAAATATAGCTTAAGGTAGAGTTGTAATAAGTTCTTTGTTATAAGGGTATTGAGTGGTA
>QMOV01000218.1 GCA_003650305.1 Bacteroidota bacterium | reverse complement strand
GCCGATGCGAAAAAGATCTTACCGTTATGTTCGTATCCTCCAAAGTCGGAATAGTTAGTATTTAAATCAAGATTTGTAACTTCAATATATACTTTTTCCATTGAAGAAAGCTCATCATAAAAACTTAAATCACTTGCTTTTGATCCTATACGACTATCTGTATTTTGAACTTCTTTGAATTTAGCTAACCAAGTTTCAGCTTCTTCATAATTTCCTAAACTACGTTGCGTTTGAATGTATTTATAGATATACTCAGGCTGTATTTTAGGATATTTATGCAGAGCTTTTTTATACCATATTGCAGCTTTTTCGGAGTTTGAGTTGTTATAATAACAATCTCCTAATCTAGTTAAAACATGTTCGCTATCATCACCTTTTTTAACAGCGTCTTCATATAACTCACTTGCTTTTATATAAGCATAGTTTTTAAAAAATTTGTCTGCAACTTTTCGTTGAGCAAAAGTTAAAGTGCCTATAAGGACTAATAATATGAGTAAAACTTTTGTTTTCATAGTAGTTATATTTTAGAAATATCTTGGAGATTTTATACGTTTACTTTTAAATACTTCGAACATTAATAAGATTTCATGAGTTCCATTTGCATAAGGCCTGATATCAGAAATTGGATGTTCATAAGCATAACCTAATCTTAATTGCTTGCTAACCTGAAAATCTACAATTGCACCAAAGGCACCAGCCGATTCATTAAATCTATATGCAGCACCTAACCAAAGTTTTTCATTAAATAAAAAATTTGCAGTTAGATCGTAAGATAAGGGTGCACCATTTGTAGCTTTAACTAAAAAGGCAGGCTTAAATTTTGTGGTTTTATTTAAGTCAAACACATAGCCACCAGTAATATAATAACTAATTCTTTCTAAAGCTTGAACATTGTCTTCACCATTGAGATCAGTTGTTAATATTCTTGGAGCAGACAGTCCTAAATACCATTTATTAGAATGTAAGAACGTACCAAGACCCATATTAGGGTTCCAGCGGTTTTCAATACCGTAAATGGCTGGATCATCAGGTTCGGCATTTCTTAGTTCTTGATCTATACTATACGATGTAAAACCACCCTTTATTCCAAACGCTAATTTTGTTGTTGCATTTAGGTTAATAGTATAAGAGAAATCACCATAGATATAAGTGAAATTTTCGAAGCCTAACTCATCATTAATAAATGATAAGCCTAAACCTACTTTTTCATTCCTCATCGGCGCGTGAATAGAGAAGGTTTGCGTTGTTGGTCCACCATCTAAACCAACCCATTGACTTCTATGAAGTCCTACAAGGCTTAAGGTTTCTCTACTTCCAGCATAGGCAGGATTAATCGAGACTGTGTTATACATGTATTGTGTAAATTGAGGTAACTGTTGGCTAAATGCTGACAAGCTACCTAGCAATAATACAATTGCAATACTGTTAAGCTTAATAAACTTTTTCATAATAGGTTAAATTTATTTGGTTCCTACGTAAATTGGACCTGCAAAAGGTTTCAATCCACTATCTTTTAGATTAATAATATAATAGTATGTTCCAGTTGGAACTTTATCTGATCTACCAATAGAGCTATTATGGGCAAATCCATTCCAATTGTTTTGATAATCGTTAGATTCATAAATTTTTGCTCCCCAACGGTTGAATATTTGTAATTCGACAGTAAATCCACAAAGCTCTATACCTGTTACAGTAAAGTATTCGTTCCACTGGTCACCATTGGCTGTTACAGCTTTTGAAATAATTACTTCATCGGCATCTCCACAAGCTAATACTACACATATATCATCTAATGTAATATTGACTTCAGTTTCACTAGGACATTCATTATCGTTATTAGAATACATGAATGTATATGTTCCTAACTCTAAATCGTATGGATTAAATAAGCTTCCATCTATAGTTGCATTACCTGATGTAATTTCCCAAGTTCCTCCTGCATCAATATTACCACTTAGTAAATCAAACAGATCAAAATTGAAATCGTCACCAATACATAACTCTGTATCACTAGCTATAATACCAGAATCGATAGTTACAAATACAGTTTGAGTATATACTTCCTCATTACCACAATCATCAGAAACAGTCCATGTTCTTATTATTTCATAATCTTCAGTACTACCATCAAAAGTTGAAGTTTCTTCAAAACTCACATTAATATTATTAGAGCAAGCATCTTCAAATTCTAATTCAGGAGCATCAGGAATTTCACCACAAATAGCATTAATTTCTACTTCAAATTCGGTTGTTGTTATTGGCGCTGTAGTATCTACCACAGTAATCGTTTGAACGTGTGTTGTAGTATTCTCACAATCGTCAGTTAAAGACCAAGTACGCGTAATAACAGATTCGTTAGGACAGTTACCATCGGCAACACTATCGCTAAAGGTAGCATCTAAATCTACAGAACAGTTATCGTCTTCATCAGTAACGTCACCAGTAATGGTAAGATCGTTAGTATCTACATCACATTCTACAGTAATATCATCAGGCGCAGTAAATGTTGGCGCAGTAGTATCAACCACAG
>QMOV01000217.1 GCA_003650305.1 Bacteroidota bacterium | reverse complement strand
TATTAAGCACAACGTGTTCGTGTATGGTTAGTTGCGTTGGCTAGGTCTAAATTAATAAAAGAAAACTAACTAGAGAAAAATCCATAGGATTTTCCGAGTACACAGAGGAGAAGCAATTAATTATATACGTTGTTAGCCTTTCGTTATTTTTATTTGATATTTGAAATGTAATAATAGATATTCTTATTCCAAATTTAGATTCAATATGTAGTTTTTGAGATTATAAGTAATTAGGTGTTTTTAAAATTTAACATGAATTTAATATTATACAAACATGTATGTATGTATATTTACAACATGAGAAAAACGCTAGAGGATAAAAAACTAACAGAAAAATCACTCTTAAAAAGTGCTATGTTCCTTTTTTTAGAAAATGGATATTCAAAAGTTACAATTGCTCAAATATCAAAGTATTCAAACCTAACAAGAGGAGCATTTTATTGGCACTTTGAATCGAAAGAAGACATTCTGAGTCAAATATTAATTTTTAACAGAAATAAATTGAGAGCATTTTTAGATGTTCAATTTGCACTTGAAATTGAAGATGAGTTGATAAAAATCAAGTCTATTTTTAATAATATTCTTGAAAACTTTTGGAACGATACTGATTTTAGAGATTTTATTAAACTGACTTGGTTTAAATTGGAAAACCAATTTATTGACTCTTCATTAGAGTATAAGGTTGCTATAAACGATTATTTTAATGATGAGCTTAAATGCATCATTGAATCAGGTCAAATAAAAGGCGATATAAATTCTACAAACACCGCGATGCAAATTTCTATTCATGCAACTTCCTTAATTAATGGCATTTACAGAATGTATTTTGTAAGCTCTTATTTAACCGAATTGAATGACGCAAAATTAATGATTGATTCCTTTTGTGATTCTCTGAAACCATTAGACTAATTAATAAAAACAAATAATAACATGAAAAATTTATTCTTAATTGCCTTTTTAATTTTAATTCTTTGCTGCATATCTTGTGCTAAATCTAAGAAAGAAAGCATAATATCAAAAAACACTGCAAATAAAGAGTTGCTTTCAGAATTACTCGAACTAAACAATAAAAAAAATTATTTCAAATTACAAACAGAGTTTCAGAATAGAAAAGATGAGCTAAGTCAAGTTCATACTCTTTTTTTTGATGCCATTTTAAATAATGTGTTTAATAATCCTACCGCATCTAATGATGCTATTAATAAGATTATTAACAATAATACAAACTCTTTAGAAGATTCTCTATTAAGGAAATTATATTTTAAAAAGATGAATAATCATGAGCGGTTATTTGAGTATGATGAGGTTGCAAAAACAGTTTCTGAAATTAGGAGTAAGTTTAAAACAAACTTAGACTCTATAGAGGATGCTGGCCTAGAAAATTATTATAATTTGTATAACCCTTTAAAATCTATTCCTAAACAAGAATTAATTATCACAAGTGATGTTACTATTCTAATGGAAAGAGATAAAGCTGATTTATTGAATATTGATACATTTTTCGCAACGCAAAAAACAAATATGATCTTTGATACTGCAGCTAACATTTCTGTAATAAGAAAATCATATGTTGATAAATTAGGAATGAGACTTATTGAAAGTAATTTTTCGGTTGGCTCAACAACAGAGATAAATGTAAAAAGTGAGCTAGCCTTGGCTGAAGAATTTAAAATAGGAGATATTACAATAAAAAACGCCATTTTTATGGTGCTTGAAGATGAAAACCTTTCGTTTCCTCATGTTCCTGGCGGTTATGAAATTTATGGCATTATTGGCTATCCAATTATAAAAGCCATGAGAGAAATTCATATTACAAAAGACAATCATCTATTTATTCCTAAAAGCCCAACTGAATATAATTTAAACAATCTGGCAATGGATGGTCTCAATCCAATTATAAAAACAATTTATAAAGATGATATTTTACCATTTCAGTTAGACACAGGCGCTCAAATGACTTTATTGTATCAACCTTTTTATGAAAAATATCAACTTCAAATAGAAGCAAATAATGAAAAATCTAAGTTTGGGACAGGAGGTGCTGGAGGTGTTTCCGTTTATGAAGGTTATTTGGTAGATAATATAGAACTAAAGATATCAGGTACTAAAGCAGTGCTTAATGAATTGCGATTACATATTGAAAAAATAGATGAAGGTGATGTTGAGTTATATGGAAATCTTGGTCAAGATTATATATCACAATTCAATAAAATGATACTTAGTTTTGAACATTCTTCAATAGTATTTCAATAGTATAATGGAAGGTCGTAATGAAGGCTAATGGTTAAGATATCGTTTTGTTTTAATAAACTATATCGTACGATAAGCGAAGTTAGTTTTTTAAGAATTAAAAATCAATAGGTTAGAATAATATGAGATAAAATTGTTTCAACATTTGTTTAGAAATGTTACTAATTGATTTACAGCTTTTCCTCTATGGCCTATTTTGTTTTTTAATGCTAACTCCATTTCAGAAAAAGTCTCGTCAAAGCCACTGGGTTGAAAAATGGGATCGTAACCAAAACCTTTTTCGACAGTTTTTTCCTTGGTAATGCGTCCTTCACAAATACCTGTAAAAG
>QMOV01000216.1 GCA_003650305.1 Bacteroidota bacterium | reverse complement strand
TATTCTCTGGAGTATATTTAAAAGCACCTCCATTAGCTATCGTAAAAGGAGAAATTTCTATATAAGACGCTAAAGCTTGGTTTTTAGTTATTGGTTTTACATAGTTATTATACAATTCAAGGTACTTTCCAGCCAATGTATTGTTCTCGGCATTAGTTAGTATATAATTATATAATTCCGTGCCTAAAAGAGCCTCTATTATCGTTATTTGAGTGTTTGCAATACAAAAAACATATTTATCAATATCAACATTACCTCCTAATATGGTGGTCTTTGCGATTTCTTGTGGTGTTACAAATAAAAACTCTGCCATTTGTCTATTTTTTATCTATTTGTTTTAATTTCTTTGACGCCCAGTTTATGCCAGAAGTACCTCCCCAACCTAACCAAGCAACATAACCTTTGTCTTTCCAAGGTGTCGATTTATTTTCAGCAGAAACTTCCGAGTTTTTTTTGTGTCTTTGAAATGCTGACATTCTCGCAATTGTTGAACGGCTAATATTTCTGCCCTTTGCTAATTGGTTTGCACGTACCCAGCCAACTCTTGTCATTCCCTTTACTTCACTTCCGTATTTTTCTCTCCAGTCTAAAACTTTTTGAGCGTTATTCTTTGCACTTTCTGGATAGTCATTGTAGCTTTCAAATTCAACCTCAACATCTTTAGCCAATCTTTGAGGTGTTACTCCACTATCTCTATAATTTGGCGTTAGACTCCAATAATTATTTTGTTTCTCTCCAATTTGTGCTACTTGCTTTGGGTTAGTTTGCCATTTTGCGTCTTTTCTTTCGCTTGGCTCTAATTCCAATATCATTTTAACTGCCTTTGTAACTGTTATTCTCTGATTATCTTCTTTTAGAAAAATAACTCTTTCCCACCAATGCTTACAGTTAACGCCTCCTTTATAAAGAAATATATTATATGAAGTTTCTCCACTTGGAGCAAACTTTGAATTAGCAGTTGATTTTTTGTTTAAATCTTCTGCTCTATAAAATCGATTTGCATTTAATACTTGAGTACAAAACTCTCTTTGATTGCTTTGGCTTGGTGCTCCAGCGTATCGGTATCTAACTTGAAATAAACTTGTGTCTTGTTTACTTCTTTTTTCTGGTGTTGCTTTTGGTGGTCTTGACATTTCTAGAAGATAATCGTCAAGGACTGCCTCTGTTAATGTAATCTCCTCGCATCGTCTTGCATCAATAGGAACATATCCGTCAAGGCTTTCATCTCCCATTGCTATAAATTCAGCAATTCCGTCTTTTTTTTTTAGACCAATATCAGTATTGTTCTCTTCGCTACTATCTTTTAATTCATCTTCTGTTAATGGCTTAAACATAAGATCTAAATTCATTCCGAATTGCGATATTATATGTTCAAAGCTTTCAGTAATAAAATCTTTTTTAGGCTGAATTACACGCTTTACCATTTGACGCTCTGCCATATCCATTTCGTCTGCAACACTACTAAAGCCACTTGAGGTACTTAAACCAATAATACTAGGAGAAATGACTCTGTGAGCCGTCATAATCTGATTTTTAGCCTCTCCACTTAACCAATCCCATTGTTTGTGTATAGCAGAATTTTGAGGTAAAGGCGTAACTGTTATTTCAACGTCAGCACCATTGAAACTTAAAATAAACTGCGATGCGTTTGGTGTTCTGGTTAGTCGATTTCTTACTTGTCTTTCAAAATCGTCTTTCTCTTGTGGCGTAAGTGATTTTCCGTTTGGTACATTTATTATATATCCAGCACTTAAACCATTTTTAATTGAGTTTATATTTAGATTTGCCAGTTCCTCCTCAAATTCGCAATAAGGCATACCAGATAAATAGCTTGGACTGGCGAAATATATGTCTCCAACTGTATATGGACTTCCAACAAAAATACTAATTGGAGCATTTGCATCATATCCAAAAGCTGGAAATTGCTCTGGTGGATTTTGATTTGTTTTTCTCCAATTTCTCGAATACCAATAACTGTCAATCTCGTAATCTTCGTTACATATACTCGGCACAACCATTTGTTTTGGAATATGTTTTATGCTTGAAATATCTCCTCCTTTTGTTTGAATCACTTGACAAGCAAACTCTCCAAAAACTTGAAAGTCTGTAACCATTTTTCTAACGTCACTTGGTCTTAATACTGTTTGTAATTTCGCCCAGTCATTAACTCCGTATCTTCCATTTTTGTAAGTCAATCCACCTCCGTAAATTAGACTCGTGTATGTTTCGTTTATTGAAGAATTTGTTGGACTTCCGTTATTTCTGTCAATGATATACTGATAAAAGCTATTGTGGTGTCCATTTAAAACATAGCCTCTGGATTTGTTTTCTACAACCTTTGGTCTTACGTAATTTGATAATGTTATTAATTTTATGTCCATATCTTAATAATAATACGCATTTTTTGTAATTAAATACTCTTGTGGCTCTTGACTCGTTGCAATACTTAAACCTCTATAAACGATCTCATCGTTACTATCTAATATTTTGATTTGATGTTTATCGCTTTCCGTAAATGTAAAATCAAAAGTGATTTCAGTATATATATCTGCATTAGAGTAAGTCGCATTAGGATTACTCGTTTCTTGAGTAGCCTCGTTA
>QMOV01000215.1 GCA_003650305.1 Bacteroidota bacterium | reverse complement strand
CAAGATTGAAGCAGTAAAAGAATCCACACGAGATATTGCTAATGTTACAAGAATAAAAAATCGCTTTGGCGATAGACTCAAAATCATGACAGGAGTTGATACTCTAGCATTAGAAAGTTTACTTATGGGAGCAGATGGCTGGGTTGCTGGCCTTGTCTGTGCTTTCCCTGCGGAAACAGTTGCTATCTATGAATTACAAAAAGCAGGAAAAATAAAAGAAGCTATAGAAATTTACCGTTGGTTTTTACCATTGTTAGAGTTAGATATAAACCCTAAATTAGTACAGAATATAAAACTGGCAGAAGTAGCTACTGGTATTGGAACTGAAAATGTTCGTGCTCCTAGATTACCTTTATTTGGCAAAGAGCGAGAACATGTATTAAATATAATTAAAATGGGATTAAGTACTCGAACAATATTACCAGATTATAAAAATTTAAATGCTAGAAATTAGACCTACATGCGAAAATTGCAACAAGTCATTACCTCATGATTCGAAAGAGGCTATGATTTGTACATTTGAATGTACATATTGCAAAGATTGCGTACTGAATGTTTTACAAGATGTATGCCCAAATTGTGTAGGCAATTTTGTAGAACGACCTATACGACCAAAACAGTTATTAGAAAAATATCCAGTTTCAAGTAAAACAATTTTTAAACCCGTTAATGTTGAAGTACATTTAAAACGAATTAATTCAAAATGATTACAGGAAAAAATTATATAGGAAATCAACTTTCTGCCAAAGGGTTAAAAACATATAAAACGTTTAATCCACAATTGAATATTGAAAACGAACATGTTTTTACAGAAGCAACTCAAGATGAAATTGATGAAGCTGTCTTATTAGCTACTATTGCTTTTAAAGAATTCAGAACAATTTCAGTAAAAAGAACAGCAGAGTTCCTAAATGCTATCGCAGATGAAATTTTAGTATTAGACGATGAACTTATTCAAGTATATTGTGCAGAAACAGGATTGCCAGAAGGAAGAGCAAAAGGCGAACGAGGTAGAACGGTAGGACAATTACGAAGTTTTGCAGAATTGGTTAATGAAGGTTCTTGGATTGAAGCAACAATAGATACTGCTTTACAAGATAGAACACCAATCCCAAAACCTGATGTGAGAAAAATGATGGTTCCTCTTGGTCCTGTGGTTGTGTTCGGAGCAAGTAATTTCCCTTTAGCTTATTCAACAGCAGGAGGAGACACAGCAGCAGCTTTAGCGGCAGGATGTCCAGTAATTGTAAAATCACATCCAATGCATGCTGGAACAAGTGAATTAGTGGCTTCTGCAATTATCAAGGCTGCCAATAAAACAAGAATGCCAGAAGGTGTGTTTTCAAATTTAAATAGTAGCGGAATTGATGTTGGAGTTCAATTAGTTAATCATCCAGAAGTGAAGGCAGTAGGTTTTACTGGTAGTATAAAAGGAGGTAGAGCATTATACGATTTAGCATCTAAACGAGAAGAACCAATTCCTGTGTTTGCTGAAATGGGAAGCGTAAACCCAGTTGTTATTTTGCCTGAAGCTTTAAAAAAGCGAGGTGAAAGTTTAGCCAAAACATATGCAGGTTCTATTACTTTGGGCTCTGGACAGTTTTGCACGAATCCAGGACTGCTTTTAGGAATTAAGAGCGAAAGTTTAAAAAACTTTATTTCTACACTTTCAGAAGAAATAGTAAAAATAGAGCCATCATGTATGCTACACCCAAACATTATTGGAGCTTATGAAAGTAATAAAGCAAATGCCATAGCGCAGCCAGAATTAAGTGTCGTAGCAGATTATGATAATGATGTGCAATCTAATTATGGAAGACAAGCAATCACTACTGTTGAAGGCCATACGTTTTTAGAGAACCCTACTTTACACCAGGAAGTATTTGGACCATACTCATTGGTTGTACAATGTGAAGATGCTAATCAATTAGAAGTTATTATTTCAAAATTAGAAGGTCAATTAACAGGAACAATAATTGCCGAAAATAATGAAGAATCAAATTATAATAATGTTATAGCAACTCTTCGTAATCGAATTGGACGTATTATTTTTAATGGAGTTCCAACAGGTGTTGAGGTCTGTCCATCAATGCAACATGGTGGACCTTATCCTGCATCAACTGATAGTCGTTTTACAGCTGTAGGCATTCATTCCATAAAGCGTTGGGTGAGGCCATTCAGCTATCAAGACTGGCCTAATAATCTATTGCCACATGAACTCAAAAATGAAAACCCTTTAGAAATTTCTAGAACGATTAATGGTAAGCAAACAACTAACAAAATTTGAAAACATGAATTATTTAAGATTACTTCTAGTCTTTTCGTTAATCTCAATCAATAGTTTCTCACAGAATGAAACGAGTAATTCAGTTCAAGCTTTAGAAAGCATAATTACAAGTTACCAAGATCATAAGGGATATGACAGAAAAGAATATCCATTAGGCCTTTTTACAAGAGAATATTATAAATCTGAAGCCGAATTTGCAAAAACTAAACTTGAAAAATTATTAAAAGTTAACATTGAAGAATTAAATGAAAACGAAAAAATTTCATTTGAGTTATTAAAATTTGCACTACAAGATCAGATAGATTTTTATGAGTT
>QMOV01000214.1 GCA_003650305.1 Bacteroidota bacterium | reverse complement strand
TTCAAATGCTTTCATGGTAGATAAAACTACCAAGCTATTCTCTTCGGTAACTAATTTTACATAGTCGCCAAGTGCTTCAATCCATTTTATATCCTTAACATAAACTTTTCGCTTCTTCAAATTACTTTTTACAAAGATGTGCTCACCGTCAGTCTCTTTAAAGTCTAGCGTTAGTTTATGCTGCTCTAAAGCTTTATCTACTGCGGTATTAAAGCGTTCTCTTGTAATTGGTTTTTGTAGATAATCTGTAGCATCGTAATTAAATGCTTTAAATGCGTATTCTGTCTTACCAGTAACAAAAATAATTTGAGGTTTATTATTTAGTACATCTAATAATTCAAACCCATTTAAAACAGGCATTTCTATGTCTAAAAATATTAAGTCCACTTCTTGCTTTGCTAAACCATTGTTTGTTTCTAAAGCACTACTATATTCAGCAATTAAGTTAAGAGATTGGTGATTTTTCACCAACTTAACAATTGAAAGACGTTGGATTGTTGAATCATCTACTACTACACAGTTTAAGGTCAACACGTTTAATATTTTAAATTATTTTAAGAAATAGATTTTTGTAAGTTACAAAATATTTAATACGTTAAAGAAAGTTGACTTTACTCTTTTAAAAAACCAATAACCAAGTTAATAAGTTCATTGCTATATTCAGCTTTAAACATATGTTGCGCATGGAATGATCCGGGATATATTTTTAACTCTTTAGGTTGAGACGATTCTTTATATATAGAATTAACACGAGAAAATAATCCTTCATTTTTTGATACTATAATTAGTTTCTTTATGGATTTACTAACAATTCCTTTACCACCAGCAGGCGCAAGGAGTACAACTTTTTCTATAACACTGTCAGTCTTAATATCCAGAGCATTTAAAACAGCTGCGCCTCCCATACTTCCACCTACAATTGCTATTTTCTTAAATCCTTTTTCTTTTAAATAATCAATAGCTCCCAATATATCAAATGATTTTTTATTAGTACTTCCTTTTTTACTATTGCCATAACCTCTAAAATCTAAAGAAAGAGATGAGACACCTTCTTTCTGTAATCTTTCAGCAAGAAAATACCAGCTATCTTTATTAAAGATTGCACCATGAGCAAATATAACGACTAGGTCTTTCTCAGCTTCAAAAAAAGAGGCTTCTATTATTACACCATCTTCAGTTGTGTAAGTGATTAATTTAAAACCATCATTAGTAGCCATACTTAATTGAAAATTAAAGACCATTAAAATTAGACTAATAAATACCTTATAAAAAAAGTTATTTGTCATTTAACATGTTTAAAAATTTGATTTAACTTTTATAAAGTTAAAATTATTTTGGCAAAAACAAAACAGATTTAACTCTTCAAAATTATAGACTAAATTTAATAATAAATAATTTTGTTATATTTATAGCATAACTAACTAAAAAATATTTCTTCAAATGAAAAGAATTCAATTGTATGCATTCTCCCTTATCGCTATGTTTCTTTTTTTTAATTGTACGCAACAAAAACCGGTTGAACAAGAACCCGATAATAATGACCGTAATATGTTTGGGCATTATATACAAAGAGGGTTAACTATTAATAATGATAACTTAACACCAGGATATGTAATGTTTACACCATCTAATTCTGCTTCTGTGTATCTTCTTAATCGTAATGGAGAAGTTGTTCATGAATGGAAAGGGAATTATGGAACTCATAGCCCTTATTTAAATGATGATGGTTCGATCTCACTCATGGCTACAGATCCAGATTTTCCTGTATTTGCAGGAGGAGGGGAATCAGGAAGATTACAAAAGATTAGTTGGAAAAGTAAAATGTTATGGGATTTTGAATATGCAAATGAAGAATACCACGCACATCATGATATTGCGATAATGCCAAATGGGAATGTATTAGCAATTGCATGGGAAGCAAAGTCGGCAGAAGAGGTATTAAAAGCTGGAAGAGATCCAGATCAAATACCAAAAGCTGGACTTTGGCCAGATAAAATAGTAGAGATTGAACAAGTAGATAAAACACATGGAAAGGTTGTATGGGAATGGCATTTTTGGGATCACATGATTCAGGATCATGATCCTAGTATGAATAATTTTGGTAATGTTGCTGCACACCCAGAATTACTTGATATTAACAAAGGAAGGGAATTACCTGACCCAATTTCTCAAGATAGTATGGATGCTAGACATGCAGCTAAAATGGAAAGGAGAAATAGGACTATAGACAATAGAGGCTCTGATGTGTATCATGTAAATGCTATAAATTATAATGCCGAATTGGATCAAATTGTATTTAGTTCACCAAGTTTAGGCGAAATTTTTATCATTGACCATAGTACAACAACTGAAGCAGCAGCAGCTCATAAAGGAGGAAAAATGGGTAAAGGTGGAGATTTTTTATTTAGATGGGGGAATCCCCAGAACTATCGTCAAGGCGATTCTACAAATCAGCAATCATTTGGTCAGCATGATGTACGTTGGATTGAAAAAGGAAAGCCAGGTGCTGGAAATATTACTTTTTATAACAATGCCCTACCTTTAGGAAGAGATAGTCTGGATTATTCAGCCATATACCAATTAAAACCAATGAAAGATAAGGATGGAAATTATAT
>QMOV01000213.1 GCA_003650305.1 Bacteroidota bacterium | reverse complement strand
TATCCTCTAAAACAGTTCTTTTAGTTAAAAGATGTTCAAAATTCCCCAACACTGCCAAAGTTCCATATACATTATCAGCACTATAGTATTGCTGTGTGCGTCTTACTATTTCGCTAAATTGAACTCCTTCCACTGAAAGCAATCTTGCACCAAAAAGGTTTTTATGTTCTTTTTCAATTACCCCAGAGACATACAAGTCTTTTTCCACTACATAAAATAGTAATGGTAAACCTGAAAAATCAAATGGGGAGTCTGGGTAAACATGTGTATGTCCATCACCTACTGAAGCAAGAAATGGGCTAAGAAGTCCCCTGAAATCTTCACGTGTCATCCCATTTTTTGGTATAGCTTTTAAAAGATTTTGAAACCGTTGATGAAACGCAATTTTGCCTCCTCCTGCAAAGTAAGGTTGAGGATGTACATTTTCAAGTAAACTTAACATTTGCCGGGTATCATTGATTAATTCTTGCCGACCAATAAGTTCATTGTCTTGGGCAAAAGTGTTAATTGGGATAATTAGAAATAACGTAAATAAGAAACAAAGTATCTGGCTTTTATGTGTCATGTATTCATGTTGATTTATTTTCACCATTAATATGTATGGTAACGTTTTGAATAAACGTCCGTTTTAATGGCGTTTATTTTTTGTTAGGCAATGTTGGATTGATTTCTTGTAAAAACTGATCTACATTATTCCAAAATATAGTTTTGTTCTCACTTTTCTCTATTAGATGACCTTCATCCCTGAAATGGATGTGTTTGACATTTTTGTTTTGGGAATGTGCTTTTCTAAAAAAACTCTGACCGTTGAAATTAGCTGGTATCTGTGTGTCAAGTTCACCTGTAATTATTAGTAAACGATCCTTTAAGTTACTTATGTTTTCGATAGGTGAAGAATGGGAATAAACTTCTGTTAAATCTGCTGGTGCGCCACCCATTGCACCTGGTAAACCAACCATAGATTTTAGCTCGGCTTGAGCTATCCAATCTGCAGCGCCATTTACTGCAATTCCACCAGCAAAGATGTTTGAATGCGTTAAAAAATAGTACACCATTGTAGCTCCGTGACTGTGTCCGATAACAATGATTTTATCTTCATCAATTTTGAAGTCTTTAATCGCATTTGTTACAAATAATTCTGTGTCTTCCAATTGCAAAACACCGTAATTTTCTTTTTGCCTTTCTGAAGCATAACCACGTGTATTGACAAATGCAATGACATAATTTTTTTCCAGATAGGAGAATAGCTTCTCATTGAGAAAATAATTATAATTGGGGAACTTATCTTTAAAACCTCCATAAGAGATAATTATTAATGGATGTTTCGTTTGAGATGTGGTATCGTAATCAGCTGGATAATATACAAATGAAGAACTTGATGTCCCATTTCCATTTTCATAGTTGTAGGCTAGGTATTCGTAATGTTCAAGTGGATTCTTGTTGTTAAAGGAGTGGAATATTTCTTTTTCAGAAACGCCATCTACTGTAACGTAAGTACTTAATAATTCAATGGGTTGGACCCGATTTTCCTTTGAAAAATAGGCTTTCCCAGTTGCACGGGTTATCAAAGTTGCTCCTGAAAAAGAAATATTCTCATCGCCTATAACCTTTTGTTTTTGGCCTGTGTTTATATTGTAAGTACTATAGACTTTAGATTTTCCTTCATACTCAAGCTCATATACAAGCTCATCGTTGAAAAAATGCAATAAATATTGGTTAGGCTCATTTTTCAATAAAATCTCTTCGAGATTCTTATTCTCCGTTTTGAAATGAAAGATTCGTTCACCCCCCCTGGCATTTCGTGCAAGGATCTTTCCGTTATCAGGTGACCAATCCAGTCCAAAAAAGAAAGTCCCATTGTACAAATCGGATTTCGCAGCTAGGGTTCCATGCTTATTTTCTATAACATTTATTCTTGATTGCCAACCATCTGAAAGAGTATAGGTTGCATAAGCAGTGTATTTTCCATCTTTTGACACAGAAATATTAGAAACTCCCAAACTGTCCTCTGTAAGTTTCTCTAATCTATTGTTTGCTAAATCAAGTTTAAATAGTTGAAATTCTTTATTTTCACTTGTAGATTGTCCTGCTGAAAAATACAGAAAGTCATCGCGACTTACTCCAATTTGATTGATTAAATAAAATCTAAAAAACACTGGTGGTTCTTCAGATTCATTTAGTAAAGACTTTGATTCGTTTGTTATTAGATTGTACTTAAAAAGGTTTTCTTTCTTTTCATAAATCAGATTTTCTGAATCATGTGTCCAGGTTATAAAACGCTGGTTACCATTAGCTTTTAAACCATGTGAGACAAAAATTTCAATGGAAGTTGAATCAAAGCTTTTTATAAATAAGGAGTCTGAATCCTTTATATACGCCATTTTATTTCCTGAGGGATCGATAACGATATTTGATATATTTTGAGCAAATACAAATGTGGATAGTAGAGATGTTATCGCTAATAAAACAAAAATTCTTTTTATCATGTTGCGGGTTTTAATGTCTAGTCCTAAAATATGGCTACAGGTTAAAATTAAATTATGCTGCATTGTTATATACCATATTTGGTGTTTTAAAGTCTAAAGATAAGTGTAATCTTATTTCATTATACAATTTG
>QMOV01000212.1 GCA_003650305.1 Bacteroidota bacterium | reverse complement strand
TTAACAGTTTGTTTGAAACTGCAATGAGTGCTAGCTTTTTACTCTTTCCTTTGTTTGTTATTCGTTCATAAATTTCTCGACACGCCTTATTATGCTTACAAGCTGAAAAAGCACATAAAAACATTTACTATTATCTCCTGCATGAAACGTTCCTGCAGAAAGCACTACGGCATCAAGTACATTTACATCATCACGAAGTTTTATTTGCAAATCTTTCATAAAAGATACGTTACCTACCATTGTGAAAGTTTCGTATGATAAATATGATACTATTAAAGTTTGAGTTCCGGTTTCTTCTGTTATAAACAAAAATTCTCCCTTATCGTTTGTAGTACTTCCATCGTAAGTGCCTTCTAAATACGCATTGGCTCCAACTATAGGAACTCCTTTGCTATTTGTTACATTTCCACTAATTGTGGATTGAGCGATTAATGAATATGAAAATAGAAAGATTAAAATCGGCAGAAACTGTTTCATTAGTGTTGTTATATTAGTTAATAATTGATAGCACAAATTTGCATTAGAAGATTAACTTGATAAACTTATATTAACCGAATTGTAAAAACTTAATGATGAATTGTTGGAAGTTGGAAGTTGGAAGTTTGATGACCGAAGACTGAAGGCTGATGACTGAAGATAAAAGTTAATCATTATATTTATTGTCCCGATAGCTATCGGGAAAAAACAACTAACATGCAATCAAAATTATATACTTCTTTTTCTATTGTCTATTTTATTGTAGTTATAGACACCATTATTTGTAGTAGTATTGAGAGTCTTAAGCCAATGTATTATTTTACTAAACCTGCAATACTTACATTACTAATTATATATTTTTGGTTGCAAAGCAAACATTTAGAGAGAAATACAAAAAACATTACATTATTAGCTTTAGTATTTTCTTTAATTGGAGATATATTGCTCATGTTTGTAGATAAATCTCCTAACTATTTTACAGGAGGTTTAGTTGCTTTTTTATTAGCGCATCTAATGTATATTATGGTGTTTTTAAGATCGAGAAACAAAACTGCATACGCTTTACCTATTATTGTTTTATTATTTATTTATGCTTCTGGAATTTTCTATCTTTTAAAAGACGGATTAGGAGAACTACTTATTCCTGTTTTGCTGTACTTAATTGTAATTTTAACTATGGTGGTTACAGCCTTTTTGCGTAAAAGATCTAACAGAAACAGTTATATATTAATATTTGCTGGAGCACTTTTTTTTATGATTTCCGATAGTATATTAGCACTAAATAAGTTTTACCTCCCTCTACCATTTTCTAATATAAGCATTATGTTAACTTATGCATTGGCACAATATTTAATTGTATTAGGAATTTTAAAACAACACAATTAATTATTGAAAATATTTATTGCTTTACACTTGTAACAATTATAGTTTAAAAGCTACTTATAGAGCATCTAACCAAGCCGTATTGAAAAAAGAATTAGAACATAATTTTGTAGGATTGCTGGAGAAGCATCAAAACATTGTGCATAAAGTATGTAGGTTATATACCAATAACCAAGATGCTCACAATGATTTGTTTCAGGAAATTACCATACAATTATGGAAAGCCTATCCAAAATTTCGTGGCGATTCTAAATTTAGTACTTGGATGTATCGTGTAGGCTTAAATACTGCAATAACACTTTATAGAAAAAACAAGCGCAGAATAAGAACAGAAGAGTTTGATACATTTCAGTTTAAAATATCGGCTGAAGCTTATGACGATGCTGAAGAGCAACAAATAAAACTAATGTACAAAGCTGTACATCAGCTTAATGATATTGATAAAGCACTTATCTTTTTGTATTTAGAAGACAAGGGTTATAAAGAAATAAGTGAAACCATGGGAATTAGCGAAGTCAATGCACGAGTAAAAATGAATCGAATTAAGACTAAACTAAAAACCATTTTAAATCCGTAACACTATGGATGAATTAGAATTATTAAAGAAAGATTGGCAAAAGGATAATAACAAGTATCCCAAATTATCTTACAATGAAATCTATAAAATGATTTTAAAGAAGTCGTCTTCAATCGTAAAATGGATATTTATTATTAGCCTCCTTGAATTTGTGTTTTGGGGAATCATAACTTTTGTGCTCAAAGATACTGAAAGTATGAAACGCTTTGAAAGTTATAATGCAGATGCTATTATTTTACCTTTAACTGTTGTTGGATATATTATTTTAGCTTATTTCTTTTATTTATTCTTTAAAAATTACAGAACCATTTCGGTAACAGATAGTGCCAAAATTTTAATGGAAAACATCTTAAAGACCCGAAAAACGGTTAAGCAATATGTTGCTTTTAATCTAATCTTTTTAGTAATCTCAACTATTGTTGTCTTATTTGTTGAGTTTGATAAAGATACTGAACTTATAAGCCAAGTAGAACAAGCATCAGCAAATGGCGAAGTTTTTAAATTTTATGCGATGATTATTTTAGCTACAGTACTTATGCTAGCAGTAGCCATTGGTGTTTTATTATTGTTTTATTGGTTAGTATATGGTCTTTTATTAGGACGACTTAATAAAAATTATAAAGAACTTAAAAAATTAGAAGTATAAGTGTTTGATGCTAGATGCTAGATGCTAGATGCTAGATG
>QMOV01000211.1 GCA_003650305.1 Bacteroidota bacterium | reverse complement strand
ATTACTATTTAAAGAAAGGGATTGTTAAAACAGACCTATTAAATGTTCGCTCATTTAAATATTATGTTGATGGAGCTTTGGGGTCTCGTGGTGCATTATTAAGAGCGCCTTATAGCGATAAGGAAAATCATTTTGGTTTAGCTGTAAATAGTTTTGAAGATTTACAAGAAACAGCATCGAGAATAGCAAATTCAGAATTCCAAATGAATACACACGCTATTGGAGATTCGGCAAACCATATGGTGTTACAAACCTATAAAGAGGTTTTAAAAGGGAAGAATGATAGACGTTGGAAAGTAGAACATGCTCAAGTAATATCACCTAAAGATTTTGAGTTGTTTGATGATATAATTCCTTCTGTACAACCAACTCATGCTACAAGCGATATGTATTGGGCAGAAGATCGTGTTGGAGCAGAACGCATTAAAGGTGCTTATGCCTTTAAGGATGTATTAAACCAATATGGAAAAGTGGTGTTAGGAACCGATTTCCCTGTGGAGCATGTAAGTCCGTTTTTAACCTTTTACGCAGCAGTAGCTAGACAAGATTTAAAGGGCTATCCTGAAACTGGTTATCAAATGGAGAATGCACTAAGTAGAGAAGAAACCTTAAAAGGAATGACCATTTGGGCTGCTTATTCTAATTTTGAAGAACATGAAAAAGGAAGTATAGAAACCGGAAAATTTGCCGACTTTATTATTCTAGATAAAAACATTATGGTAATTGAAGCTTCTCAAATCCCAAATATTAAAGTGGTAAAAACTTTTGTGGATGGTGAGGCACAATAACTATTGTCATTCCTGCGTCCGCATGTCGCCGAAGCTTTGCCTACTTCGCCGAAGTAGTTTAGCTACGAAGGCTGAAAGCGGAGGAACAAGGCAGGAATCTTTTACTTAATACTAAAATGCTACTTTTGTGCCATGCAGGACATCATTAATAATCTTCCAAAACTCGCCAAAGATAAACATAAGGAAAACAAATCATTCTTTGCAAAGCTAAAAAAAAAGCCACCTAAACAATTGGATTATTTGATGCAAGAATTACATGAAACCGAATTTGAGCAAACCGATTGCCTAAAATGTGCTAATTGCTGCAAGACTACTGGGCCTTTATTTACTAATAAAGATATAGCACGAATTTCCAAACATTTAAAACTAAAAGAACAACAATTTGTGGAACAATATTTGAGGGTAGATGAAGATAATGATTATATATTACAAAGCATACCATGTACCTTTTTGGGAGCAGATAACTATTGCTCAATTTATGAAGTACGTCCAAAAGCATGTCGAGAATTTCCACATACTGATCGAAAAAAGTTTCAGCAAATTTTAAATCTAGCATTAAAAAATATAGCTATTTGTCCAGCTGCTTTTAATATTGTGGAAGAGATGAAAAAGAGAATATAAGCATCTTAATGAAAAATTTGAAGTCTTACTCAAAATAAACAGCACATGAAAAAAACAATATTACTTTTTGTATTTGTTTTAACTGCATTTAATTTTTGTTTAGCTCAAGAGTGGTTTACTTCTTTAAAAGTGGCCAAAAAATTAGCGCTTGCCCAAGACAAAATGTTATTTGTTATGTGGGAAAACGCTATGAGCTACCCTTATCCTGTATTAATTAATACCGAGAAAGGTGAATCAACAATTACAGATTTATTTGATGACGAACGTATCGATAAACTCATCTGGGATTATTTTATTCCTGTAAAGATTTACGAATCAAAGTATGCCGAATTATCTCAACAAATTAAAGAAACTAGAGGTACAAAATATTTTAATAAGTTTATAGATGACAGTATTAAAATCATGGATGTAAATGGAAATATTTTAAACATTAATACTTCTTATGAATCTATAGAAAATTTGTCTTTATTAATTAAGCTATATGCTTTAAATACTTCTTTTTTGAAGCAGGAATTGATTAATTATTCTAAAAATAAAAGCTTGACAACATCATTTAGTCTGGCTTCTAAATATCTTGATTTCGCTATTTATGCAGAAAAGAACCTCAGGTTAGAAATAATTCAATTAGCAAATATTTACTTTGAGGAGTCTAAAAGCTATTTAACAAATAGTGGTTTAAAAAATAAAAAGGCTTTTTTACAAAATTGCGATTTGCTAAAAATAAAAGAATACTTAATTTTAAATAAACCTAGAAAAGCACTTAGACATTTAAAGAAAATTAATATTGCAGAAATTGATAACATAAATAAATCTCTATTTTCTTCCTTAAATTATACTGGATTCAAGTTATTAAAGAATGAAGAAAATGCGGCTTTATGGAAAAGTAAAATTTCTTTAGTAGATTTGAGAATTGCAAATTTTATTATAAATAACAACTTTTAATATTATTGGAAACACTAATTAACTATTTCGAAACCATTCCATCATTGCATAGAAGCATTATTCTTGTTGGAGGCATTACTCTTTTTTGGCTTGTTGAAGGCGCTGTTCCATTGTTTAAATTTGATTATAAAAAATGGAAACATGCTGTTCCTAATTTCTTTTTTACACTAACAACTATTATTATCAATTTCGGATTAGCTTTTTTGCTATTAAATTCTGCCGATTGGGTTGTAACTAACAATTTCGGGATTATTAATTGGTTGCCAGAAATGCCATTGTGGTTATATGTTGTTCTTGGCGTTTTGCTTTTAGATTTTATTGGAGCTTATATTGCACATTATGTAGAGCATAAAGT
>QMOV01000210.1 GCA_003650305.1 Bacteroidota bacterium | reverse complement strand
TATTACAGCCGACCTGTTTCAGAGCGTCTAACTGTAAATCAAGATTTTGATCACTTGTTGAAACTCGTACATATCCTATTAACATATAGTTCTCCATTTATTACATTCTTCTTATGCCAATTAAATGATGAAATCCGTAGTGCCAAAAAGGTTAAAATATTTTAGTTATGGTACTTTGATTTCGGTACGGGTTTTGGTACTGTTTTTGGGTTGTTTAGGAGTGTATTTATTGATTTATGAAAAAGCACCAAAAACGTAAGTTTCTGGAATCTAAATAATCAATAAGAAATAATTTGCACAATGATGATTTTTTATATTATATTACCAGTGGTAATTACCAATGGTAATACAGGAAATTGAAATATGATTGTAAAAAAACTTAATAATCCTACAGCTGAAAGATTTATTATAGAGGCTATGGGCTTAATTGAAGAAAAAAACGGATCGATAGGAGTCAATCTAAGAGAGATTTCAAAACGAGTTGGTTGTGCACATACAAATGCATATAATTATTTTGAAAGTTTCACAGATTTAATGTGGTACGCTTTCGATCGTACTCTTGAAAAATACTTAAATACAATAATTACTGGATTGGATAACAAATTATCAGGCTATCAATATTTTAAAAAGCTTGTAAATAACCTTTTAAGATTTGCTTTAGAAAATCCGGGTTTATACCGTTTTATTTCATCTGATCCTCTTGATATAAAAAATATTCCTGAAGATGTTTTACAAAAAGTAACTAAGATGAAATACTATTTCATTGAAGTAATTATGATGTTAACAAGAAATAGAATTCCCAAAAAAGATGCTGAAAATGTAGCCAATATAATTCTTTCATATTTGGACGGTGAAACATTCAATCTAATAAATGAAAGATACCTGCCTGAAGATAAAATTGAAAAAAGAATTGTTTCAAATACAATCCTTCTCTTTTCAAAATTAACTAGTACTGGTAGTGGTAATTATTCTCTTAAATCTAATGAAAACAAAACAAGTGAATTCATCTTCCCAACTTTAGAACAATAAGATGAAATAAACTATGTCAATATTGAATAATAAAATGAAAGCTCATCCAATTGGAATTTGGATGGCACTTGGAGCGTTGGTTCTCATCTTACTAGCATGGTTAATGCAAACTTATTCACTTTTAGATTGGGAAGGAGCAGTTAAGCTTGGAGTTCAGAATGAAAGCTTTTCAGGTAATGCCGTTGAACGAGCTATAGCTGATGTTGAAAGAGGCGTAGCAATTGCGGACATTATATGGGTATTACCGTTGACAGTTGTAGCATTTATTGGGTTATTAAGGACAAAATTTACTGGTTTTGTAGCAGCTAATATGGTATTTGCAATTTGTGTTTATTTTCCTCTGTTTTACGCTTTTCGAGTTAGCATGAATTTTGATGTAAAGTTAGCCGCTATTTTTCTATGGGCAATACCATCGCTCTTGGGAATTATTGGATTGTGGACCAATAGGAATATATTTAAATATAGATAAATTTTAAAATGGAGTCAGGATGATTGAACCAACAAATATTACATGGATTATTACAATATTTGGTACAGTTATATTTTTACTTTTATTAATAGCGCAACTTGTCATTTTAATTAAACCACATAGCCAGCAAGCAAAAGATATCCTAATTGCTAAAGGTGAAGATTGGCGTGATAAAACACATTTTAAAGTAGCTTTTGCGTTTGCTTGGGCTGATTGGTTGGTCATAATGCCCCTGATGGTAGCAGGAAATATTGGGGTACTTAGTGGGCAATTATGGGGCTATTTATTATGGATCATTTTGGGAACAATTTCAATTTATTATAGCATAGTTTTTTACGTCATGGAAAAGGAATATGTTTACCCAGCAGTTGGTCCAATAATATACTATACATATTTATGGGGGGGATTTCTCTATTGGGGAATTATTTCAATTGTGTATTGTGTATTAAGGACACATAATGTATTATAAAAAGGGATAAAAGAATACAAATGAGCATCCAATACATGGTTGTGGATATAATTATAAATATTCAAATATCTCATGCTGGTTACTTGGTGAAATTATTGAGAATGTGATTGTTTAAATTTTGTAATAATACTATTAAATAAGGAGTTTAGATATGAAAACAAACAAAATAGGACTCATAATATTTTTAATTGGTGCTATTTATATGATAGGAATGGCCTTCATTGTAGGTTGGGGATGGGTAGGACCAGCACTAAGTGAGCTATCAATTGATCAATATAATAAAACAGTATGGGAGTTTGGTAGTGCATTGTTTTTGTTGTGGGCTTTTTCTGTTCCTCTAGGATCAATATTGGCCAGTATTGGTATATTAATTTACGTTAGGGCTAAACCAGCTCATATTTGGCTATTTGGAATTGGCTTATTTCTAGTCTTAATAATCATTGAAAGATTGCTACCTACTGGACATTTTGCACCATTATTTGGTGTGGGAGGGGGTATGATTCTGACCTTATTTCTTGCAATACTCTGGTTTTGGGGTAAAAGGAGGACTAATCTTAAGGGGCCTAATAAGTTGGCTGCTGATTTTCAATTAACCGGCTATATATTTTTCCTTATCACAGCATGGTTTCTCTGCAAAGATCTAGGAACTCCTTACATGAAAGCTCTGGAAAGTTTTCCAATTGAAAGTCCAATCTCAATAATGGTATATCTTGTATTAGGATGGCTATTCCTCTTTCTTAGCCAT
>QMOV01000209.1 GCA_003650305.1 Bacteroidota bacterium | reverse complement strand
TGCTGCAATTATTTATTCTACAATAGATGGTGATGATGGTAAGTTTGCAATTCAAGGAAAAGATGTTAATAGTCTGTGTAGTGATGAAGTTATCTCTCTTGGATTTAAAACACTTATAGAAGTAGCTACGCTTTACAAATTCTCAATTGCTCAACTAGAAGGCGAGTTTTTAAACAATAATACTATTTATCTAAAAGATAACCTGTTAAATGTTTTGCACGATTTGTCTTTAAACGACTATGCTTTTACATCGGAAGTTGGAGAGTTTAACCATCGTTTCGAAATTGTATTTAACGAAAATGCACTTTCTTTAGGAGAGCTTACCATTAATAGTGATTCTTTATCTATTATTGAGTTCAGTAATGGAAATGTTCAATTTAAATTATCCAGTCCACTAGAAATGAAATCTATTGAAATAATTGATTTATTAGGTAGAACAATATATAAATTGGAAGCTAATGGCAATTCAATTACATATAATTTATCTAACTTAAGTCATGCTACTTATATTGCTAAAGTTGAATTAAGTAATGGCTTTGTAATCACAAAAAAAGCCATAAAAAGAAAGTAGTTTAAAAACTATATTTTAAAGCTAAAATTAAGTTTATTCCTGGAGCAGAAATTCCTGAAGAATAAGGTCTATAGAGTTGGTTTGTAATATTCTCTAATGTTGCAATTATTGATGTTTCTTTATTTATTTGATATTGTGACCTAAAATTTACAGTATGCCAAGAAGGTGCAAAAGGATTCCCATTTTTATCTTTAGCATACAAATATGCTTTATCAATTTCAGAAGGCGACAATTGATTATAAGATAATTCAGCATTATAGTCTAAATATGCATCAAATTTTAGTTTGTTCTTTTCGAAAATAAAATGAGTATTTCCAAAACTTGGTGCAACATGTCTAATCGGTACTTCAACACCATTATCTTCTTCCATCCCATCAACTATGCTATACTGCGAAGTTAATTTAAAATAATCTGAAAAAGAAATTTTCAGTCCTGCTTCAAAACCATAAATCCAAGCTTTTGAAGCATTTTGTATAGCTTGTACTTGACTTAATTCACCATCATAAATAATTTCGGTTTCTCCATTAACATTAAAATCTCTTCGTACTAAAGCATTATCTAAATATGTATAATATGTTGCTAAATCAATTACTACAATTTCATTAAAATTTAAGGTTAAGCCTAGTTCTCCATTATAAGCATATTCTGATTTCAAATTTGCATTGGGTACAACTACATAGCCAGGTTGAGAATCAAAAATTTTACCTATATCGTCAATATTAGGAGCTCTAAACGCGGTTGATGCATTTAGTTTCCAATGCAATATATCATTTGGAGCCCAACTAATTCCTGCAGTTCCTGTAATTGCTCCTGTATTAATATGTGCATCATTAAAAGGAAGGCTTAAAAAGGTGTTATTTTCATTTAAATCTGCTTTAATAAAAATAGCGTTATATCTAACTCCTGATTGTAAGGTAAATTTTTTATTTGGCTTAAATTTATAACTCATGTAAGCTGCTAAAGATTGCCAAGTAGAACCATCAGGATATCTCGAAGCAATAGCTTGTGTTGTGTTGCTAGTGATATTTTCCTCTTCGCCTTTAGAGCCTACTGTATTATAAATATACTCTACTCCATAAAATAATTTAGAGGTTTCGGAAAGGGCTCTTTCAAAATCTAAATTAGCAGAAATAGCATCTACATTTTCTTTTCTAGTGCGTCTTATTTCTGAATTGAAATTTCTATCAATTCTGCTTTCCTGAAAGTTTTGAAATGCCATAGTTGCTTTAATCTTATCGTACAAATTAGAATTACTGCTGAATTTGGTTATTTGAAAATTTCCTAAAAACCATCGTTGTGGCCCATAAAACCACTCGGCAGATCTTAACTCATCTCCATTATAACGTATAAGTCTGTCGTATCTTGGATAATCTGAAGTTGCAGAATAATGTAATCCTAAATCAAAACGCAATGTATTATCGGCTTTGTAATGTATTTGTTCTAAAAAATTTATTTGATTATATCCTGTAAATTTTTGAATCCTAGGGTTTTTATTCCTAACAATATTATCTACTCCATTTGTAGTTTCTACATATTTTTGTCTCAAATATTCGTCAGATCCATATTTTCCCATTTTTAGATCATCAAAATCGGTGTAACTCACACTCGTCAAAAAAGCCCATTTCTTAAACCCTATACTAAAATCTATATGTCCAGTTTTTTCATTGCTAGCACTTGCATATCGTAAAATAGTGTTTGCATTAAATAACAATGAATCTGACTCCGACAATTCTGGCTTTTTAGTATAAAAGTTCATTACGCCTCCAATAGCATCGCTACCATAAATAACAGAACCTGCTCCAAGAAATATTTCAGTATTTTGGATAGTAAATGGATCTATGGAAATTACATTTTGCACATTTCCTCCTCTAAAAATGGCATTATTCATTCTCACTCCATCAACTGAGAGTAATAATCGGTTAGTAGAAAACCCTCTTATTAAAGGGCTGCCTCCTCCTAATTGACTTTTTTGGATAAAGACTTGGCCTGTATTTTTTAATAAATCTGCACTAGTTTGTGGGTTTTGAAATGAGATATCCTTGGTTTTAATACTCATTATTTTTTGAGGGACTTCTCTTTTACTTTGTTCGAATTTTGATGCTGAAATTACTATTTCATCCAAATCATGTAGCTTCATAATTAAATAAATAACTTGAGGAACTTCAGATTTTATATAAGTTAATTTAATATGT
>QMOV01000208.1 GCA_003650305.1 Bacteroidota bacterium | reverse complement strand
TTTTTTTAATAATAATAAGTATTGTTTCAATCATATTAATATCGTATCTTATTAGTAGCAATGTGCTACTAATATCAAAAGAAGGATATGAATAATATAATCCAATTATTAAAAGAAATCGGTTTTAGCAGGCTGGAGTCTACAATTTACCTGGCCCTTTTACAGGAAACCAAGGCTACCGGCTATAGAATCGCAAAACTTATCGGTAAACCAGTAGCAAATACTTATAAGGCTCTTGGTACGCTCCAGAAAAAAGGTGCCATTATCATTGATGATTCAAAAAAATCCAAAGAATGTATTCCGCTCCCAATTGCAGAGTATTTCAAATTACAAGAAGAAAATCTCAAAAATAATCGCACAGTTATTGAGGGGCAGTTAAAAAAATATGCGGCAAAAACACCTCGTGAAGGAATCTTTCAGATTGACAAGATTGACCAGGTATTCGAGAAAGGAATGCAGTTGATTCGCAAGGCCAGCCAGATAATTATGGTTGATTTATTTCCCTATCCGATGAGTATTTTCAAGGATTTATTGGAGGAGAGAGCTGCTGAAGGACTGAAAGTTCTTGTTAAAACTTATGAACCGATAAACCTGAAAGGATGCCACGTTGTCGTTCCTGGTTCCAAAGCCCAACCTCTAAACTGGAATTGCGATTGGTGTAATATTATTAGCGATGATAAGCAATTTCTAATTTCGTTTTTAGAAAAAGAGGGGAGCGGTGTTTTACAAGCTATTTGGAGCAAGAGTAGCTACCTTAACATAGTTCTAGGCAGTGGCTATTTGCATGAATACGTGTTAAGTCGTATTAGCAACACAATAAACTCCGGCGAATCGAGCGAAAATATCGTATTGGAATTGAAACATTTCTATAAAGAATATTTGCATAGTAGTCCGCTAGTCGATCAATATAAATCCACTCTATCACTTACTACTGCATGATAGAATTATATCAATTAATAAGGAGATAAGATAATGAAGAATATTTTTATCAAAACTTGGAATAAAGTACCAGCAATAATTAAAGGCATTCTAATAGGATTAACTGTTCAGGTCATTGGTGTAATGCCATTGTTTTTTCTAATTCAAAAAAATATTGAATTTCTACCTACTATTCCATGGGCACTTGCAATTGGACTGATATACACTTGGTTATTTTGGAGTTTTGTTTCAGGAAAAGGCAAACCATTTCCGACTTCTGCTTCACGCCAGAGATTTTCTCGATCAAATAATATTAAACCAAATGTTAAGAAATGGGCATACATATCAGGCATCCCATTTTCAATTACACTAATAGCTTTTGGTTTGGTTGGCTATTTTCTTACTGAAGTACCTTTACACCAAGTCCAATTGTTATCAGCATTAAAATCAATTCCCATGCTGACGGGTATTTCATTAATATTTATAGCTGCTCTAATTACTGGATTTGTTGAAGAAACTGCCTGGAGATGGTATGCACAAAAAATAATAGAAGAAAGACATTCTGTATTTATATCAATTTCTGTTGTTGCTATAGTCTTTACAATTATACATTTTCTTCCATTACCCGTATGGCCGCTCTTTATTTTAGGTTCATTGGGTTGGGGCTATTTAGCTTATTTCTCTAATTCTATAATCCCCGGAATAATATTTCACACAATAATAGATTTTGTAGGGTTTTTGTGGGGAATGCAAAATATTGAAAAATTAGAAGCGATTTTAAAACATAATATTTTCATTGATGGAGTTAATCAGCAGTTTATTATAATTGCATCAGTAGCGCTTACTTTTGCGATAATTACTGTATTTTCCTTTAAACGCTTAAAGTTGGAAATGGCTCAATAATTAATTGATTACTTTATTATGTTGATACGGTTTTGATAAAATAATATACGCTGCTAGTCCCAAAAACGTATCCCAAAACAAACTGCCTAATTGGGGTGTACCAAAAGCGACGAGTTTTGAGACATACTGTTTATGGATGCAGAAGGTAGAAATATTTAATTTACCATCGGTAAAAATCTAATTAGCTCTGTCTTCACACGGTAGATGATTTTTTATTTGTATATAAATGTATTATGATATAGTCTTGAACATATAATATTTACGAATTATAATTACGTACGCCTAATTGGGACTCGGTATGGTGCCAAACGATAAACAAAAGGAGAGTTACATGAAAAAAAATATTTTCTTCATTTTTATCCTGTTAACAATCATTTCCTGCTCCAAAGAAAAGACTCAAGAAGTGGTTAAATCATATATCACTGCACATAATGCCCATGATATCGAAAATGCTTTGACCTTTTATGAAGAAAACATTGCAATTGAATTAAAAGGTGTATGGATAAAAAAGGGGTTGAGTGAAATGCGCTCTCTTGAAGAATGGGATGCAGTTTTGAATAGCAATTTAAAATTGGAATCCATAACCTCAAAAGAAGACACCGTATTTTGTCGAATTGTTGAAAATAACGATTGGTTCGGAGCCATGGATATTACCGATTTAGTTCATGACCCAACCGTTTTAGTCGTAAAAAATGGGAAAATTGAAAAAATTATTGCTTATCCATCGGAGAAAACAGGAAAAGAAATAGGAGCAGCTATCGGAGCACTTTATCAATGGTCACAAAAAGTTCAAGATTCCACTATTAATGACTTGATACAAAATGGCCAATTTGTATATTCAGCTAAAGCAGCTGAAAAATGGCTTGACCTTTTTGATAGGTGGAAAGCTTCAGATAGATTAAAATAAGTTCTCAATGGGTTTATATCTGCTAACAATGACCTGCCCCCCAAAAGTT
>QMOV01000207.1 GCA_003650305.1 Bacteroidota bacterium | reverse complement strand
GCTTCCTGTTTGTAATTTCTTTTATACATTGTTTTGTGGTGTTATTTAGTATTTTCTTAACATCGCTAATTTAATAGTCTTACATGCAATCCAATCATTTCTGTCATTTATGTTAGTGAGAATTGTTACACCAATATTTTTCTGGGTCGAAATAAATATTTCTGACCTATATCCATCGTCCGTGCCACCAACCTCACTGCCTTTATAAGTAGGGAATACACTATTATACCAACCTAAACCACAAACCCCTTCAATTTTATGCATGATTTCAAAACTTTCCCTTTTGAGCAATTTAGATTTCCCTTTTAATCCTAACAGATGCTCTCTTGTATAAACAGAAAGATCATTTATTGACATATGAATCCCCCCAGCAGGATTTGCCAATCCATATAAATACCAATCGGCATATCTGACAGGAACTACTTTCCGATTATCCCTAATATGTCCATACGCAAAATCACCTGCATTTTCAACTGGCCAGCCAAATCCTCCAGATTTCATTTTTAATGGTGAGAATATCCTATCTTGAATTTCATTTTCAAATGAGTTTCCTGTTACTTTTTCAATAACGGCTCCAACAATGACAAATCCAGCATTAGAATAATTAAATTCTCCCATAGTATTGTTTGATTTTTGATCCAGGATCCACAATGTAAATTGTTCTCTTCGATCCATGAGGGTACCTTTAAATATTGGTCTAATAGTTTCATTGATATGCCTGCCATTTCGAGAGAGGCCCGATTGATGTGTTAGTAAATCTTCCAATGTGGCCGCTTTATAATCTTTATGTATGTTTTTTGAAAGTTCGGGAAATATTGTATTCAATTCATCATCTAGATTCAGAAAACCTTCTTCAACTAATTGCATGATGATTAGCGCAGAAAAGGATTTTGAAATAGAATATATATCAAAACACTTTTCAAAAGTTAGCAATTCATCAAATCTAGAATTTATAACTCCATATACACTCTTTTCAATGATTGAATCTTGATTAGTTACCGTTGCAGTTATCCCTGGTATATCAAAATGTTCAGCCACTTTACATAAAATACTGTCTATTGGTGTTTGTTCATTAATATTTAATTCAATTAATAAAGCGTTTGCCCTCTTTTCGTAGTCATTATCTGAACAGGATATCGAAAGGAAGGCAATAAGTCCAAAAAATAGATTCTTAAATTTTATCATTTTTAAAGACTTCATTTATAATAGTTTGATTTAATACCACATAACTTGTTATATCATTACTAAAGGTATTGTTTATCTATCAAAATCTATAAATATTTAAGTATTAGTCCTAACAAGACCTGAACCTAACTCTGTTAACCCAGTAAATACGGTCATTAAACATCTAGAAAAGAAAAAGGGCACCGAATAGATGCCCTTTTTTAGGTGCTAAATGGGGATTTCTAAGGTTTAAGAAATGCCAACTTTTGCTAACCTTTTTATTTATTAAAACCTACGGAATGAAGTTCACTATAGATACTATGCACGTGAACAGATAGGATGATATTCTATAAAAAATTAATCAATCTTTTTTCAAGATTTAATTAAATAAAATACCATTCTTTTTGAATTAATAATAAGAGCTTATTCAAAACGCTAATTTTAAATAGAAAAAAAGCCACAAAACAACAGTATGTGGCCTTCAAATCTTAATAATTTTAAACAAACTACAGAGGATCTCCTACTTTAATATCGCAACGATGTCCAGGTTGACCATGGGCAGGATTTAGTTTGATATCCCCTGAATTGATCACAGGAGAGCCACTTTGAGTATTATCACTACTGATTACTGATGCTGAATTTAAAGGAGCTCCTACTGCGATATCACATCGATGTCCTGGCTGACCATGGGCAGGATTTAGTTTGATATCCCCTGAATTTAAAGGAGTTCCTACTGCAATATCACATCGATGTCCTGGCTGACCATGTGCTGGGTTTAACGCAATATCTCCTTTTGAATCTGAAGAGTTGTCTTTAGAAAGTTTTGGTGTGGTACTGGTTGAAGTCTTGGTAGTAGATTCTTTCTTTTTGGATTCTTCTTTACAAGAAACTGTTACGCCTAAAGTTAATAATATCAGTATTACTGTTATTTTTCTAATTGCAAAAATTAAAGTTTTCATAGTCGTTATTTTATACGGTAATTCGTAAAGCTACAAAATTCATGATTAGGAAATCGAAATAGTTAAGATTTCATCTTCATCTAAAATGGGCTCATTTCGTAACCGTTATCGTGTCTTTTTCAAGTTTAATAAGTTCCTCTTTTTCTTACACAGGTCCTGCCAAGACCCGAACCTAACTCTGTTAACCCAGTAAACACGGTCATTAAAGATCTAGAAAAGAAATAGGGCGCCGAATTGATACCCATAAGTATTATTATTTATTCATTTTGATTCTCTCCACAACCCCATGCTCAAAATGGTGGCTGCAATAAAGATAACTATACTTACCCACATTGGTATTGAAACGTCATCAACCATTACTGCATTTTGCAGTAAGACCCGTGCGAGATGTAAAAGAGCAATAATGGCTAAAATAATCGATGCAATTTTGGAAAAAGGTTTCATTGAGTATTGATTTTAAATCTATCAGATTATTTTATTTAAAGATAACTCTTTCTTCAATTGAACCATAATTAAATGGGACACCTTTTGCAAAAATAGGGCGCCTTTTTTGCACCCTTTATTAGGTCAAATAGGTGTCTTTTTAGAAGAAATAGCCTAAAACAAAAAAAGCCCATCCAATAAAGGATAAGCTTCTCATCGGTCTATTTCTAAACCACTCCTCAAGGATCTTTAGAATCGG
>QMOV01000206.1 GCA_003650305.1 Bacteroidota bacterium | reverse complement strand
TATTTTTTTGCTTTTTAATTATAACATTTTGAAACAATCTATTTATTTGATTAATATTAGCAGGTTTAACAATATCCAATCTATCCCCCATCTTCGGACTGTTTTCGTGTCTATTGTTAATAAAACAATAGCTACAACCAAAAGTACACCCTTTATAAGTGTCAATCCTAAAACTGTTACCACAAAAACGAAACTGAGACGTTACTCCGATTGGACTTGTATAATAATCTAATTTTTCCTTTTCCATTTTACCAGATTTCAAGTTGTGATTTATTTACTATTGCTTCATTAGCGGTTTTAATTGTTTTTTCAAAATAACTATCTTTTAATTCGTGTGCAATACCATAGCAACCCGCCTTTATAAACTCTGCAAGCTCGGTACCACTGCCTGAAAATGGAGTATAACAAGTATCACCTACATTTGTATACATCATTAATAATCGTCTGATAGGCTCTATTTGTGTAGGTGTTATATGTCTTTCATCACCTTCGCCCGTTGCATCTCTATATTTTACTGTATCACTTTCGTTAATGTCTGGCCATATTGGCTCCGCATATTCACACCAAATATTGAATGGTATACCTCTATTTACTTGCGTCTCCAAATCAACCTCCTTACCTTTTCTTAATACAATTATATAATCTGCAAGTCCAGGTCGATTATTGAGTGAGTTCTTCTTTGTTGTGCCCCACATTAATTGATGATTCTTTGTTCTGACTGCTGCAAGCTGAGGATCTTTTCTGATTGTAACCTCCGCATGAAAATAAAACCCGTGCTCTTGAAACATTCTTATTAAATCACCTCTGAAGTCAACTATCGAGTAGTAACCATCTGCGCCCTTTAGTGTTGTGGTCTGCATTACATGCATTGCAACCATACGACCATCTTTAGTTATTCTATGTAGCTCAGGAACAATAAATTCGAAATGTTCCATAAATTCGTCATAATCCGTGCAATTACTTAAATCTTGAATGGCATTTGAAAATACATACATATTTGAAAATGGAGGACTGAAAAAAGTAAAATCCATAGAGTTACTTTTTACTTCTTTTATTAATTCCATTGAATCACCTTTTACGGCCAAATAATTATCATTATTAACTTCCTTCCTTTTAATCGGCTTAATTTGATAATCTTCTTTTTCATTCATTGTTTTGATCATCATTTCGCGCATCTGACTATCTTTTGCCTCTTTATTATTGATTGATTTCTTAACATTTGCCATTGTTGCAATTGTAATTAACCAAACATTAACTTGATTCAATTGTCCGAATCTTAGCATCCTTCTAATTGCTTGATATATTCCTTCAAAACTAAAATTTAAGCTTGCAAAAATCATATTAGCATTTTTCACATACTGCAGGTTTAGCCCAAACTTTGCTATTTTTGTTTTAGTAATTAATACCCTAATTTCATTATTTGCGAAAGCTAATAAGTTTTTAGTTTTAGTTTCTGGTTTGTCACTTCCTTTTACTTCGACGGCTTTAGGTATTAACTTTCTTAGTGCTTTACCTTCGGCATCCTGATTAACCCAAATTAAAAAAGTTTCATTTGGTCTTTCTTCATTAACTATTTTGGCAACTTCTGCCATTCTTTCAGTTAATGTATTCCTTAATTCCTTATTGTAAGTTGTAGCTGAAACATTAGGATTCTTAAATAATTGCCCATTCTCAAAATCAGTCATTTCAACTTTTACCATTCGCTCAATCATATTTAGAGGTGGTAAATTATACCTCTCATCATCATTAAAGCCTAAATCCGTAGGCTTTGAAAACATTACAGCCCAACTGTTTACCCATTTATAAAACTTTTTAATACCATGCCTTTTAAGACGGTATTTATTACCTTTATCTCGACTTTTATCAGTTGTAAAAAAAATGGAACGCATACTTTGCGATGTCATTACACCTAAAAATTCAGAATGATTACCAAGCTCCAATTCGTCATTCGGTGACGGCGTAGCAGTACAGGCCAATTTGAAAGGTGTGTTTTTAAAGTTTTCAATTATTAATTGTTTTGTCGCTCCATTGTAGTTTTTAAGAATTGAACTTTCATCTAGAACAATACCACTAAACACAGAGCAATCAATATTTTTTAATTGTTCGTAATTTGTAATATAAATCTTGTTTTCAGGTGCATCTATTAAATGATCAACATCAACACTAAACTTTTTTCCTTCATTGATAGTTTGATCAACAATAACAAGCGGTGATAATATCAATACAGGCTTACCTGTATGTTTTAAGACTAGTCGTGCCCACTCTAATTGCATCAAAGTTTTACCTAACCCAGTATCAGCAAATATAGCATATCTGCCAGCCGATAAGGCATCAATTATCACCTTTTTTTGAGCTGCAAAGCATGCAGGATTTAATTTATTTTCATCAACTTCAAATCCTGTTTTAACAGTTCTTTTCTGTTTCTTTTGTAAGAATGTTTCTAAACGCATATTATTAATATAAAAAAAGTCCAAATCGATAGGTACGAGCTATCAAAATGGACTTAGGCTTTCGCCAATGTTTTTGATTAATCCCCGTACGATTAATGTTTAGTAAAGATAGTAATAATTAATTGATTAACCTATTTTTTTACTATAAAAGAAAAGGAACCTTATTGCTTATATATTCAGAAAATGAACATTTACGCCAACTAATAAAATGTGTTTTATTTAAACTATTCCTATCAACATCTTTATTTTGATATAGATTAATAATTTCACAATTAATGGTAATTTTATAATTATCTTTAGTACGTAATGCTATATATTTATTTTCTGAGCAAACTTTAAATAAACGCTTAATTGTGATTAGTTCCATGATATTTATTCC
>QMOV01000205.1 GCA_003650305.1 Bacteroidota bacterium | reverse complement strand
TGGCACTAGAAACATTTTCGCTTAAAGATTCATCTCTGTTTTTAATTACCAACTGTTCCACAGTAATTAAGGCATTGGCTTCATCTTCTGTAAATAGAATGGGGGGAAGGTGATACCCCTCCATTATAGAATAACCTTTACCTTCTTCCGTTACAATGGGTATTCCCGATCTTTCGAGAGTTCGAATATCTCGGTAAATTGTCCTTATACTTACATTATGCCTTTCAGCAAGTTGTTTTGCAGTAATAAGTCTTTTGGACTGCAACTGAGTAATAATAGCAGTTAATCTCGAAAGTCTTGGTTTATCATTTTCTTCCATTTTCGTATTTTCTGCTTGTGGCTAACGTCTGTGCTATGTGGCGTGAGGGTTGTATCTATAAAATGCTGAACTCACAAATTTATACATAGCCAAAAACTTTGTTTTACCAATTTTAAATATTTTATTAACCAAAACATAGTTTTGGCGTTGTTAATTTCTTATACTATCCTCACAACTCAGCGCTGAAACCCTTATTCTTTATAGCCGTTGTTACCAAACGTTTTTGCTAATAATTCAGATCAGTTGGCTTTAATTGTTCAATGATTTTTGCATCAATCCAATAAATATCTCCATCCTTTCCATTTTCGGGTCTCCATGGACTATATATTTTTAATGTCTCTTCAATCATACTTAACGAATCAATAGCTGTTTGATCATTTTTTATATTACTCCAATAAAACAAATATTTTCCGTCAGGTGATACTCTTGGAAATCTTGATACATGTCCTATGGTGTTGATTGGTTCACCCATGTTTTTTGCTTTAGTCCAGACTCCATTGTCCTTTTTAAAACTAATATATAAATCCATAATCCCTATTGCATCATCACGTCCCTTCGAAGCAAATATTAGATATTTTTCGTCTTTAGAAACATATGGTGTTGCATCGGTATCTTTTGAATTGATATTTGTGTCTAGTTTAATGTAATCTCTATAACCATTTATCTTTTGTGATTTGAAAATATCCCAACCAGTTTCTTTATTCTCAAAGTAACAATAATTCATTCCTGTTTTTGAAAATGAATATGCGCTAAAACTATTTGGCTCAGGTTCAAGCCAGCCGGTATCATTTCTCGATACTACCCAATTATGGTATTTATTATCTAATGTATCATTTAATGGTCTTCTAGAACGAAAATAAAGTTTAGAACCGTCATTTGACCATACATGTCCATCATCATCATATTTGCCTGAAAATGGAACAGGTTTTGGTATACTCCATTTTCCGTTTTCTAATTTCATTTCCATAATAACATGTATATGTTCACATGTTAAAGTATAAACAAGTATTGCGCCATCTGGAGAAAAGTTAGGAGCGCTATGTTCGTGATATATTGTTGAAACAATTCCGGGAGCAAAAAGCTCTGGAGTAATACCTGGAGGCTTTTGACCTAGATATTGGTTTGTTAACAACGATGAATTTGTTTTCTTATCATCATTTTGCTGGTATGTGCATGATGTGATAAACAATGCTACAAATGTCAGTACAAATAAGTATTTATATGTTTTCATTTTCAATGCTGAATTTTAATATGCTTGGTAACGATTTGGCTATGTGCGTAGTGCGGGTCTCCGAAGCACTTTGCTTTTATTTTACTACTAAACTTCATTACTTCCATAATCTCTCAATTTACGACAAACCCCGCATTACTTATAGGTTTTGTTAGCCACTGGTGTTTATTATTTCTATTTCAAAATCGTTTAGAATTTCTTATACTTATTCAATACATATTCAATAACCTTTTCGTCCTTTAAAATTTCAAGTGTTAATATGCTATCCTGTGAATCTTGAAATTGGTATTCATTTCGGTAAATTTTACAAAAGTCATCATCATTTAAATCAGATACTTTTATTCCATTAATTGAATACAACTCATTACCAGACCTGATTCCCAAATTATACGCTTCTGAATTTTCAAAAACTGATGAAACAGTTATTTTAGTTTTAGATGCTACATAACTAACTCCAAAAGTACTATTATCAGGAGCCATATTTTGCTGCTGAATAAAACCAATTCGTTTGTTTTTGTAGTCCAAAGTAATTATGAAATTTTCGAAAAATTTGTTTCCAATAAGACCGTCAAACTCCCTTCCAGGCACATTACTAATTCCAATATTAATATTTTTAGAAATAATATCTCCAATGGTAACGTTTGAAGTATTTAAAACGATGGATTCTTTAATTTCATCATTTTCCCCTCTTATACGAATAGATGGTTTAGAGAAGTATTTTAACGTGTTTGCGGATTCTCCTCGAACAAATATGTCATATAATTTACTTGAGTTCAAATTGATTCCACCACTGTTTCCTGTGTCAAAAAATAAATCTAATTTAATACTGTCGTTTATTGCAGCTTTAATTATTGGTGTTTCTTGCTTAATGGATGGTTTATAATCTATCCATTGAATTTGGCCATAATTTGGCAATTTTTCTATATTATCAGTCAGTGTTATTTCTCTTTTTTTATAATCTATTTGAGTACAAAAGGTTTGGAGTATATTATACCCTACTATTCCATATGACGAAACACAATTTAACATTCCCCATTTTGAATTTTTTGCTGAAATCGCCCCAATATCGTTGAATTCTACTTCACCTATTCTCAATTGATGAAGTGAAATAAGTTCGTTATTGAAAGCGTGTTCCGCACCATCTGATTTATCTGAAAAAGAAAAGCTTTGATAATTTTCAGAACCTATTTCATTTAACAATGAATCTAATAGTACTGTTTGAGCTCCTGTATCAAAGATGAAAGGAAACTCCTTTTCACTACCTGCTACTTTTACTTTAATGA
>QMOV01000204.1 GCA_003650305.1 Bacteroidota bacterium | reverse complement strand
CAAATTTTAACACTTATACACTGCTTGTCAGTCATCTAACTATATTAAAAAAAATGAATAAAAGTTATTTTTGAATGATATTTGTGTTTCTGTTTTACAAAGTTCATAAAAAACACCTCAATTATGAGGTGCTTTTTTATTTGATTGATAAAACAAAAAACCAGTGGTTTTTTAATTACTGGCTTAACAATCTGTTTTAAATCTTTACAAATTAATAAAGACAAGCTACTGCATTATTAGAATGCTTCCTTTGTATGGGTTAAAATTATTAGGTAAATAATCTTTTGGATTAAAATTAAATTCTACTTCTTCTTCAAGTTCTACTAACTCAATAGTATTCCAATCTAAATCATGTTTTCCTTTTAGTGCATTAAAGCCTTCTGGCAAATAATTTTTTGGATTAAAATTAAATTCTACTTCTTCTTCTAATTCAATTACTTCAATAGAATTTATATCAAAATTCTCAAAGCTTGAATCTTCAACGTTTACAAAAAGTGATTTTTCTAATTCATTCTCTTCACTAATTACATTTATATAATCTAAATTTAAATAAAGAGAATCATTGTTAATTTTAGCGGTTGCATTTATTGCAAATAAAACACTAAATAATAAAGCTAATCGGTTCATAATATTGTTTTTTTGGTTGTTTTTATATGTTCTAAAGGTTTTCATAATTACCTTATTAGTTTTTGTTTGATTTATTTTTCAAAAGTATGTACTATACTTATGTTTTCTTTTTTTTAATTCCTGAACTGTAATAGTTATAGGATGAATTGTTAATTGTTTTTAGATTTAATACTTATTCCACTATAAAACGTTCTAATTGGTCGATGTGTAAGGCTTAAAACATTCAATTATATTCTTTCTATCTTTATAAGCTACTAACTAACTATTCATGATTAACTTCTTCAGAAAAACTCGTAAAAAATTAGCAGATGATAATAAGCCAGTAAAATACTTTAGATATGCCATTGGTGAGATTGCACTTGTTGTAATTGGGATATTGATAGCGTTGAGTATTAATAATTGGAATGAAGAAAGAAAATATCATAACCAGGAAATTACAATGTTGAAGGAAATAAAAAGCAGTTTAAATGAAAACATAGTACAACTTAATTTAATGCTCGAGTATAATAATGATGTGATTAAAAGCTATGAAATAATAAATGAGTTTTATGACAAAAAATTACCTTATAATGATTCATTAGACATACACTTTGCAGTATTGGACAATTGGGAAAGTCCATTTTTTAACTACTCTGCCTACATGACCTTAAAGAATAAAGGTGTTGAACTTCTTTCTAATGACTCCCTTAAACAAAGAATTGTTAGGGTATTTGAATATGATCTCGAATTATTAACCAATGACCAAGATAAATCAGAATGGAATTACAATATGGCAGTGGTATTACCTTTTTTTTCTAAAAACTTTACAGATATTAGATTATCATCTCCAAAAACGTCAAAACCTAATAACTATGGTGAATTAATGGACGATCAAGAGTTTAAAAATATATTGAGACATATAATGCTATTACGAAATGGAGGAATTAAGCAAACATTAGAGCTAAAAAAAACTATTGAAGACCTAATGAATGATATAATTATTGAAATACAGAATCACTATGATTAAATTCTTTAGGAAAATACGCTACAATCTTATGGAAGAAAATAAAACAGGGAAGTATTTTAAATATGCTATTGGTGAGATTGTACTTGTAGTTATTGGTATTTTAATTGCATTGAGTATTAATAATTGGAATGAAAACAATAAAAATAAGGCCCAAACACGATTATATCTCGAGGCATTAAATCTTGAAATACAAAGCAATATAACTTATCTCAAAAATAGTATTGATATTTCTGATAATATAATGGGAAGAACAAATATTTACTTAACAAAATTAGCTTCTCAAAATGAAACAGAACCACATGATAGTATAATAAATTTATTACCAAAAAATGTTTATTTGAGCACACCTGGATATTTGCCAGAATCGGCATTGGATGATTTTATTAATTCAGGTAGTATTAAAAATATTACAGACGTAGAATTGAAAAATAAAATATTAAAAATTGAATCACAATATAAATTTTTTACTAAATCAAATGAAGGCGTCACTAAAATCTATCTCGAAACCATTGATTCATATTTCAAATCATATCTTGATTTAAGTGCAACTTCCGAGCCTATAGGTTCCTATAAAATTCCAAAATTAAATTATAAGCCTAATCGAGATGCTTTTATTAATAATATGAAGTTTTCAAATTATTTGATCGAGTATATAGGTTGGCTCAATTATTCTAAAAATAGTATGAGCCGCACTAATAGTTACTTAACCGAATGTCATAAAGCCATAAACGATTATTTAGATAATGATTAAATTCTTACGTTATCAAGGCAAAATTTATCAATCGCAAAATTAATATCGAATGAACATTTGTTTGAGAAATCCGCTTATGGACGTGTTAAATAGTTAATTGAACAAGCAATCACACCTAAATAGTTTCATTTTGATAAAATAACGAAAGTACAACACCGTGTATAATTAATTGCGGGATGTTGGTTAAGTGGAAGAGTTTCTTTCAAAAAAACATCTAGTTAAACTGAAAAACATTAACTTTAAAATCGCAACGAAAGCATATACAAATCCGTTGTGAGTAATTAAAATGACTAAAATCAGAATTACATGAAAAATAATTTAAGCAGGGACTGGGTAAAGTACGGCGCATTATGTGGATTAATGAGTGCTGGTACATACATGTTATTAAATGTGTTAATTAATATCCCCGACATTGTACTTCCACAATTAATAATAAGAATCGCATTTTTT
>QMOV01000203.1 GCA_003650305.1 Bacteroidota bacterium | reverse complement strand
TTCATATTCACCAGGACAAGCACCAGCATTGTTCACTTCACCGAAAGACACTGAAGCAGTACCACAGTTATCAGTAGCTGTAAGTGTATCAGCAGCAGGTACATTATCACATTCCACAGTTGCATCAGCAGGAAGTGCTTCTACAAATGTTGGATTTGTTGTATCAATTACAGTAATGGTTTGTACGTAAGGAGCACTTGTTACACCACATGCATCGGTAAATGTCCATGTATTGGTATAAGTTCCAGTATTACCACAGGAAGATACAAATCCACCAGAAACTTTATTAAGAGTAAACAAGCACTTATCTACTTCGGGGAATAAGCTTTGAGCTACAGCAAGTCCAACTGCATCATCACATGAAATAGTTCTATCTAGAGCATTAGGTAGTGTTCTCCAATTAGCAACAGGTTGAGTAATTATAATCTTTGTAGGGAATTCATCTCCTACACCACAAGCATCAACACCTTCAGATGATAAGGTTGATACAGTATCAGTACTTATTACACCATTGTAATATCCTATAAATTGTATATCTAAGTTTAAATTACAGTCAGTATTTAAAAAATAGCATTCGTTAGCTACTTCTAAATTAAAACCTACAATCAACTCAGGAGATCCTATATCTAATAAACCATCTGCAACTGAAAATTCTAAAACTCTAGTTGTAGTATTATAAGTATAAGTTATACCTGCAGGTAATGTAAAAGGAGTAAATAATGATAATTGTTGAGCTAAAGTAGCTGATATTTTTAAATTTCTAACATTATCATTACCAGTATTTTTTAAACGGAATTCAAAAGGAATTACACCTCCTGGGTTCTCTGTTAAATTAGCGGTATCTAAATTTAATTTTAAAGGTCTTAAAGAAGGCTCAAAAACATCTACAGATAATGCTAATAAATATAAACCATAAGTTTCTTGATTAGATGTTAATCTAACTACAGCACTTGTTTGGTCATTTGTTATTATACTATTTGATGGATTGTCTAAATTAAAAGATGCTGCATCAAAGCCTAATGTATTTAAACTGGCAGGACTTCTGTCAATAAAATCAGAATTTCCTAAAGTAATTCTGCTATTAAAAAAATTTGAAGTAGACCTTTGTGGAGCTGCTATATCTACAAAATTACCACTGGTATTTTTGATTTGTAACTTATCACCAGATAAATCTCTATCACCTTCTAGTGATCCTATTATTAAATTTGCACTAACAGGACCAGTAGGAATCGTACTAAATCCATCAAATAAAATATCAAAATTGTTAATATCTTTAGTTACGTGTGCATAACCATCAAATAACGTAATGCTTTTAGAATTTAATGTAGGGCTTTCATAAATAAATACAATTTGCCAGCCACCAGATGTTCCTGTATTACCACTTGGATGGGATGTTAAACTTCCAATTTTTGCCTCTACATTGGCAACTTGATATTTACCGTAAAATGATGAAAGGTTTTTTACTTGAGGGGTGATTTCTTTTACAACTATATAAGGATCGTTACTAAAATGAGAATCACGTCCTCTAAATATTTTACTTCCTTTAATTTTTTTATAAGTAGTTTGACCAGGAAGCATTAAATATACTTCATCGTATTTCCAATCGGGTTGATTATCATCACCATTACTTTGTTCTTTATCTGCAGCAGCCCAATATAAATAAACTTTTTTTATAGATAAGCAATCATTTAAAGGCTCTGGGTTAGAAAAATTAGCACTACTTGAGTTAAAAGTATTAGGATCATTATCTATGTCGACATAAACGTTATTTGTAAAGTCATGATTTCCATCATTTCCATTATAGTCGGTAGTTGCGTTTCTTGATAGCATATTATTGGCTATCATTGTTATATTTCCCCTAATAGTATTTTTATACCTAGGTTTAAATTCCTTTTTAACTTGTGCAACAGCAAAAATACCGCTAAGCAAAAATGCAAAGAGGAATGCCGATTTGAATATTTTATTATGATAAATAGCAGTTTTCATAAGCCCCAATTTTAGGTTTAAAAAAAAATAATTAGTAAAGTCTAATTAAAATCTTTTGGATTTGGTATAAATGTTTTTATTATTAGTGAATTACTTGATAAACGCATGTCTTTCGATGATGCAGTTATTTCAGTACAATTCCATGTATTTAATCTTGTATTTAATGGTCTAGATATTTTAACCATAAATTCGTAGCTCTCTTTCGCCTTAAGAGTTATTTCATTTGATTCAATTCGCAAATTATTTGTTTGTAATAATTTTTGAGTAAGATTTACTTGTGAAATATTAATTTGATTGCAAGAAGTGTTATTTGCTTTTAAATAAATCGTTTCCGAATTGTTCGATACATTTTTAACCTGTATAACATAAACATGTTCCGCTTCAGAAGTTGTTTTATCAGTATCCTTTTTTAAAGAAAGTTCTAATTTCTGTTGTCCAAAAGTGCTTAACACATTAAAACAAACTAATAATAGTAGAGTAGTTGTTGTTTTCATACCTTTATATATTGTATTATCTTTCGCTATGCGATATTAAAATTTAATTATTTAGTTATTAGAATCAATAAATTTTCATAAACAAGATAATTGTAATGATATAATTCTAATTTTAAATGAGGGAAGTACACCAATAATAGGTGTGAATGAATTAATAAATTGAATTAGATTTGGGGTCATTATTCATTGATTTATGTTACAAAACAAACTATATGCTAATTCTTACACAAATTTAAATGTTAAATTGCTAAAATAATCGTTAAGACGGAATAATGCAACATTTTATCGATAAAATATGCATTTAAACGATATTACATGAAAACATTAATTATAGTTAGACACGCAAAATCATCATGGGAATATGACGTT
>QMOV01000202.1 GCA_003650305.1 Bacteroidota bacterium | reverse complement strand
AGCTGCCATAAATGGATTTGTTTCTACTGTAATGGCAGTACCAATAGCAAACTATATTGGCAGTTTTGTTACCAATTCTGTATTGCCTCTATTTATTGGGTTTTCGTTTTTTGGAGTATTATCGTTGTTGGTGTTTTTAAGGTTGAAAGTGTCGAGTACATAACTGTAATTTAACAAGATTCTTGTTAGTTATTATAGTTATAGATTACCAAAAATAATTAAGCTCTATTTGCTTTCTTCGCTCTTTTAGCTGCTTTCTTTTCTTTTGCAGTTAATAGTGGTTCTTTTTTTACGTTTTTTCTTGCGTCTTTAGATTTTGCCATGATAATTTGTTTGTTTTAAAGATACTATTAATATTAGATTTTCTAAAAAATAAGTATAAAAATAACCAAGCCTTAACTCATTAAAATCAAATAGCACAAAAATTGAAAACAAATTCCTAAAACTGAAAGGTCTTTTATTTTTAGAAAAAGATCAACTACTATTACCACACAACAGCTTTCAAACCAACTTGCTCCAACAGGAAGTTAGTTTTACTAAAGTGTTTATTTCCGAACCAATAGCCTCTGTTTGCGCTTAAAGGAGAAGGATGCCCAGAAGTTAAAATACTATGCTTATCTTCATTAATAAGTGTCGATTTAGTTTTTGCAAAACCTCCCCAAAGTAAAAACACAATATCTTTTTTATGAGTTGAAACCTGTTCGATTAGAGCATTTGTAAACTGTTCCCAACCTTTTTTTTGATGACTTCCAGCTTGATGTGATCTAACAGTTAATGTTGCATTAAGCAATAAAACACCTTGTTTTGCCCAACGATCTAAATTTCCGTTTTTTGGATATGGCACTCCTAAATCATTTTCAATTTCTTTAAAAATATTAATTAGTGAAGGTGGATGAGAAATACCTTCATTAACCGAAAAACATAAACCATGTGCCTGTCCAACACCATGATATGGATCCTGACCGATAATTACCACTTTAACCGCATCAAAATGGCAAAACTCAAAAGCATTAAATATTTGTTTTCCAGGCGGAAAGCATTTGTGTTTGCTATATTCTGCTTTAACAAAGTTTACTAAATCCTTAAAATAAGGCTTATTAAACTCTTCTTGAAGATAAGGTTTCCAGCTTTGGTGTATGTTTACATTCATAACAGCAAAAGTATTATAAATGTTTAAATATATTGAATAAGTTAAGCAATGAAAGTATTGACTGTTTTAAATATAAATTTTAACTTGCTTATCGTTTGATATAATCAATCCTGTGCTCTTCCGATAATTATCGGAATTGATTGAGTATAAAACTGACAATATCAAACATTGGCATACATTTGAAATGAACAAAATAATTGTAAATAAACTTTTGAGCATATTGTTGGAGCACAAACCAAATAAGTTGTCTTATAAAGAATTATATGCATTTATTAAAGCCTATTCTAGTTGGGATGACTACCTAAAGATTCTAGATTATTTTACAAATAAAGATTTAGTTGTTGATGACCATGGAATGCTAATTACCGAAATTGGGGAAAATAAACTCAAATTAATATCTTCTAAATTAAAAATTGAATCAAAGGATAAAAAAGCAGAAAGAAACAAATTACATAATGAGACTCTACTTTCTAATTGGAAAGTTAAAACTTTTTGGCCAATATTAATATTTGGCCTTTTTGGAGGTATTTATAGTGGAATCGATTTTATAAAGAGTTTTACGAAATCTGAAGTTCAACAGTCTGAATATTTAACAAAGGAAGAACTTGATTCGGAGTTAAATAAATTTAAAGTCAATATTATGAAAGAAAATATTCATGATTCAATACCAAAAAACGAATTAAAATCTGATTCAATCAACAACTGATTCAAATGTAAGCCAACAACGGCTATAATCCATTGCTTGATATGGTACAAAACCTTAAATTAGTAACCTTTAAATGGCTTGATTCCTATTTCAGAAAATCCTTCGGATTTTACTCGTCAACTAATCAAATACAAACCGATAAGCGTCACTCCAAAAATTCTACTTCTCATTTAGAATATTTATCTTTACATTTTAAAAGAGATTTCCTTTTACAAGGAAAATATTATGATTAACATTCACAAGAAAACATTACAAGATTTAGAGTTTTATACAGTATTACAGCAAGTTAGTGAATACAGTGTGACTGCTTTGGGTAAAAATGAAGTCCTTAATATTGCTCCTTACAAAACAAAGGAAGGATTAGTTACTGAATTAAATTGTACAAACGAATATTTATCCTCCTTTTATAACGATAACCGCATACCCAATCATGGGTTTGAACCAATTACTAAAGAATTAAAACTTTTAAAAATAGAAAACACCTATCTAGAAGTTTTTAGCTTAAAAAAATTAGTTTCAATATCACTAACCACTAACGAAATAATTACATACTTAAAAAAGTTTGAAGAGTATTATCCTTCACTACATACTTATGCTTCAAATATTGAAGTCACAAAAATGATTATTGAAAAAATTGATGATGTTGTTGACCGTTTTGGTGATATTAAAAACAATGCTTCTGCTTTACTTAATGAATTACGCAAATCTATCAACGCAATTAAAGGCAAAATCAATCAAAGTTTTACGACTGCTTTAAATGCTTATCAAAACTTGGAATATTTAGATGATATTCGAGAATCGGTTGTCGATAACAAGCGTGTATTGGCTGTAAAAGCGATGTACCGACGTAAAGTTAAAGGTGCAATAATGGGTGGAAGCAAAACAGGAAGCATCGTTTATATTGAACCAGAAACGACTTTACAATTTACTCGTGAACTCAATAATTTAGAATACGAAGCACAAGAAGAAATAATAAGAATATTAAAAGAACTCACCAATT
>QMOV01000201.1 GCA_003650305.1 Bacteroidota bacterium | reverse complement strand
TGGGATTCAAGGTCAACAAGGTGCAACAGGTACACGCGGAGATTATGGTGGATTCCTTACAATATATACTTCTGCCAATGTTAACACTGGAAGTTTTAGTGCAAATGATGCAAACATTGATGGACCTAATTGGAAACCTGCTGCCGGTCAGGTCAATATGTATTTAAGTGCTACAGGTAATGACCCTCAATCTGGTAATCCTATCGATTATCAAAATAGTAATACGGTATACTCTGCATGGACTGCGACAATAACGGCATCTGACAATACTGCATTCGTTAGAGTATGGGAATACGGAGATCCTGATAAAGTAAATTATTATTCATTCGCTCCTAATAATATTAGTACTACAAATGGAGTTAATGGTGGTATAGAATTAACAAAAGGTACTTATATAGGTGGTGCTGGTATTTTAACATATACACAACCAGTATTTGGTTGGGGTATGAATGGTTATAAAGGTGCCATAGGTAACCAAGGTTCACAAGGTAATCCTGGAGCAACTGGAGCTACAGGTCCGGCGGGCTCTGCAACTGCCCCAGTACAATTGATGAATAGGTTTTCAGGATATAGAACTGGAGCACCTGATTGGAATGGAAGTTTTATCAGTGGTAAATACGCAGTAGGTGGTCTTGCTCCTAACTGGGGTTCACCGGATGCAACGACTCAAAAATACTATGAAATGCAGACGGCTCAAACAGATACCTTTGATACTGAAGATTTAATTGATGCTGCATTTATTGGTAACACAACACCAGCTGATGATTTAACTGGAGGATTTATAAGAGTAACTGGAATGGCATACTTACAAGAGCAAGTATCAAACCCTACTTATCTAGGAAGAGTTAGAATAGCAATTAAGAAATTTGATATAGTTCCTAATACTGCTGGTCCTGCAACACCAACAGATCAACCTACTGGTACAATTATGGACGCTCAAACATATCAGATATCACCTAATACAGTTCCTGGACCATTCGGAGAATATTCATGGAGTTTTATTTTAGATACAGCTACTCTCACATTGACTCGTGATGAGTTCTATAAATTAGGATTTGCCTTTGAAGTTGTTGATACTGGAGGTACTGGTATTACATTGTCTTCTGATAAACCTTGGATGATTAAGTATCGAATAGAATATGTTTACAATTAATAGATCTTAAACAATTATTATATTTAAAGTATAATAATAAATAGACAACAAATGCAAAAAGATAAAACCGAGAAAGTACAAGAGAAGGTGTACTATCAATGGATAAAAGGAGAAAAATCAGGAGATGTAGTTACTATTAAAGATACTGATGATAAGTGGATAAACTTTAATGAAGGTGGTAGATTAGCAAAAGATTTACAGGATGAATTTATTCAACTATTAGATGAAGATATAGCTGGTGAGTTTGTAAACCCTACATCTACTGAAACAGATCCGTTAAATGTATCAGCAGCACAAAAGCTACCAACTGAGGTTTCAATTCCTGCTTTAGATGCTACACCAAACCCTATTAGAGTTTTATTTGATAAACAAAAGAAAAACAACAAAGTAAAACTTCTTTTAGAATTTCCAGTAAACATTCCACAAAAAGCCGTTTACGAATTAATGAGTACTTCTTTTGATAGAAATGAAGTTAATGATGTATTGCAATCATTTATTAACGATCAATTATCTGAAGATGAAATATTAGACTGTTTATATAATAGTATACAATCATTAATTGAGAGCAAGTATAAAGGAGAATAACACACTTTATAACTAGTAATATATAATAAAATTAATCATATGAGCGAGACTGCAAATCAAACTATACCTAATCGTCGCCAAAGAAGAGCGGCTATGAAACATCAAGGAATTTTAAAAATGAAAAGTAAATTATCATTAAAAGATTGGCTTGAAGTTTGTAAAAAGACTAGAGAAAAAGGAAATGAAATTCATACTGCAAATTTAGAGAATGCAGACCAAGCGCTATCAGCAAAATTAGAAGAATTAGAATCTATTAAAATGTCTCAGTGGAAAGAAGAGGGATATACTGATAAAGAGATTGAGCAATTAAGAGAAGTGTTTGCTATGACAATGGTTAAAGATAAATCTACTTGGCATACTGATAAAAAAGTTGCAAGAAAAACATTAAAAGAACTAAGATTAAAATTACAAGAAAGATCATAGATGATTAAGATAGTTTTAGAATCTGCCAGAAATGGCGTAATCAAAAAAGTCATAGATGATAATCATGGTGGAGGTAGGGAACATTTTACTTCAACTGATGTTTATGAATCAAATGAAAATGACAGGAATCAATTTAGTTATATAAAAAGATTCTTTTTTGATTTGTGCGATGACCTTGGGTTAGAGCCAGGTAGTAAATTTGATAAAGATGTATTAGATATTAATACACGCTGGGGAACTCACTTTGAACCAACAGCTAAAGATATCGAATTTAAAATTAAATCTCTTAAGAGTGAGCTTAAGGAACTAGAAGAATGGAAGAAGAACATATAGAATTTAATTTCATATACTATAATGATGCATTGCGTGTCAAAACATTATTAGGTAATGTAACTATAAGTATATAGTGTATAAATTATATGGATATATTTAATAAGCTTACAAAAAATGATTTTTATCAATTTGAGCCATCTGATGCCGTAGTATCATCTTACTTAATGAGGCAATTACAAAATGCAATTAACCGTAATATATCTACAACGATATTTTATGTTTTAGGTAATCTTAACAAAGAAACGGTTGGAGGAATACAGGAGTACGTAGAATCATTATCATCTAAACCTATAACTTATAAAATTTATCATTCACCTGATATTATGGTCAACGGCACAGCTGAGCTATTTGATGACATAATAGAATTT
>QMOV01000200.1 GCA_003650305.1 Bacteroidota bacterium | reverse complement strand
TACTGACAAACCTGATGGAACAATGCAAAAACTAACAGATGTAACAAAGATTAATAATTTAGGCTGGAAGCATACTATAGAATTAGAAGAAGGATTAAAAACAATTTATAATTGGTATGTTAATAATCAATAAACATCTTCAAACAGCAATTAAAGCCTCTTTAAAAGCAGGACAAGCTATCATGCGAGTATATGATACCGCATTTAATATAGAATATAAAGATGATAAATCGCCATTAACAGAAGCCGATAAAAGAGCGAATGACATTATCAACTCCTATTTAATTCCTACTCAAATTCCTATTATAAGCGAGGAAAATAAACAAATTGATTATGATATTAGAAAAGAGTGGAAAACATGTTGGATTGTCGACCCTGTCGATGGAACAAAAGAATTCATTAAGCGCAATGGAGAGTTTACAGTAAATATCGCTTTAGTTACAAACGGAAAACCAAATTTAGGAGTAATTTATGTTCCAGCTGAGAAGGTTTTATATTTTGCAGATGTAGCAAATAAAAAAGGATATAAAGCAGAATTAAGTTCTCATGATACAGGTATTGAAGATGTTTTAGAAAACGCAAAACCAATACTACCAAAACAAGGAAATACAAAACAAATTCAAGTTGTAGGAAGCCGTTCACATATGAATCAAGAAACATTGGACTTTATAGAAAACTTAAAATCTAAAGGTAATGATGTAGAAATTGTTTCAAAAGGCAGTTCACTTAAGTTTTGTCTAGTTGCAGAAGGAAACGCCGATGTATATCCGCGTTTTGCACCAACTATGGAATGGGATACTGCTGCAGGGCAAGCCATTTGTAACGCAGTTGGAATTGATATAGTTTCTAATCAAACAAACAAAACACTTTTATATAACAAAGAAAACCTTTTAAACCCTTGGTTTTTAGCTTCTTAATAATGAAAGATAAATCACATAAACGACACATAACAAAAACAATTACATGGAGAACAGTTGGAACCCTAGATACCATTCTACTGTCTTGGTTAATAACTGGAAACCCTTTTACAGGATTAAAAATCGGACTTGTTGAAATAATTACAAAAATGATTCTATATTATTTCCATGAAAGAATATGGTTTAGGTCAAGATTCAAAAACAGTAACCAAAGACATTTATTAAAAACGGTTACATGGCGAATATTAGGGACTTTGGATACTATTTTAATTGCTTGGGTTATTACTGGAAATGGATTAATTGGATTGAAAATTGGATTTGCTGAAGTTGTAACAAAAATGATATTATATTATCTTCATGAAAAAGTATGGTATAAAATAGATTTCGGATTAGAAAATCGTAAAAAATACAACTAATGAAAAAAAGCATCATTCCACATATATATAATGTTTCTATTCATGATCGAAGAAAAGCCAACAAGCACAATTCTTTTTTATTGTGGTTTACAGGACTTTCAGGTTCTGGAAAATCTACCATAGCTAATATAGTAGAACAACAACTTCTCAGACGAGGCATTAAAACCTACGCTCTTGATGGAGATAATGTTAGAAAGGGGATAAATAATGATTTAACGTTTTCTCCTGAAGATAGAACAGAAAATATAAGGCGAATTGCTGAAACAGCTAACCTAATGATTGATGCAGGTTTGGTAGTTCTTGCAGCATTTGTTTCACCGTATAAAAAAGACAGAGATAATATAAAAAAAATAGTCAAAGATATTAACTTTGTCGAAATTTATATCAATACAAGTATCGAAGAATGCGAACTAAGAGATGTAAAAGGACTTTACAAAAGAGCAAGAGCTGGTGAGATAAAAAATATGACAGGAATTTCAGCTCCTTATGAAGCACCAAGAAATCCAAACATTGAAATAAAAACAGAAGAAGAATCTGTTGAAGAATCTGTAAAGAAAGTTATTGAATATATAACCCCTAAATTAAAACTCAATTATGAGTAAATACTACTTAAATTATTTAGATGAATTAGAAAGCGAAGCGATTTATGTGTTAAGAGAAGTTTGGGCACAGTTTCAAAATCCAGTAATTTTATTTTCTGGAGGAAAAGATTCTATTGTAGTTGCACATTTAGCGAGAAAAGCGTTTTATCCTTCTAAAATTCCGTTTGCATTTATGCATGTGGATACAGGGCATAATTTTCCTGAAACTATTAAATTTAGAAATGATTTGGTAGAAGAATTGGGCGTAAACTTGATTGTTGGGTTGGTACAAGAATCAATAGATGAAGGCAGAGTTGCAGAAGAAAAAGGGAAAAATGCAACGCGTAATGCACTTCAAATCACTACCCTTTTAGATGCTATAGAGAGTAATAAAATAGATTGTGCCATTGGAGGCGGAAGACGTGATGAAGAAAAAGCAAGAGCAAAAGAACGCTTTTTTTCACATCGAGATGATTTTGGACAATGGGATCCAAAAAACCAAAGACCAGAACTTTGGAATCTTTTTAATGGTAAGCATTTTGAAGGCGAGCATTTCAGAGCGTTTCCAATAAGCAATTGGACCGAAATGGATGTTTGGAATTATATTAAAAGAGAAAACATAGACATTCCATCCCTTTATTTTGCCCATAATCGCAAGGTTGTTTGGAGAGGCAATTCTTGGATTCCGCATTCAGAATTTTTAATTCTTGAAAATCATGAAGAAATAGTTACAAAAAAAATACGTTTTAGAACTTTAGGAGATATAACTATTACTGGTGGAATAGAATCTGATGCTAATACACTTGAAAAAATTGTACAAGAAGTATCGGCAATGCGCAAAACCGAAAGAGGAGATAGAAGCGATGATAAACGCTCTGAAACAGCAATGGAAGACCGAAAACGACAAGGATATTTTTAATTGATACGAATTAATGCGAATTCTCTCAAATTA
>QMOV01000199.1 GCA_003650305.1 Bacteroidota bacterium | reverse complement strand
TACTGACAAACCTGATGGAACAATGCAAAAACTAACAGATGTAACAAAGATTAATAATTTAGGCTGGAAGCATACTATAGAATTAGAAGAAGGATTAAAAACAATTTATAATTGGTATGTTAACAATCAATAAAAACCTTCAAATAGCAATAAAAGCTTCTTTAGAAGCAGGGCAAGCCATCATGCAAGTATATGATACAGCCTTTAATGTAGAATATAAAGACGATAAATCACCATTAACAGAAGCCGACAAAAGAGCCAATGAAATTATTAGCTCCTATTTGCTCCCTACTAAAATCCCTATTATAAGCGAAGAAAACAAACAGATTGATTATAATATTAGAAAGAAATGGGACACTTGTTGGATAGTAGATCCTGTAGACGGGACAAAAGAATTTATTAAGCGAAATGGAGAGTTTACAGTAAATATAGCTTTAGTTACAAACGGAAAACCAAATTTAGGAGTAATTTATGTTCCAGCTAATAAAGCGTTATATTTTTCAGATACAAAGATTAAAAAAGCATATAAAGTAAAATTAGATTCTCATGAAACTACGATTGAAGAACTATTAAGAAAAGCCTCCCTTCTAAAACCAAAAAAAAGCAACTCAAATCCAGTTCAAGTTGTTGGTAGCCGTTCTCACATGAGTCAAGAAACATTAGACTTTGTAGAAAACTTAAAATCTCAAGGGAATGATGTGGAGATTGTTTCAAAAGGAAGCTCATTGAAGTTCTGTTTGGTTGCCGAAGGAAATGCAGATGTATATCCACGTTTTGCCCCAACGATGGAATGGGATACTGCTGCTGGACAAGCTATTTGTAACGCAGTTGGGATTGATGTTATTTCTAAACTTACAAACAAATCGTTGCTTTACAACAAAAAAACCCTATTAAACCCTTGGTTTTTAGTCTCTAAATAATGAAAGATAAATCACATAAACGACATGTTACTAAAACAATTACTTGGAGAATAGTCGGAACGTTAGATACTGTTTTATTATCTTGGATAATAACTGGAAACCCTTTTATAGGGTTAAAAATTGGAATTGTTGAGATTGTTTCAAAAATGATTCTATATTATTTCCATGAAAGAATATGGTTTAAATCAAAAATCAAAAACAGCAATCAAAGACATTTATTAAAAACAGTTACTTGGCGTATATTAGGGACTCTGGATACTATTATAATTGCTTGGGTTATTACTGGAAATGGATTAATTGGATTAAAAATTGGGCTTGCAGAAGTTATTACAAAAATGGTATTATATTATCTACATGAAAAAGTATGGTATAAGATAGATTTTGGATTAGAAAAGCGTAAAAACTAAAACTAAATGAAAAAAAACATCATTCCACATTCATATAATATTTCTCTTCAAGACCGAAGAAAAGAAAACAAGCACAATTCTTTTTTGTTGTGGTTTACTGGACTTTCAGGTTCTGGAAAATCCACGATTGCAAATAGCGTTGAATACAAATTACATAAACTAGGAGTTAAAACCTACGCTCTTGACGGAGATAATATTAGAAAAGGAATAAATGAAGATTTAACATTTTCTCCAGAAGATAGAAAAGAGAATATTCGTAGAATTTCAGAAGTATCAAGCCTAATGATTGATGCAGGTTTGGTCGTCCTTGCAGCATTTGTTTCACCTTATAAAAAAGACAGAGATAATATAAAAAGAATAGTTAAAGATGTTAACTTTGTCGAAATTTATATCAATACGAGTGTTGAAGAATGTGAAAGACGCGATGTTAAAGGACTGTATGCAAAAGCAAGAGCAGGTGAGATAAAAAACATGACTGGAATTTCAGCTCCTTACGAAGCTCCAGAAAATCCTGATATTGAAATAAAAACAGAACAAGAATCCGTTGAGGAATCTGCAATTAAAATTATTAAATATATAACCCCTAAATTAAAACTCAATCATGAGTAGATATTTCTTAAACTACTTAGACGAATTAGAAAGTGAAGCAATCTATGTTTTGCGTGAGGTTTGGGCTCAATTTCAAAATCCTGTATTATTATTTTCAGGCGGAAAAGATTCTATTGTAGTTGCACATTTAGCAAGAAAAGCGTTTTACCCTTCTAAAATACCGTTTGCATTTATGCATGTAGATACAGGACATAATTTTCCGGAAACTATAAAATTCAGAGATGATTTAGTTAAAAAATTAGGTGTAAACTTAATTGTTGGTTCAGTTCAGGAATCCATTAATAAAGGTAGAGTCTCAGAAGAAAAAGGGAAAAACGCCACTCGTAATGCGCTTCAAATAACAACACTTTTAGATGTTATAGAAAGCAATAAGGTAGATTGTGCAATTGGCGGAGGAAGACGCGACGAAGAAAAAGCCAGAGCAAAAGAGCGTTTCTTTTCTCATAGAGATGATTTTGGACAATGGGATCCAAAAAACCAACGTCCAGAACTTTGGAATCTGTTTAATGGCAAACATTTTGAAGGCGAACATTTTAGAACTTTTCCAATAAGTAATTGGACAGAAATGGATGTCTGGAACTATGTTAAAAGAGAAAACATAGATATTCCATCTCTTTATTTTGCTCATAATCGCAAAGTAGTTTGGAGAAGTAATTCTTGGATTCCCCATTCAGATTTTTTAATTCTAGAAGACCATGAAGAAATAGTTACAAAAAAAGTGCGTTTTAGAACTTTAGGAGATATAACCATAACAGGAGGAATAGAATCTGAGGCTAATACTCTTGAAGGAATTGTGCAAGAAGTATCAGCAATGCGCAAAACCGAAAGAGGAGATAGAAGCGATGATAAACGCTCTGAAACAGCAATGGAAGACCGAAAACGACAAGGATATTTTTAATTGATACGAATTAATGCGAATTCTCTCAAATTA
>QMOV01000198.1 GCA_003650305.1 Bacteroidota bacterium | reverse complement strand
TTATAAATGTGATAATTATTATAATAAATCTTCAGAAAGAAGAATAAGATATAATTACTCAAGTTTAAAAATAGATTGGAATTTTCCCGAAGACCAACTTGTTTTATCAGAGAAGGATAAAAATTTACCAGCTTTTGAAACTCTTTTCAAATGATTACAAAAGTTTTAGTCACAGGAGCTAATGGTCAATTAGGGAAAACTATAAAAGAATTGTATTCTACAAACGAAGACGAAATTCAATTTAGCTTTACTACAAAAGCAGTACTAGATATTGCTATTAAAGATAGAGTTGAAGAATTTTTCAACAAAAATAATTTTGATTATTGTATTAATTGTGCCGCATACACCAATGTTGATCAAGCAGAAAGAGATACAAAGTCCCCTTTCGATGTAAATGCTGAAGGAGTTAAATATTTAGCCCAAATATGTAAAGACACCAATACTGTTTTAATTCATATTTCAACAGACTATGTTTTTTATGGCAACAAAAAAGAACCTTACACAGAGCTAGACACTCCAAATCCAATTAACGAATATGGGAAATCAAAGCTTTTAGGAGAACAACACATTCAAAAAATTTCACAAAAGCATTTTATTATACGCACTTCTTGGCTGTACTCTATATACGGAAATAATTTTGTTAAAAGTATTGTAAATAAACTTCAAGAAAAGTTAGAATTAAAAGTTATAACTTCTCAAAAAAGCACACCAACAAGCTGTATTGATCTTTCAAAATTTATTTATTTTCTCATTAAAAGCAATTGCGTCTACTATGACACTTATCATTTTACTGCTATTGGAGAAACCACTTGGTATGATTTAGCAATTCAAATTTCGAAACATTTTCCACAATATAATTCTTCTAATATCATACCAGTTAAAGCGTATAATTCAAAGGCGATACGTCCATTATACAGCGTTTTAAACAACTCTAAAGCTCAACAGTTATTTTCTAAAAAATGTGATTGGAGAAAGAGTGTAGATGAAGTTGTAAAAACGCTAATCAAAAATCAATAAAAATTCCAAAAGTCTCTTTCTTAAACATATTAAAATCTATTACAAAAATGCTACATTTGCGGTATAAGCCCTTGAATAATTTAATATAATAGGGCTATTGTATTAAATTATTTTAAAAAAATAGGATGCATAAAAAAACAGCATTAATCACTGGAGTCACAGGACAAGATGGAGCTTACTTAAGCGAATTTCTTTTAAAAAAAGGATACGAAGTTCATGGTTTAAAGCGAAGATCTTCGCTATTTAACACAGCAAGAATAGATCATTTGTATCAAGACCCACATGAGGAAGACCGTAATTTTTTTCTGCATTATGGCGATTTAACAGATAGCACAAACCTTATTAGAATCATACAAGAAGTTCAGCCAGATGAAATCTATAATCTAGCCGCAATGAGTCATGTGCAAGTATCTTTTGAAACACCAGAATATACTGCAAACGCCGATGGAATAGGAACATTAAGAATTCTAGAAGCTATAAGAATTCTTGGTTTAGAAAAGAAAACAAGAATATATCAGGCTTCAACATCAGAGCTTTATGGTAAAGCGCAAGAAGTGCCGCAAACCGAAACGACACCTTTTTATCCAAGAAGTCCTTATGGAGTTGCAAAGATTTATGCTTATTGGATTACTGTAAATTATCGTGAAGCCTATGGGATGTTTGCTTGTAATGGAATTTTATTTAATCACGAATCTCCAATTCGAGGAGAAACTTTTGTAACTCGTAAAATTACAAGAGCAACATCAAGAATAGCATTAGGAATGCAAGATAAAATGTTTTTAGGAAATCTTGACGCAAAAAGAGATTGGGGACATGCCAAAGATTATATTCGTATGATGTGGATGATTCTTCAGGCAGACGAACCAGAAGATTGGGTAATTGCTACAGGTAAAGCAACAACTGTAAGAGATTTTGTAAGAATGGCATTTGCGCAAATTGGTACAGAACTTGAATTTAGAGGCGAAGGCGCTAATGAAAAGGGATACATCAAAGTGTGTAATAATCCTGAATATCAATTAGGAATTGGTAAAGAAGTCGTTGCTATCGATAAAAAATATTTTAGACCAACCGAAGTAGATTTACTAATTGGAGATGCTACAAAAGCAAAAGAAAAATTGGGGTGGATACCAGAATATAATTTAGAAGGATTAATAAAAGAAATGATGTTAAGCGATATAAAACTCATGAAAAAGCAGCAATATTTGAAAGATGGAGGTTACAGAATTAAAAACTACTTTGAATAAGGACAATGAATAAAACTTCTAAAATATATATTGCTGGGCATAGAGGTCTTGTAGGGAGTGCAATTTTAGAAAGTCTTGAAAGGAGGGGCTATACTAATATTATAACACGAGCTCATAAAGAGCTGGATTTAACAACTCAAGTAGATGTTGCTAGTTTCTTTAAAATAGAACAGCCCGAATATGTGTTTTTAGCAGCAGCCAAAGTTGGAGGAATTGCTGCGAACAACCTTTATAGAGCAGATTTTATTTATAAAAATATGATGATTCAAAACAATGTGATACATCAGAGTTACTTACATAATGTGAAAAAATTACTCTTTTTAGGAAGCACTTGTATTTATCCAAGAAATGTATCACAACCAATGAAAGAAGAGTATTTGCTAACTAATATTTTAGAATATACAAACGAGCCCTATGCAATTGCAAAGATTGCAGGAATAAAAATGTGTGAGAGTTATAATTTGCAATATGGCACTAATTTTATTTCTGTAATGCCAACAAATTTATATGGACCGAACGATAATTTCGATTTAGAGAAATCACACGTACTTCCAGCGCTTATAAGAAAGATTTATTTAGCAAAAATGCTGAATGAATCAAATTTTAAAGCAGTTTTAAATAACACAAAACACAACACA
>QMOV01000197.1 GCA_003650305.1 Bacteroidota bacterium | reverse complement strand
TTATCGCGAGAAATGAGTAAACACATACGTATAATAGAACATAATATTGTAGAGCTAGGGCATGCTGTTATGTTTAAATTAAATTAACCGAGAGCTTCGGACTCACAAAACTAAATGATATGAGTACATTAGACATTTTTGAAAGGCATATAAGTCCTTTCGACATCCTTTTTAGGAACCACTTTAAATCTGACAGCACATTTCAACCTGTTGGAAATTTCAAACTACCACATCCACTTAATATTTTCTTTGACGATGACGGACTTCATTTTGAAGTTGCCTGTACTGGTCTAACTAAAGAAGATGTAGTCTTAGATATTCAAGGGGATACTTTAAAAATAAGTTATGTTAAACCAGAAGATGACTTTCCTGATGGAATGATTCATAATGGTTTATCTAAAAAATCATTTGATTTAAGGTATAAAATAGCACCTAAATTTGATTTAGGAAATGTTGATGCTACTTTAGCAAATGGTCTATTAGAAATTTTTATACCATTAGCTGAAGAAGCTAAACCAAAATCAATTAAAATTAAATAAAAGTTATCTAAAAAAAGCGTGTCCTAGCGCGTCCTATTTCGTATATTGAGGTCAACGAAAAATAACAAGTTATATGGCTAGAAAAGCAAAATCACACACTATGATCAAGGATCCTTTGTTGGAACCGTATTTTGTAACAATAGATGAAAATTGTTGCACCGTTAACCAAACTATACAGAAAAATTCAAATCACTTTAGAAGTAAAGGGAAAACTAAATCATATGAAAAAGCAATTTCATTTCATAGTAATTTAGGTACCGCTTTATTTTGTATAGCAAGGTATCTTCAACATGATAAAGGTACCCATGATTTGGATGGAGTATTAAGTAAATATGAACAAATAGAGTTAAACATTAAACAATTTATAAATGAGCAAGTTAGTAGCGTTATATAACGCATGTATCGTTAAGCCTATAGAGGCTGAAGAAGAAACATATGGGAATATTATTGTTCCTGATATGGGTAAAGACACCAATACATTTGGTGAAGTAATTTCAGTTGGAGATGGAAATTTCAGTTTAACTGGAGATAAAATCCCAACACAATTAAAAGTAGGAGATAAAGTAGTATTACCTACTCAAGGATTTACAAAACTACCATTTAATGGAGAAGAATATTATGTAGGTCCTGAAAATAATATTTTAGCAAGAGTAGAATCTACAGTAAGTGTAGAAGATGCTTTAGCAGAAACAGAAGTAACTAAACAAGACATAAACGACTTAACAGATATTTAATGGAAAATCAAGTAAAATACGGAAAAGACGCAAGACAAGGTTTATTAAAAGGTATTGATAAACTAGCAGATGCAGTAGTATCAACATTAGGACCAAATGGTAGAAATGTTGTAATTTTTAGAGGATCATCTGAACCACCACAATCAACTAAAGATGGGGTTACAGTAGCAAAATCATTTCTAACATCAGATCCTCAAGAACATTTAGGGCAGCTATTACTTAGACAAGCAGCTATGAAAACAGCGGATAAAGCAGGTGATGGTACAACTACTTCTACATTGCTAGCTAGAGAAATGATTAAAAATGGTTTAACAGCTCTAGATAATGGAGAAAATGCTGTCCAAATTAAAAGAGATATTGATAAAACGGTTAAAGAAGTATTATCAAATCTAAAAAATAATATTGCTGAAGATATTTCAGGTGAAGAGCAATTAGAACAAATTGCAACAATTTCATCTAATAATGATGTTGAAACTGGAAAATTAATTGCCCAAGCAATTGAAAAAGTAGGTTTAGAAGGTGTAGTACACGTTGAAGAATCTAAAACAGGAGATACTTATCTTGAAACAGTAGAAGGTCTACAATTTGATAGAGGATTTAAATCACCTTACTTTGTTACTGATAATAGTACAATGCAAAGTGTTTTAGACAATCCAGCTATTCTAATTATGGATCATAGATTAAACACAGTAAAAGAATTATTACCTATTCTAGAAGCAGTATCAGCACAAGGTAAATCATTATTAATTATCGCTGAGGATATTGATAATGAAGCTTTAGCTACTTTAATTGTAAACAAAATGAGAGGTACAATTAATGTATGTGCTGTAAAAGCTCCAGAATTTGGTGATAGACGTAAATTAGTTTTAGAAGATATTGCTATCACAACTGGTGGTAAAGTATTTGATAAACAAAAAGGCATGAAACTAGACAAATTTAGTTGGGATTGGTTTGGTTCCGCAAGAAAAGCAACAGTAACAAAAGAACAAACAACAATAGTAGATGGAAAAGGAGGAACAGAGGAAATTGAAGCACGTGTTGAAGAATTACAACAACAAATCGAAAAAGCAAGAACGCCGTATGAGACGGAACAGCTCCAAAACAGGTTGGCGAAATTCGTCGGAGGAGTAGCAATTGTACACGTAGGTGGAAATACCGAAACAGAAATGTTAGAGAAAAAAGATAGAGTAGATGATGCATTACATGCTACAAAAGCAGCACTTGATGAAGGTATTGTACCTGGAGGTGGATGTTCTCTATTATATGCTTCTAGTGGTATTAAAGCAGATTCAATTGGAGCTCAAATCGTAGTAGAATCATGTGCTAAACCATTTAGTCAAATATTAATTAATGCAGGATACGATGATGTTAAAACAAAAATTCTTGCAGATCAATTAGTTAATTCAGGAAATGATCATTGGGCAGGTATTGATGTTAACACAGGAGATACAGTTAATTTTAGAGAAAAAGGCGTGATTGATCCAACAAAAGTTAGTAGATTAGCGTTGTTAAATGCAGCATCAGTTGCAGGAACAGTTTTATTAACTGAATGTACATTGACCCAAGATAAAGAGTCAATTGAACAAAAATTAAGAGTATTACAAGATTCAGCTACAAATGCAGCTGGATTAGCAATGAGTTAATTTATTAATAT
>QMOV01000196.1 GCA_003650305.1 Bacteroidota bacterium | reverse complement strand
TTTGAAACGAGCGAAGGACATAAATTTAATTTAACAAAAATAGTAGTGATTGTTTCGGCAGTTGCTATTGCTTATTTTATTTAATTCAAATTTATAGCTAATTCTCAATCCTCTTTTCCATTTTGTAGTCATCCATTACAAAACCATTACCAATATCTATAACTATTTCACCAATATTATTAAAGCCTAATTTTTCATAAGCATTAATAGAGCTACTATTATGCTTATTAACAGTAAGCACCACTTTATTACAGTTCATGCTTTTTGCTTTGTCGTAAATAAATTGCATCGCTGTTTTACCAATCTTTCTTCCTCTATAATCCTTTAGCACATATATTTTACTCAAAAAAAGTGAATCCTTTTCTTTCTTAATAGAAATAAATCCTACTGGAGTTTGCTCGTAAGTAATAACAAAGTATTTATATCCTTGCTCTACTCGATTAGTAATAGTACTTACAGTATGATACTTGTTAAGCATATACTCTACTTGCATTAATCCTAATATAGGAATGTAATATTCTCGCCAAATGGTATTCGCCAATTTTTTTATAATTGAATAATCTGAATCCGAATTTGCAATATTAATCTCTGTCATATTATTTAATATACGATTTTAATTCTGCTATTCTGGATAAATGATGAGCATCATGTTCGGCAACAAAAAGAAACAAATCCATAATGCGCATTGGTGTTTTTAATCTTGGATGAAGAGCTTGTTTATAAATATCCTTTTCAGATAAATTTTTAAGTTTTTTGATTGTTAAAGCACGTATATTAAAGAGTTCTTCGAGTAAACTATTCATGTTTTTATTGTTGTGTAAAGCTAGATTAGTTTTTTTATTTTCTAAATCTATTGACCTCATTTCAGCTTTGCCACTTAAAATATCTTTTAGTCTTCCTTGCCAAATTGGTTCAAGATCAATTATATGACCAATATTTTCTTGAATAGACCATTTTCCGTTCGCTTTACTAATTAAATGTTCTTTGGAAATATTACTAACTTTGTTTCTTAAAAGTATTGGTGTAGCTTCTAATCTTTCAACTATTGAAGGAAAGATATTCTGCTGAAACGAAAAATCGAACCTTCGTTCAAACCATTTTACTTGTTTCATTTTGTGTTTCTTTAATGACTTACCAGACAATATACAAAATACCTATACCTAATATTTAAATCACATAAAACAAAATCATAAAAAAGTGGCAAATGGCTCCTCCAAGAACAAAAAAGTGCCAAATAACATGGTTATATGGAATACGCTTTATAGCATAAAATAAGATACCTACTGTATAAAACATTCCTCCTGCAAAAAACCATAATACACCACTACTTCCTATTGCTTCGGATAGATTAGAAAAGTCGAATACAATCAGCCAACCCATAAGCAAGTACAATGACGTTGAAAAGATTTCAAATCGTCCTGTAAAAAAAAGTTTAAGAATTACACCAAAAGCAGCAATTCCCCAAACAATCCAAAACAAAGTCCAACCTAAACTTTCCTCTAAAGTTATGAGTAAAACTGGAGTATAAGTTCCAGCAATTAAAAAATAAATGCCAATGTGGTCAACAATTCTAAAATAATGCTTTAGCTTTTCTCCTCTTACTGCGTGATACAAAGTAGATGCCGTAAATAATAAAATAATTGAAATGCCATAAACAATAACACTAAACAAACTCCAATCCGTTTTATTTGTTCGCAATACTATAAGCAATACTAATCCTGCAATTCCTAACAATGCACCAATAGCATGAGAAATGGAGTTTAATTGTTCTTCAAGTTTAGTTTGAATTGTCATTTGCAGATGTTATAGAAGCTGGTTTTAACCATTTATCGGTAAGATCATAAAAGTCTAAATCGAGAGGAGATTTTTGCCGTTCTAATCGTCCACTCTGGAAGTTACGTTGCAACACATCCTCAATTAAATAATCTTCCTTCTCATTTAAAGGATCGTACTTTTTTTTCAATGACATATCAAATAGCTTTGCCGTGTTATTAAACCAAAATGCACGCCAACCATTACGCAATTCTTTAATTAAACTGAAAGCTGTTTTTCCTGTTTGTCTGTGTATAAGCTTTATTAAAATTTGACCTTCAGTTCTAGTAAATTTTTTAAGTTTTTCGGAAAATTCTCCTTCAATATATTTCTGAATCCGTTTTGCATAGCGTTTCTTATCACGTCTTCTTTCTATATTATCTAAACGTTTATTAAGTGTTTCTAAACGCTCGGCAGCTAATTTTGCATAAGGATATACTTTTATTGTTTTTCGGCGTAAAATTAAATAGCGCCTTCTGTCCTCTTTACTGTTAAATTTAAGTTTATGTAATAGCATAACCTCATCCAAATTAATCGCTATTCTTGGTATAGAATCACCTTCTACAATAATATACTCATAAACGATGGAGTCCTGCACAACCTCTTCAACTTGAGCAAAAATTAACAGTGGAAAAGCAATTAGGATGTAACTTAAATATTTCATTTAATTTATGAATAACTCCAAAATAATTTAAACAGAGCAAAATTAATAATTTACTTACTCTTAAACCTTAAAATAGTATTAATATTATTATTTTAGTGCAAAACTTTTATACATGGCGAAGAAGAGCATATTAAACAAAAAATCGATTTCCTTTTTAGAAAAATATTTAAACAATGCTGCACCAACTGGCTACGAATGGGATGGACAAAAATTATGGATGGATTATCTCAAACCATATGTTGACGAATTTATAACAGACACTTATGGTACTGCTGTTGGCGTAATAAATCCGAAAGCAAAATATAAGGTCGTTATTGAAGGCCATGCTGATGAGATTTCTTGGTATGTAAATTATATTTCTGACAATGGTTTAATTTATGTCATTAGAAATGGAGGTAGCGACCACCAGATTGCGCCAAGTAAAATTGTGAATATTCATACTAAAAAAGGCAT
>QMOV01000195.1 GCA_003650305.1 Bacteroidota bacterium | reverse complement strand
CTGATAACCTTTGTTTAGTTGTATAATTTTTAGCTTTCATAACTAGAATGTACTTTGTCTAATTCGTTACTCATTTTTAAAAGAAGTTTTCCACTTCCTTGACAATTTTTACATAAATCAATTTTTCTGTATTGAGTAGCAAATATATAAGCATAAGTCTCAATCAGTAAATCAATTTCTTTGTCATTCCAAAGTTTTAGAGTTCTATTCTTAATGTAATTTGAATATCTTTTGTATAGATCTTCTGTAAAACATCTAACTGGTTTGCGTCTTATTGGAAACAATTTATTTAATTTTTGTTTACGCTCCTCACAACCACAATCGTCATTGTCTTTAAATATAGCTTTTTTAATAACTTTGGTTAATGGTTTAATTGGTTTACTCTCCAATACGTTTTCTACAACATCGCCTAGACCAGCTGGTGTAACTTTTACCTTTGTTGCTTTTTTCTTCCTTACTTGTTTTTTTGCCATTTTAATTTACTGTTTTGATATTTATAATAATCCTCGTCTAATATTTCTTGAATGCCTAGTTTTGTTTCTCTAAATACAAAGCCATAATTTATGTCGTATGTCTCTGCAATTTCTCTATTACTTCGGTCGTAACTTTCCTTAATAAATTCCAGCCTATGCCATTTAATATTTTGTGCCTTGTCTAATATCTTTTGCTCTGCGTCTGTTGGCTCAAATTTTTTCGTACTGTCTTCTATATAATAAAAACTCTCTAAACTGACTGGCTCTTTTTTTGCCTTATTCATTTTAGATCTAAAAAGGTTTTTAAGAGTTGTAAATATATATCCAGCCGTTACGTTTTGTTTGTCCATTACCAGAAAATACATTTCTTGAGTAATATCGTCAGCTAGTTGTTTGTCCCTATTACAAATGTAATAAGCCATTTCTCTCCACTTGCTATCGTTTTTTGCTAACTCCTTGAGCATTTTATCTGACTTGTTCAAATTTAGGTAAAAGTTATTAACAAAACAAAAACGCCTAAACTGAGATGTTTAAGCGTTTTAAAACAAAACAAAACAAATCTACTATCGTGAAGATTTATACTTCAAATATAAAATTTGCTATGTTTAATGTCATTATATTTTACTAATTTTTATAAACATATTAATAAACCCAAATAACGTTTTCGTGTTTGTCGCAGTCAACGTCACAATGTATAAAAGTCTTTGCTATTCCAATGCGATTTATTCCAGCATCTAATAAAGCATTAACTATTATAAATCTGTCTGTGCTATAATTACAAGCAATGTCAACTGCTAAACCTTTTAAATGACTTGATTGGGACGCTCCTCCGACCTTTTTATTATGTTTAGGTGTTCTATATCCACTATTTATTTTAAATGGAATACCAGCGTTGTGACGTGCCATATTTAATTTAGCTAATAACTCTGGTTTCATTTTACTTCCAGAGCCTTTTAAATCTGGACTATCAAATTCACTTTCTTTAAAGTATGTTTTCATAATTTATTTTTTAATAAAAATCCTCATATATATCGTTTACGTGAGTCTTTTCTTCGTCTGTTAATTCAGTTACGCATTTGTCATAAATTCTAAATGCAATTTTCATTAGTGTTGTACTTCTTTCCATTTGTTTTGTTTTTAAATTAAATTTTTACTTCCTGCAATGACGCTAAACTTTTTGGTAAGTTCCTATGTAGTTTAAATATTTTTGTTTTAGTGTAATAATGATTATGCTCCATTAATTTATTATACTCTGGCAATTTTATTATTTCGTTTATTTTTTCTGTTATATTAAATGCAGTCAATCCGTTTTCGTCCATTACAATATAAATAAATTTTTTATTTTTTAATTGTGACTTTTGATAGTTTACTGACAACTTCATACTTTCAATTAATTTGGTGGCATAAACTTTTCCGAAACGATGCTTTATTTCAATAATATGTTTTTCGTCCTCAAGATCGTACGTACTAAATTCGTCTTTAACTAATTTAACGTTTAGTTTAAATCTGGTATTTAACCAGTCAGCAACATCTTTTTCTTTTTGTTTTATCTTGGCTTTTAGAGTCATAATTTGTCGTAGTGATTATTTATGTATTCATTTATAACTCTCGAGGCTTTTTTCTTTTCAGCTATTAATTTCTGAAATGCCTTGTCTGTTTCATATAAGTTTTCAGTATTTGGCAAAATCCTAAAATCTTTAACGTCAAAATTGTCATATAAAAATTTCTCTGCTTGAATAAAATCTTGCTCTGAAATATTTATTGTGAATGATACTTTTAAGTTCTTAAATTTCATTGTCAATTTTTTCTATGATTTCTCTTAACTCGCTTTTCTCAAATTCTCCAAGATTTATTTCTCTAATAATTAGCATAAAATAATCTTCTCTTGTTTCAATACATTTAATTAATTTTTCCATTTTATTCTGTTTTATTGGTTTCTATTTCGCATAAGCAACTGCCAACATTTAACCAGCAGTCGCATTTTCTCCATTGCATATTTTTATTTATAATATCTTCTTCTTTCATTAAAATAATTCCGTTTGTTTTACATTTGATTTTCTTATAATTCCCAATGCAGTTTCAAAGATAGTTTTACCTACTTCATAATCTACAAGGTTTCGTGCAATCTTATTTAAAACTTGACTTCCTTTATACTTTCTAAAATTGTAATCGTGAAATTCAGAAAGTTTATTAACCTCGTTTTTTGTCTGACATAGACCTCCAAAATGTCTTGCGTTTACATTATTTGGAAGTTTAAAGTTAGTCCAGTATAAATGCCTATCTCTTTCAATAGGATTAAACATTGGTGTATAGTATGGTTTTACATTCTCAACCACATATTTGCCTTTAAAATGATGTTGAAGAAATATTATTTCTTGGTATAATTTCATATCTGGATAAATAGGATTTTTTCCATTTGCACCAAATCCCCAGTATCTCGCTCTGCTATGCGTTGGACAAGGTGGACTTG
>QMOV01000194.1 GCA_003650305.1 Bacteroidota bacterium | reverse complement strand
GGTTCTGTCGCATCTGTCGAACTTTCCTCTAAATTAATTAGGCAATTCAATTTTTAAGCCGCCAATGAATAAAATGATTTGAACATCGATGTTCTATTTGAAATCAATTGATCTTTCCGAATCATATGTACTATTTCTATTCCTGTTAAGGTTCTTTTTGCAGACTCAAAATCTTTAAAGCCTAAGCCTCTGGCTATCCGCTTTTTTACAAATCTATGATCCTGTTCTACAATATTATTCAAGTACTTGCATTGTCGAATCTTGATTTTTGAATAGGTACGTTTATTATATACTCGTATAGCATGTTTATTTGAACCACTCTTGTCTATATTAATGAGTTCTGGCTTACTATTATTTTCAATAGCTTTAATCAAAAATGATTGAGCACTCATTCGTTGTCTTCTTTTAGTTAACAAGAAATCTACTGTATTACCTTGTTTGTCAACTGCTCTATACAAATATCTCCATTGACCCTTTACCTTGATATAGGTTTCATCCATACGCCATCTTTTACCTATACTTTTCTTTCTTTTCCTAAATTCCTTTTCTAACATTGGAGTAAATTTAAAAACCCAACGTTGAACAGTAGCATGATCAACTTTAACACCTCTTATTGACATTAGCTCTTCTATCTCTCTATAACTTAATCCAAACCTAAATTTGAAGTACACAGCTTGAACGATAATTGACTTGGGGAAACAATGACCTTTGAACATCCTTTTTTTAACCAAAGATAGAATTCTTTTGAAGTAAGCCACATAGATGCGACAGAACCCGGTTTGTGTATGATTAGTTGCGTTGGTAAGGAACTAAATTAGTAAAAGAAACCGAACCAGAGGAAAATTCTTAGGATTTTCCGAGTACACACAGAACGAGCAATTGATTATACACGTTGTTGTAGCCAGTTTTTATTCTATTTTAATTGTTACAATATGTCCATATTCATAAGTCTCCGTTTCCCAATTTCTCTGTGCTAAGATCGTTTTCCCATCTTTTGAAACAGAAGCCTGAATAAAAGAATTATTTGTATCAGTAAGTCTATTCAGATTACTACCATCGGGATTTACCGAATACAATTGCCCCATATTTTCTATTTGTCCTCTATTAGATGTAAAAACAATTGTTTTACTATCAGGCATCCAAAAAGGCCATCCATCAAAAGCTTTACTGTTTGAAATGTTCATAGGGTTAGAACCATCACTGTTCATTACATATACTTCTGAATTAAAATTGATAGAATCCAAACTCCAATTAAGACCTGAGTCTTTAATTAGTTGGCGAAAAACAATTTTACTGCCATCAGGAGAAAAACTTGGATAGGTACAAACTGATTTCAGGAAAGTAATTTGCTTTAAATCATTACCTTCGATATCCATTGTGAAAACTTCTATAAACTGAGAAGTCCATGATATAGAAAGGTCAGGTGAAGTTCTGGGAGAATTAAATATAATTCTTTTGCCGTCAGGTGAAAATTTTGGATGGCTATCATCTCCGGGTTGGTCGGTTAATCGTTTTTGCTCTGTTCCATTTGTATTCATTATATATATTTCACTATCATTGTCACGCTCAGAGGCAAAAACAATCTTACTACCATCAGGTGACCAAACTGGTGATGCATTTGAACCAATCGAATTTGTTAATTGAACAATATTACTACCATCAGAATCACAGAGATAAATCTGATAAGTTCCTGTTCTGTTTGATGTAAAAACAATTTTTCTACCGTCAGGCGATAACATAGGATAGCCATCAACAACTTTTGTTATAACGGAAAAGTTGTCTTGTGCAAGTGTTTTAAAACCGGTTAGCAAAAATAAAATTGAAATACATAAAATTATTTGTCTCATTTTTATAGAAATTTGAGTGTTATTATTAGTTTGATTTCATGAATTGAATATCTAATTAGTCTTTTTGGATATTCTACCCACTCTCAAATAAACATAAAAAATATAGTTAAAACTGACTGGTGCAGTGAACGAACAGAAATATGATAATGAACAGTAGAGTTAAATTGACCTACTTTTAAAAAATGCTCTAATTTCCTTGCTATAATTCCTGCTGACACTACGTCTTGAACCATCTTTTAATATGACTTCAAGGCCGTTATTTTTAGTTTTACCAAACCCAGACACATAATTGATGTTTATAACAGTCGATCGATGAACTCTTTTAAAATCACTTTGAGGGAGCTCTTTTAGAATATTCTTTAGTGATTTGCGAATTAAGAAAATTCCTTGTTCAGTATGAAACGAAGTATAATATCCCTCTGATGAAAGCCAAAATATTTGTTTTAAATCACAGTAAAAGGTTCTATTACCTCTAGAAAGCTTAAATTTAATGGGGCTAGTATCATTCAAAATTAGCTTTTGTCTGGTAAGGATATTCAGTATATTCCAAATTAATACAATATCCATTATGGTCCAGAAAATAAAGAAATAAGGATACACTCCATATCTTGTGGCAGGCATTCCCAGATAAGGGCTGAATTGAGAGGATAAATAAAAGAACCAAACGTAATGAATCCCAATCCAAAGAATTCCCAACCCTCGTATTTTACTATTTTGCAAACCGGATTTATAAACGATTTTTTTAAATACCAGAAAAATTAACGCCCAAGGAATCCATATCCCAACTTGCCATAAAAGAACATTGTAAAATGAGATTTGATCCTGAACTTCATTTTCTCTCCAATAAATTAATATGGACAGAATAAGTGCAAAAAGAATTAAAAAGATAAGGAATTTTATACTCCTTTTTTTATTAAAAAAATTCAAATCAATCTAATGTTTTTTTTGAATAATAATTTACATTTCATACTTAATAAAGACATAAGGTTTTTCCTCTATCATAGTAGGATGCCTTTATAATGTATACTTTGTTCTAAGCACTTTTTTTGTTTAATTGGCTACAACGGTCAGGGATTATGCTCTGTGGATGCGTAGCATACACGTTTAGAGCATTCGCT
>QMOV01000193.1 GCA_003650305.1 Bacteroidota bacterium | reverse complement strand
CCTTAATGTTGATCAAGCACCTCCATTTTCTATAAGAGTAAGTAGTGTAGGATTTGAATCTGTAACTAAAGAAGTAAACACAAATCCTCAAACGTTAGACTTTGTATTAAACGAAGGTAACGAACTTGATGAAATAGTGATTTCAGCTTCTAGAACTCCTGAAAGTGTTAGAGAATCTCCTGTTACTATTGAAAGATTTGATGCTAACGATATTCAATTTGCAGCATCTCCTAACTTTTATACCAGTTTAGAAAACTTAAAAGGTGTAGATGTAAACCAAGGTAGTTTAACTTTTAACTCTGTAAATACTAGAGGGTTTGCCACTTTTGCTAATACACGATTTGTACAATTGGTTGATGGCATGGATAATGCTTCTCCTCTGTTAAACTTTGTGATTGGTAATATGCTTGGTTTAAACGAACTAGATATTGCTAGTGTAGAGTTATTACCAGGAGCATCTTCTGCATTATATGGTGCAAATGCATTTAATGGTATTTTATTTATGAACAGTAAAAGTCCTTGGGATGATCAAGGCGTAAGTACATATTTAAAAACTGGTTTAACCCAACAAAATTTAGCAGGAGATAATCAATTTTACGATATAGGTATTCGAGCTGCACATGTATTTAGCGATAAATTTGCTGCTAAAGGATCCTTTTCTTACTTATCTGGTACCGATTGGCATGTAGGAGACTTTAACGAATATGTACAGGGTTTACCAGGAACAGCTGATGCTATACTCCCTTTTGGGTCAAGTCTAACTCATGATGCTTTACATGTTTATGGTGATGAAGTAACTTTAGGTGCTGTTGACTCTGACCTAAATCAGGTTGCACAGTTTTTAGAATTTATAGGCGCAATTCCTCCTGGTGCAAGTGCACTAGTACCAGCTGTAGATGTTGGAAGAACTGGGTACAAAGAATCCGATTTAACCGATTATAAAGCTAAAAGTGGAAAAGCTGATTTTTCTTTAAATTATAAGCCTTTTGGCAATGATATTGAAGTCGTTTTGAGATCAAAAATTGGATTTGGTAATACTATATATCAAGGAGCTAACAGATATCAATTGAAGAATTTCAGAATACAACAACATAAACTAGAAGTTCGAGGCGATGATTTCTTTGTGAGAGGTTACTCTACATCTGAAGTAGCTGGAGATTCCTATGATATGCGTTTTACTGGTATTAATATGAATAAAGTAGGTGCAACAGATTGGTTTGGAACTTATGCTGGGGCTTATGTTCAAGGTGCAGCTGGAGTACTAGGAGCAGGTGGAAATCCGTTTGACCCAGCAGTTCAAGCACAATTGCATGCTGGAGCAAGAGCTTTTGCAGACCAAGCTCTTACACCTCAACCAGGAACTCCAGAATTTAGAACTCTTTTTAATCAAATAACAACAGATCCAGATATTACAACAGGTTCAAAATTTCTTGATAATACTAAAATGTATATTGGAGAAGGAAATTATAATTTTAAAAGATTGCTAAATGATGCTATGGATTTACAAGTTGGTGGTTCTTGGAGACAATATTCTTTAGATTCTGGTGGAACAATCTTTACCGATTATGATGGCCCAATAGATTATAACGAATATGGTGCTTATATTCAAGCTATTAAAAAGTTTGCTGACGATAGATTAAAAGTTTCAGCCTCATTGCGTTATGATAAAAATGAGTTTTTTGATGCAAGTTATTCGCCAAGAATTTCTCTTAATTATTCTGCTGGAGAAAACAGGCTACATAACATAAGAGCTTCTTTTCAAACAGGATTTAGAAACCCAGACACACAATCTTTATTTATTGGATTTAATGTAGGTCGTGCTATTTTAGTAGGTTCTGCACCAGATAATTTAGATAGAATATTACCTGGAACAACTTTAACAGGAAGAGATGCTTACTTTGACTCTTACACTTTATCTTCTCTTTTTGCATTTGCTGCAAGTGGAGATCCATCACTTCTATCTCCAGTACAAACAGCTTTGGTAGAACAAGAAAAAGTTACTGCTTTTGATGTTGGATATCGTGGTAAAATAGGTCCTATTACAGTAGATTTTAATGCGTATTATAATACTTATGAAGGATTTATTGCAAACAAAACAGTTGTTACACCAATCTCTGGATCAACTTCAGATTTATCAGGTGTGGGAGATATTGTATCAGGAAATTTTAAAGTTTTTCAATTATATACCAATTCTCTAGCCGATGTTAATTCTTATGGTGCAGTAATAGGCTTGTCAACAAAAATAGCTAAAGACTATAAATTAGGGTTTAATTATACCTATGCGAAATTTGATTTAGACCAAGCAAAAGATCCAGATTTTAAAGCAGGGTTTAATACACCTGAGCATAAAGTAAAAGTTTCTTTTGGAAATCCAAGATTATTTAAAAACTTTGGCTTTGGTATTAATGCCCGTTGGAGTGATGAGTATTTATGGGAATCTAGTATAGCAAATGCTATGGTGGATTCTAGATTTGTAGTTGATGCTCAAATAAATTACTCTGTACCATCAATTAAATCTGTATTTAAAGCAGGTGCAACTAACTTAGGTGGTGAAGAATATCAATCTGCTGTTGGAGCTCCATTTATTGGCTCACAGTATTTTATTTCTTGGACAATTAATAATTAAAGTTCAAATAAAAAAACAAAGTAATTTGCTTTGTACATTTAAAACCCAGAATTAAATTCTGGGTTTTTTTTATTTAGCTAACTCTTCTATGTACAGCTTAAAAGTAGATGCAAAAAAACTAATCTTTTTTAATCCTATTTATGCTCTTTTTTAATTAAAAAATATATCTTTGCAGCGCGAAAACCAATAGTGTTTTCTTTCAATTAAATAGCATAATTTTAAACACATAAGTAATGCCAAAGGTTACAGGTAAGGTTGCACAAATAGTAGGTCCAGTAATCGATGTAGAGTTCGGTGCTGATTCAGAACTTCCAAAGATTTATGATTCGTTAGAAATTAACAGACCTGATGGTTCTATATTAGT
>QMOV01000192.1 GCA_003650305.1 Bacteroidota bacterium | reverse complement strand
TATAAACATTTGTACCATTAAATCTTACATTTTATTATGAAAATTAAATACTCAAGAATGTTAGAACTAACAACTTTAGTTTTAATGTTAATGGTTTTTCTAGTGCCACAAAATATTGAAGCTCAAAAGAAAAAGAGAAACAAAAAGAAGGATCAAACTGAAGCTCCTGCCAAACCTGCTCCAAAAAAGGACAAAAAGAAAACCATTAAAGATTTAACTAAATCGAGTAAAGAAATTGATGGACTATTTAAAATGTATCAAGATACCATTACTGGTTCTTTACAAATGGTAATTAGCGAAGATCAGATTAATAATGAATATATATATTTTGCTCAAATTTCGAATGGTGTAGTAGATGCTAGACTATTTAGAGGTCGTTATGGAGGTTCTAAAGTTTTTAAGATTAAAAAATACTTTAATAAAATTGAATTTGTAACACAAAACACTTCTTACTATTTTGATTCAAACAATGCAATTTCAAAATCGAAAGATGCTAACATGAGTGAAGGTAATATGGCAAGTATAAAAGTTGAAGCTTATGATAAGGAAAAAGGCTTGTATCTTATAAAAGCTGATAATTTATTCTTAAAAGAAACTTTTTCACAAATTAAACCTCCAAAATTTCCTGGATCAAGTCCAACTGCATTCTCTTTAGGAAGTTTAAATAAAGATAAAACAAAAATAAATACGATAGATAATTATCCAAACAATACCGATTTAGAAATTGAATATGTGTATTCAAAACCTTCAGTTTTGAATGGTGGATCAAGAGCTGTCACAGATGGAAGAAATGTAAGTATACTAGTACGTCATAGCTTAATTGCAATGCCTGATAATGATTATGAAGTTAGATTTGATGACCCAAGAGTAGGCTATTTTATGACTCAAGTAAACGACCAATCTTCTTTAGAAGCTACGCCTTATCGTGATTTAATTCATAGATGGAATTTAGTAAAGAAAGATCCTAATGCTGCAATTTCTGAACCAGTTACTCCTATTACTTGGTGGATGGAAAATTCAACACCATTAGAAGTTAGACCAATCATAAAAAGTGCTGGCGAAAAATGGAATCTTGCTTTTGAAAAAGCAGGTTTTAAAAATGCAGTAATAATTAAACAACAACCAGACGATGCAGATTGGGATGCTGGAGATATTCGTTATAACGTGCTACGTTGGACATCATCGCCAAGACCTCCTTTTGGTGGTTATGGTCCAAGTTTTGTAAACCCAAAAACAGGCGAGATATTAGGAGCAGATATTATGCTAGAATTCTCTTCGCTTGCAAATTCTTTACGAAATGAAAAGCTTTTTGAAAAGGCTGCTCTATATGATTTTTATGAGGAAATGTCAAATGAAATTAATTCTAAAGATCACAATACAATTTGCGCTGCCAGCCAAATGGCACAGTTAAATCAAATGTTTGGATCATTAGCAAATACTGTTTTTGAAGCTAGTAGTATGGAAAAAAGTAAAATGTTAAATGAGTTTTTGCATTTTTTAATTTTACATGAAATGGGACATACATTAGGTTTAAATCATAATATGAAATCTAGTCAATTACACTCTATTGCTGATGTAAATAACGAAGCTATTACTTCTAAAGTCGGTCTTACAGGTTCTGTTATGGACTATCCTTCAATTAATTTTAATTTAGATAGAGATAATCAAGGTGAATATTGGACAACAACTCCTGGTCCTTATGATGTTTGGGCAATTCAGTTTGGTTACCAACAAATGAATACAAATGAAATGGAAGCTTTATTGTCTAAATCTACACAGCCAGAATTAGCTTTTGGTAATGATGCTGACGATATGCGAGCTCCTGGTAAAGCGATTGACCCAAGAGTTAATGTTGGTGATATGAGTAATGATGCTATTCAGTTTTCTATCGATAGAATTAAATTAGCAAATGAAGTAGCAAAAGAAGTCTTGGCAAAATATAGAAATCAAGAAAATGGTAAATCTTTCCAAGCTTTAAGAAGTTCTTATTTCGTGTTAACAGGTCAACAAGCAGGATCTGCTAATACTATTTCAAGATATATTGGTGGTATTTATATAGATAGAGGAATGAATGGTCAACAAGGAACAACAAAACCTTATACTCCTGTCGAAAAAGAAAAGCAACAACTAGCAATGAAAGCATTAAGCGATCTTGTATTTGCTTCAAACGCGTTTACAGTTCCTAATGATTTATATAATTATTTAGCAGGACAACGTAGAGGGTTTAATTTTTTTGGAGGACCTGAAGATCCAAAAATTCATAGTAGAGTTTTAGGTATTCAAAGAAACGTATTAAGACATTTATTACATGCTAATACATTACAACGTATCACAGATTCAGAGTTATACGGAAATGAGTACAAGCTTTCTGAAATGATGAACGATTTAAACAACGCTATTTTTAGGGCAGATATCTATGGCAGTGTAAATTCGTTTAGACAAAATTTACAAATTGAATATACAAATATGTTAATTGGTATGTTAATTGGTAAACAAGAAGGAAAATTCACAAACAGTGCAAAATCAATGGCATTATATAATTTGAATAAAATTAGAACGATGGCTGCACCAGCTGGAAATATTTCTTCCAGAGCACACAAACAACATTTAAGAACACTAATTGACAATGCCAAAAAGGAAATTAAATAACCTTTTAATTTGAGAAAATTATTAAAGCCGAAACTAATTGTTTCGGCTTTTTTGTTAACATTGTATTTATAAACACCAAGATATGAGTTGGATAAAAGTCATTCCTTTTGAAGAAGCAACAGGAAAGTTAAAGCAGATTTATAAAAAGATTAAAGGACCTAACAACCACATAGATAATGTACTAAGCATTCATAGTTTGCGTCCTCATACACTAACTGGACATATGAGTTTGTATAAAAATACGCTGCACCACAGTAACAATACATTTCCAAATTGGTTTTTAGAATTATTAGGAACTTATACTAGTTATCTAAATAAATGTGATTACTGCTATAAGCATCATTTTACAGGAATGAAGCGGTTTTTAAATGAT
>QMOV01000191.1 GCA_003650305.1 Bacteroidota bacterium | reverse complement strand
AGACAATATTATTCTTTCAAGCGGAACAATTCATCGTATAGAAAGTTTTCCGTCAAAATATGTTCAGCCTCGAAATGTAGATGTGTGGTTACCTGATAATTATTCCAAAGACAAAAAATACAGTGTTTTGTACATGCACGATGGGCAAATGTTATTCGATGCTACAACGACTTGGAATAAGCAAGAATGGATGGTAGATGAGATTGCATCAAAATTAATGAACGACGGAATTACTAAAGATTTTATTGTCGTTGCCATGTGGAATATTTCAGAGATTAGATGGCAAGATTATTATCCTGAAAAATCATTTAATTATTTATCTGAAAGCACAAAAGATTCAGTAATAGAGGTTGCAAAAAAGAACAATTTTGAGATAAAATTTAATGCAGATAATTACTTAAAATTCATAACTAATGAAGTGAAGCCTTATATTGATTCAAACTTTTCAGTTTTAACTGATAGAGAAAATACATTCATTTCTGGTTCAAGTATGGGAGGACTAATTTCGATGTATGCTATGTTTGAATATTCAGATATATTTGGTGGAGCTGCCTGTATATCTACACATTGGCCAGGAACTACACCAACGCCAAACAACCCTTTAACTGAAACCATTTTTAAGTATATTGAGTCTAAATCCATTGATGCTAAAAAACATAAATTTTATTTCGATTTTGGAACAAAAACATTAGATCAATATTATCCTCAATATGAAGAACGTGTAAACCAAATTTTTGCATCCAAAGGCTTTGACGAAACTAATTTTAGAAACTTAAAGTTTGAAGGAGCAGATCATTCGGAAAATTCTTGGCAAAAACGATTAGATATTCCACTCACTTTTTTACTTAAAAAATAAAATGTCATTCTGAGTGAAATGAAGAATCTCAACATATAAAATTAAAATGAAGTTAAAAGCACTCATATTATTTATTATAATTTCAGTATCCTCTTTTGCGCAAAATCCTGATAGAAAGTTTTTAAATGTTGAAGAAAAAGAAAATCATATTGAAGTTAATGTTAACGACGGAAAATATATTATTAAGTTTTACAATTCTGAGATTATTGAAACCACATTTATCCCAAAAGGAGAAGTGTTCAATCCAAAGTCGCATGCTGTAGTTTTAAACACTAAACTTAATTTCGAAAAAACTACTGAAACCAATAATGTAACAAAATTAGTAACAAAAGGTATTACTGTAAACATTCAAAAAACACCTTTCCAAATTTCATATTCATATAAAGGCAAACCAATCATTTCAGAAAAAAAAGGCTATTCACAAATTGAAAATGTAGAAGCCATTCAATTCAATTTAACTAAAGACGAAGTTTTATATGGAGGAGGAGCCAGAGCTTTAGATATGAATCGTCGTGGTAATCGTTTGCAACTCTATAACAGAGCACATTATGGCTATGAAACACATAGTGAATTAATGAATTACACAATGCCTTTGGTAATGTCTTCAAAACTATACGCCATTCATTTTGATAATGCACCAATTGGTTATTTAGATTTAGATAGTGAAAAGGACAATACTTTAACATACGAAACTATTTCTGGACGCAAAACCTATCAGGTTATTGTTGGTGATTCCTGGTTGGATTTAATCGATAATTATACAGATTTAACAGGAAAACAACCTCTAATTCCACGTTGGGCTTTAGGTAATTTTTCCAGCAGATTTGGCTACCATTCCGAAAAGGAAACAAAAGCAACAGTAAATAAGTTTGTAGATGAAGAGATTCCGTTGGATGCAGTTATCATAGATATTTATTGGTTTGGAAAAGACATACAAGGTCATATGGGAAATCTGGAATTTTTAAGGGATTCTTTCCCAACTCCAAAGCAAATGATAAAAGATTTTAATGATAAAGGCGTTAAAACCATTTTAGTTTCAGAACCTTTTATTTTAACAACTTCCAAAAGTTGGGAAGAAGCAGTTGCTAAAGATATTCTTGCTAAAGATTCATTAGGAAATCCGTTTAAATATGATTTTTATTTTGGAAACACTGGTTTGATTGATATTTATAATCCTAAAGGAGAAAAATGGTTTTGGAATATTTATAAAGAATTAGCTGATATTGGTGTAAAAGGTATTTGGGGAGATTTGGGTGAACCCGAAGTACATCCTTCAGATTTATTACATGCAACTGGAACAGCAGATGAGGTTCATAATATTTATGGACATGATTGGGCGCGTTTGGTTTATGAAGGTTACAAAAAAGATTTTCCTAATCAACGTCCTTTTATTTTAATGCGTGCTGGTTATTCTGGTTCGCAACAATTTGGAATGATTCCTTGGTCTGGAGATGTTAACCGAACTTGGGGAGGATTGCAATCGCAACCAAAAATCGCCTTGCAAATGGCGATGCAAGGTTTAGGTTATATGCATTCCGATTTGGGAGGTTTTGCTGGAGCAAATCTCGATGATGAGTTATACACACGTTGGTTGCAATATGGAGTTTTTCAGCCTATTTATCGTCCACATGCACAAGAAGAAGTACCAAGCGAACCAGTGTTTAGAGAACCTAAAACAAAAGCCTTGGCAAAGCAATCTATAGAACTGCGCTATAAATTATTACCATATAATTATACTTTGGCATTTCAAAACAATCAAACAGGAGCACCATTAATGCGACCATTGTTTTTTGATGAACCCAATAATAGAGAGTTGCAAACCAAAGTGACTTCACACCTTTGGGGAAATGATTTTTTAATTGTTCCAATTCTTAATTCTGGAACAACAGAAAAAGAAGTGTATTTCCCTAAAAATAATGTTTGGTTTGATTTTTATAATGATGAAAGGTTTGAAGGTGGACAAACTAAAAAAGTTTCAGTTAAAGAGAATTCTATTCCAACATATATAAGAGCAGGCGCATTTATTCCTATGTCAAAGCCAATGCAAACAACCAAGGACTATAATGCAAATAATTTCAGTTTGCATTATTATTTTGATGCTTCAGTAAAAGAAAGTAATGGTGAAATATATAACGATGATGGTGAAACTGCAAATGCTTTTGAAAAAGGTGAATACGAATTGCTTCAATTT
>QMOV01000190.1 GCA_003650305.1 Bacteroidota bacterium | reverse complement strand
GTAACGTCTGGTTACTCTGTCATTTTTATACATATACTTGTGATTTTGTGTATACATATTTCAGGACGGGTCAAGCTTACGCACAACGGTTGGTATATGGTTTGTTGCGTGAATTTAGTGAAAAAGATTACAAGTACAAAGCCAAGTAGAAAATCCGCGAGGATTTACGTAAGTAGGCTAGAGCTAGCAATAAATTATATACGGTGTTGTGCTTTCGTTATATTTTTAAATGTCCAAAAAGCGTCATTAGGCAAAGGTGCTTCGAAGGTGTGGGATTCTTTAGAACTAGAGACTTCATAGGCTAATTTCCATGCATGAAGGCAAATAGACCGAGGCAAATATTCTTGATCTGAACCATATTTTTCATCTCCAAGAATAGGAAGCCCTATATTAGCTAATTGGGCTCTTATTTGATGGAATCGACCAGTTTTTGGTTTTATTTCTAAAAGGTAACCAAAATCATTTTCGCCTATAACTTGATAGGAAAGCATACAGTTTAGGGAGTCTTTTGATTTTGATTGTACTATATCTGCTCTTTTTTCTTTATTATTTTTTACGATAAAATTCACTAAGTTTCCTTTGTTCGTTTGTGGGTTGTTTTTAACAATTGCTAAATACGTTTTTTGAATTTTACGACTACTAAATAGATTATTAAATTCTACAAGAATACTTTTTTTCTTAGCAAGTATTAATACGCCACTTGTTACGCGATCTAATCTATGTATGATCCCGATATATGGCTTCCGTTTATGTTTTAAAAGGTGATTAAGAACTTGAGTCTCAACAGTGACAGCTTCGTAAGGACTTTTTTCACTTATAAGTCCAGCAGCTTTGTTTACGACTAGATAATCGTTGTTTTCATGTAATACTTCAAGCTTTGGCATTAATTGTTTCTTTTTCAAATTTCAAAATAGTAGTAATACAATCAAGACTTTCAGATGCAATTTGTTTATCCAAGTTTTGATACTTAAAATAAAGGTTATCTTATAATTTAACGTCTCTTATTTCTAGATTTATGTTTGGTTTTTCGACGTGAATGACTTGAAGGAATCGCATCATCAAACGTGTTTTTTACATCTTTAGGCTTAATGCTTTTCCAAGAATTCTTTTCTTTTTCTGGAACTAACACAGCTATCAAATCTTTTCTACCCAAATTACTCAGCGTTTTTCTAATCCAATTTTTATTTTCTTTTTTATACCAAAAGAAGAAACGATGCTGTTCATCCTTTTCTTTTTTAGATTTTGGGGTTTTGGTTGGTTTTAGTGTGTAAGGGTGATACCCACTATAATAAATAACCGTAGCAACTGTCATTGGTGTTGGCGTAAAGCCTTGTACTTGTTCTAACTGGAAACCCATATCCTTAGTTTCAGCAGCAAGGTTTGCCATATCCTCTACTTCGCAAGCTGGATGATTTGAAATAAAATAAGGAATCAACTGAAGCTTCAAGTTCTTCTTAATATTAATTTTATCAAAACGCTCTTTAAACTTATAAAAATTTTTAAAAGAAGGTTTACGCATTAAATTTAAAACAGGATCAGACGTGTGCTCTGGAGCCACTTTTAAACGTCCAGAAATATGTTTTGTCATTACTTCTTCCGTATAATCATCTAATTCTTTTGGGTCAGCATCCTTATTGAATTCTGGCACCAACATGTCGTGACGAATGCCACTTCCAATAAATGATTTTTTTACTTTAGGGTGTTTATCTACTGCTTGATATAATTTGGTTAACGGTTTATGAGACGTATCCAAATTACTACAAATTACAGGCGAAATACATGAAGGTGCCACACATTTGTCACAAATGGATTGGACTCTACCTTTCATCTTATACATATTAGCTGAAGGTCCTCCAATATCTGATAGATAGCCTTTAAAATCAGACATGTTGGCAACTTTATCAACTTCCTTTAAAATAGATTCTTGACTTCGGCTGGCAATAAACTTTCCTTGATGTGCCGAAATCGTACAAAAACTACAACCTCCAAAACATCCACGATGAATATTAATAGAAAACTTAATCATCTCAAAAGCAGGAATTGGTCCGCGTTTATTATATTTAGGATGTGGTAAACGTGTGTAAGGCAAATCGAAAGAAGCATCAATTTCCTTTTCTAACATCGTTGGGAATGGTGGATTTATCACCAATGTTTTGTCTTTTACACCTTGAAAAATTCTTCTTGCTGAAAGTTTATTAGATTCTTGTTCTATGATTTTAAAATTAGAGGCGAACTTTTTCTTATTCTTTAAACAAACAGAATGTGAATGAATTTCTACATCGTCCCAATTTTTATTTTTAGGAATGGATTCATCTTTATTAACTAAAAAAGCAGTTTGCTTTATAGTTCTTAAACTTGAAAAAGGCACTCCTTTTTGCAATAGTTGAACAACTTCTCTTAATGGTTGTTCTCCCATACCATAAACCAACATATCTGCTTTAGAAGTTTCTAAAATACTTGGCATTAGTTGATCACTCCAATAATCGTAGTGTGTTACACGACGCAGAGAAGCTTCAATCCCTCCAATTAAAACAGGAACATCTGGATATTTATCTTTTAAAATATTTGAATAAACTGACGTGGCGTAATCTGGTCGAAATCCTTTATCACCATTTGGTGTATAGGCATCTTTATCTCTATGTTTTTTACTTGCCGTATAATTACTCACCATAGGATCCATACAACCACCAGTAACTCCAAAAAATAATTTTGGCGTTCCTAATTTTGTGAAATCCTGCAAATTATCGTTCACACTTGGTTGTGGAACAATAGCTACTTTTAATCCATAACTTTCTAAAATACGACCAATAACAGCTGGTCCAAATGAAGGATGGTCTATATAAGCATCTCCACTAAATAGAATAACATCTAATTCCTCCCAACCTCGAATTTTCACTTCTTTGTTCGTTGTTGGTAGCCAATCTGAAAGTTTGTTGATTTGCATATGAGTGCAAATGTACAGTTAAATTCGTTTTACAACTCAACACTAACTTAACTCATCCTTTATTTTATCTCTTTAATTTTTATACGTTGGACTTGCTTATTTTATTTTTCCCCTTAAATCGTATCGTATTTTCCAAAAGAATTTTATCATTAGTTAGCGGTTTGTCATAATG
>QMOV01000189.1 GCA_003650305.1 Bacteroidota bacterium | reverse complement strand
GCTCATTAATTGAATCACCTAAAATATCAATAGTTAAGTTAAGTGCACCTTTTAAAGTTTGTACATTTAAACAATTAGCAGCAGCTAATGTACTACCATCAGATTTTAAGAAGAAACCTGCACCGTTTAATGTAAACTCTTGATGAGGAGTTAAGTTAATATAACCATCTTCTTGGTAAGGTGTAATTCTTACTGCTGGTATAGAATAAGCTGGATCAGAAATTGCTACTCTTTGTGTTGGAGCAGTGTGAATCCATCCATATTCTATAGCATTCATTACTAAATAAGATGTATATTCAATTCCACCTAATACATAAACAGCTTCATCACCATCAGTTAGTGTACCGTTTGCAAATTGAGTTTGTAATGTTGATCCATAAGAACCAATGATTCCAGCAGGAGTTCCATTAATTGGACTAAATTCATCAGCTACAAAATCAAAGTCAGCTTCATTAATATAATTATAGCTTGCATCTGCTGCTGTACTAAAGTCAGCTAAATCAGCACCATCACCAGATAATAATATAGTTATAGTATCACCTACTGTTTGTTTAGATATAACTGGGATGTATTTTGTACCATCTTGGCTTAATATAAATGTTCCTACAACAGTTGCAGTATTAGCACTCATACTATCAAAAGCATTCCATAAAGCATCTTTAGGATCATTAGCATTAACAATTTGTAATTGTATATCTGTACTTCCAGTTGGAATAGATTTTGTAATTATACTTGATGAGTTTGTTACTACAGTTCCTGTGTCAAGTGTTCTACAATAATTTAAATCAGAAACAATTGATCCACTATATGATAACATGTTTATATCATCTTGGATTGAATTAGCTTGAATATACTCAATGTTATGTCCTATCATATCAATACCGCCTTGTACACCATCAATTAAAGTATCACCGTCAAATAAATCTTCATTTACAGTAACAAATAATCCAGTTGATGCCGTATCAGCATTAACAAGTTTTTCAACGAAAAGGTTATTACCTAATAAGTCTACAAAATCAGGAATTAAACATGCAGTATAAGTAGCTTGTAAAGTTACTTCTGTTTCATTAAAGAATTCTTGTAATAATGTATCAGTTGAGTCAGATTGGAACTTTCTTCTCTTTATACCTTGTGTTGGATCAAAATACTTTTGGAAAGTAGGATCCGCATTAAATCTAGAATAAGGAGTAGTTGTACCGAAGTCTCCACCAAAGTTTCCTTCAATTACAAAAATATCTACAAAGAAGTCAGATATTAAACTATCTTTATTTAAAAATCCAGGAACATTAGCAGCACCGTACCATTCTTCAACTGTTACTTGGAAAGGTAAAACATTTGTTAATGCAGATTTTTTAGCAATAACAGATATAGGATTTTGACCTAAGTTTACAATATCTAAAAAGTCATTTACAGTAGTTGGCTGTAATGCATCAGTATTTGCGCCGACGTTTGTTAAAAAGTCGTCTGTTGATGGAAACCAAAATTTATCTCTGTTATAAAATTTTGATAACTCATAATCAGCACCTGCATTCTTTTGTGATGTATCAAGAGTAGAAGCAGTTGAAAATCTAACTGCATTAACTTTATCATTAGCATCTAACGCTAATAAGTTAAGAGCAAGAATAGGTCCTCTTTCCAAAGCTGTTAAACAACTTCTGTGGAAGTAAGAATCCTTTCTTTCTAAATTTCTATCTATATCACCATATACTTGCTTAAAGAAAGCTGTATCGGGAATGAAGACGGGAGTGTTAAACGGGCCTGTCTTAGAAAAACCGACAACAAGTCGTGTTTGATTAGCAGGGATACTAACGACTTGACTTTTGTCAAATTCAAATCTATATGTTCCTGCAGCCTTAAGAGAAGCGATTTTTGGATCTAGTGCCATCTTGTATTATATTTTTTTTGTTTATTAGTTTTTTTATATATCTACTAAGTAACTACTTTTTATACTAAGTCATAGATATCAAAATTAAGATTCCCACCCTTTGAATCTTTTTCTAAAATTTCTTCTATTTTATTTTGAATAGAAGGATCTATATCATCATATATCTCTTCAACAAAATCAGAAAAATCTAATGTCGTAAAGAATTCAGAACTATTTATACAAGTCATAATTAAATCATCATTGCCTAATTGGCCTGCATATGATCCGTTTGGAAGTTTACCAAACGTTGAGGATTCTTTTACTGTATCTTTATCATAGATACAAATTTTATTTTGAGAAATATATTTTTTAAAGTTTTGACAAAAAATAGGTTTATTATCTTTCTTAACCTTTAATCCAAACTGTTTAGTTTTTGCATCAACTCTATGTTTAAATTTTACGACAGATTCTTCATCAAATTCATTTCTTTGTGGAAAGACTGTTTCCATTCTTTTTATTAATTCACCACCAAACATATTCCATTCTATAATTAATTTTACATTCTCTGAGTAAAATAAATCAAATGCCAAAATATACAAAGTTTTAGCAAATTCTTCAATAGTATGAGAGTTACTTCTAAACCTACGTACTTTTCTTATACCAAAGAAGTCAACAAAACTACCTGGAGTAGTTACTGATTTCCAATCTTTTTCATCTAACATTTTTATTTGAAATATATTAATGACAGAATAATCACCACCTGTACCTTCAGCTATATCAACAGAGAATACCCAATAATTGTAATCTTCTTCTATTTCATCAAGATTAAAATTAGGTTGCCATAATAAACTAGAATAATCAATATCAGCATCATCAAATTCAGGTATTTCTTTATGTTCAAATTCTATTTGTCCTTGTGTTAATTTTTTAAGGCTAGCTGCACTTAACAATAGTGAAGAGCTTGCTATAAATTGATTTCCATATTGTCTGTTAAATGCTTCATCGCTTCCTAAGTTAGCAACTTCTTGGCGCATCCATGCATCGTCCCTACCAGGCACATCCCACCAATCAACTCGAAAGGGTGCGAAGTTATTTGATTTTTGTTTGGCACCCTCCCACAATTTGTAATATGTATTGCCTGGACCGTTCATCGTGGATGATATGATAACACGAGAAGTTACACCAGATGAAATTACTGGATACGTTGAAGTATAAAATCTTTCTGACTTTTCCACAAAAGCGAACTCATCAAGAAACAACAATGAGATC
>QMOV01000188.1 GCA_003650305.1 Bacteroidota bacterium | reverse complement strand
TACTTGACTCCCTTTATAAATTTTGATTCTATGTTCCTGTAAAATCGATTTATCGTATGTGTCTAAATAAAAAATTCTTGCAAAAGGGAAATAAGATTTCCACATTCGCAAAGAATTTGCACCAATTAAAGGCTCGTTATACCCTCCTACACCAATTTCTAATAACTTTATTCTTTTATACTTAAAATGCCTAAAGTGCTTTTGATAATGTGGTGTATAAAAATGATATCCATATTTGTCTGTTTTATGTATAATTGCCAGCTTTGTTAGATTTCCTGAAAATAAAAAAGCCTTAATACTTCTCAACTTATATAACGCTTTAAGTTGATGTTCTTTAGAATATATATTTTTAAAAAGTGTAAAAAGAGACATTACTATATTAAATTATTTTTTGATTTCAAATAATCTTCTGCCCTTTCCCAATCATACATTGTATCAATGTTAATTACCTTATCTGTTGAAGATTCTATATAAGAAAGTTTTGAGCCATATAATGAATTTTGTTCCAACAGGACATTTGTTTTTGTTATATATATTACACCATCTCGATGGTAGGATTTTGGTAAGTCTTGCCGTCTTGAAATAATTTTTTCTTCGCCAGTGAACAACTCTAAATTATTTTCGTTATTAACTCTAAACGTCCAATGCGGATGAAACTTATCTGGCACTTGTTGTACTGAAACCAAAGCGTCTGCTCCACTTACTATAAACTTCTCGATAGCTTTATCAATAAACTCGGTAGTTTTAAAAGGGCTTGTTACTTGTAATAAACAAACCGCATCAAAATAAACACCTTTTGCTATATAGAATTTTAAAGCATGTTGAATAACTGGTAGTGTTGGTGTGTCGTCTTTAGCAAGGTCTAAGGGTCTTTTAAATGGCACTTCTAAATTGAGTTGCTGAGCAACTTCTATAATAGCATCATCATCAGAGCTTAAAATTAATCTCGAAATGTTTTTGGTTTTTTTGGCAACATCTACAGTATATTGCAATAAAGGTTTCCCATTTAAAAGTTTGATGTTTTTAGTTGGAACTGATTTAGAACCACCACGTGCAGGTATGATACCTAAAATTTTCATTAATAGGTTATAGTTTTATGAAACCTAAGTTCAACTTCGGCTAATATATTAGCAATCTTTTCTCCCGAATCGCCATCTCCATAAATAGAATTACTATTAATATTAAGTTTTTTGTTTATCATGCTAAGTATTCCTTTATTAATTTCATCTTTATTATAAGAAACATCTATTACATTTTTGTCTCTTATTCTACCTTTTTGACGCGTTCCTATATTGACAACAGGGACACCTAAAAAAGAACATTCTCTTATACCTACACTTGAGTTACCTATTAAACATTTACTATTAATTAATAACCTTAAAAAGTCTTCTGGAATCATATTCTTAAAGAAATGAATATTATCGGGTTGTTGTATTTCTCTATAGGTTCTTATTCCATTAGAAGTCCCATCAGCTCCTGCATCAACATTTGGCCAAAACCAAAATGTTGGAATACCAAGCTCATGTATAACTTTTAAGGTTGAAGTAATATGAGTTTTGGCATCATCATACTCGGTAGTTACAGGATGCTGCATAACTACTAGATAGCCATTATTCCAATCAATATTCTTCCCAACACCACCATATTTTTCTATGGGATTAAAATCTAATTGTGGTGATTTACTCACCTCATAGGCAATATCTATTGAAGGACAACCTGTATTAAACACATAATTAACATCTTCTCCCATTTTGATTAAACGCTCTTTAGCATCTAGAGAAGCCACTAAATGAATATCAGCCAACTTAGTATTTGCATGTCTAACTTTTTCATCAATATTACCAGTTACTTCACCTCCTTGTACATGAATTAACGGAATATTTTGATAAGCAGCAGCAACAGAAGTTGCGATCGTTTCAAATCTATCAGCAATAGTAACTACAGCATCAGGTTTTAAATTGTAAAATATATTGGCTAATTCCATAAGACCTAAACCAGTGGTTTTTGCCATAGACGTTTTATTTTCGCCTTCAAGCACCATAAACACTTTTGCTTCAATAGAAAACCCATCTTCTTCAATATAATCTACAGCATTACCATAACGATCTAACAATGCTGAACCTGCAACAACAAGTTGTAGTTGTAATTTTGGATGCGCTTTTATAGCACTAAGAGCCGTTTTTATTCTGCTATAAGACGGTCGTGCTGTAATAACTACACATATCTTTCTTTTTGCCATTTATAAAATATCTTCTTTATTTAAAAATTCCCATTGTGTCATTTTTCTTTGTATCTTTTTACCAATAACATCTTCAAATTTTAAAGCCGAAACACCTTTATTTACAGGCTTTTTACCTTCTAAATCTTCAAAAGTAATACAATGTCCTTTTATTAAATCTTTATTAACTGCTATTGATTTTTCAAAAATTAGTTTTAATTCAGAATACTTACTATTGTCGTTTTTATCTATAGGTGAAAGTAATGCTACTTCAATATTCTTAATCGATTTTACAAGAATCTCAATCTCGTCTATAGTTAATGAAGATGTTGTATCAGGACCAAATACTTGCTTATTAAAAACAGCGTGAAACTCAAAAATTTCTGCTCCTAAAGCAGCAGCAGCAATACAGGTTTCTATTTTTGCAGAATGATCGGAAAAACCTATTGGGAGATTATAACGTTCTTTTAATTCTTTAATAACATTTAGTCCATACTCTTTGGAAGTTGTTGGATATGCAGTTGTACATTGTAAAATAGCAACATCTACATCTCTTTGTTTTAAAAATTCTACAGCCTTATCAAGTTCATGATAAGAACTCATACCAGAAGAGAGAATAACTGGTTTTTTTGTTTGTGCAATACGCTCTAACAACAAAAAATTAGTAATTTCTCCAGAGCCAATTTTATAGCGTTTCACACCAACTTTTTCTAAAAGATTAACAGCAGCATTACTAAATGGCGAGCTCATAAATTCAAGACTAAGTTCTTCACAATGTTGTTTTAAATCTTTCCATTGCTGAAGTGTAAACTCCATACGTATCCAATAGTCAAATCGTGTAGCATCTTGTTCAGAAAATTTTACTCTAAAAGGTTCATAGATACTACTTTCAGCTTCTGCTATATGTGTTTGAAATTTTATAGCATCAACACCGGTTTTA
>QMOV01000187.1 GCA_003650305.1 Bacteroidota bacterium | reverse complement strand
TAATTTCACAGAAACTATAATTTTGTAAACTAATTTTAATGAAATGAAAATAGCAGTAGTTGGTGCCACTGGTATGGTTGGTAAGGTTATGCTAAAAGTTCTTGCAGAACGAAATTTTCCTGTGACTGAATTAATTCCTGTTGCTTCCGAAAGAAGTATAGGAAAAGAGATTTATTTTAAAAATAAATCTTACAAAGTTGTTGGCTTAAAAGAAGCTGTTTCAATGAGTCCTAATGTTGCTTTATTTTCAGCAGGAGGAAGTGCGTCTCTAGAATGGGCTCCAAAATTTGCTGAAGTTGGCACAACTGTTATTGATAATTCTTCGGCTTGGAGAATGGATCAAGATAAAAAATTAGTAGTTCCAGAAATTAATGCAAATCAACTTTCCAAAAACGATAAAATTATTGCAAACCCAAATTGTTCTACCATACAAATGGTCATGGTTTTAGCGCCTCTGCATGAAAAATATAAAATCAAACGTATTGTAGTTTCTACTTATCAATCTATTTCTGGCACTGGAATTAAAGCTGTTAAACAGCTAGAAAATGAACTCGCAGGAATTAAAGGAGAAATGGCTTATCCATATCCAATACATAAAAACGCATTGCCACATTGTGATGTATTTGAAAATAATGGTTATACCAAAGAAGAAATGAAATTGGTTCGAGAAACTCAAAAAATTCTCAACGATAAAACCATTGCTGTTACTGCAACTGCTGTAAGAATTCCAACTTCAGGAGGTCATAGTGAATCTGTTAATATTGAATTTGAAAATGATTTTGAGGTAAAAGATATTAGAGTGCTACTAAACGAAACTGAAGGAGTCACTGTACAAGATAATCCAGATATTAATGTATATCCAATGCCTATTTATGCTCATGGAAAAGATGATGTTTTTGTGGGTAGAATACGAAGAGATGAGTCTCAGCCCAACTCTTTAAATCTTTGGATTGTAAGTGACAACCTAAGAAAAGGTGCTGCTACAAATACAATTCAGATTGCTGAGTATTTAGTTAATAATTCATTGGTTTAATTTTTTACACTAAACGTGACGTTTTAGTGTAATGAACATTTCTTTCTTTTAAATACTCCATAAAATAGTTGAAACAAGCCTCATCTTTACCAACTAACTCTGGAGGAAAAACTCCCTTTTCTGTAAAGAGTCCATCTAAAAACAAATTAGCAGCTGCAGTTGCAGTATAACCTGTTGTTCTTGCCATAGATGATGTTTGCGTATCGCAACAATATTCGTCGTGTAAATGATAAACCACTTCCTCAATCTGACCTTTAGAATTTTCGCCTTTTACTGTAACACGCATTACTGTTAGCTCCTCTTCTGTTTCTCCAAGTTTCCATTCGTTAAACAAAATTTTGCTTGTAAACTCTAAAGGAGAAATTGAATTGCCATTAACATCAATTTTATTTTCGCTAAAAAAACCGCTTTCTTTTAAAACTCTAACATACTCTACATGTCCTGGATAACGCAAAGTTTTTTCTTTCATGTTTGGAATGTGAGGCATCGTGTATATGATAGATCTCAATCCATCGGAATTGAAAGATTCTAAAGTGCCTACTTTATCAAATTCTACATAATCGCAATCGGTTAAAGGTTCTCTTACAATCTCTTTGCCATGCTCTACATATCTTGCTGGACGTGTATATTCTTCAATAACATCGATTGGTGAAAAAGGTGCTTTATAATTAAATGGCCATTTTTTTATTTTAGGTAAGCCTCCAACTAAACACTCGAAATCGGTTAACTTCATTATTTCGTTGTAGCGTCCTAAAATAACATTATCCATTCCTGGTGCCACACCACAATCTACTATTGCTGTTACATTTTTTTTTCTTGCTAAATCATCTAATTCCAAAGCGTTTTCAGGAAAGAATGAAATATCCACAACATTAACTTCGGCTTCAATAATAGCTTTTAGAGTTTCAAAACCTAAAAATCCAGGAACAGCACAAATTACCAAATCGTGTTGGTTAATATTGCTTTGCAAATGCTCCTTGTTTGTTACATCTAATTGACTAATAATTAAATTTTCACACTTTTTTTTAACTTTTTCTAATACATTTTGGTTTAAGTCCGTTAAAGTCACTTTATGTTTTTTAGATAGGTCTATTGCCATTGCACTGCCTACCATACCTGCGCCTAATACAATAATATTACTCATGTTGAGAAATTTAAATTAATAAGAAAGTTGAAGTTGAATAATTATTAAAAGGAAGAAATAGTTATAATCCTGGTATTAAAACCCAAGGCATTTGGTTAATGCAGATTATTATTTTTTCTAACATGTTATAAAAGTATTGATTATTTAATGAAAATCATTTTTTACTAAACTAATATTTATGTTAAGGATAGAAGCGGCATCCTTTTTTATTTTAAATAATTGAAAAGATTCTGAAACAAGTTTAGAATAAAAAAGATATAGCGTATAGCCTGACTTTTGCTTTAAAAAGCAAAAGGAACACCATAAAAAAACTTCGAAAAAATCGGAGTTTCTATTATATTATTCGTCTTTTGGCTCTTCCATTACAAAATCTTCCATAAACTTGGTAGTATAATTTCCAGCGACATAACCTGGATGATTCATTAACTGCCTATGAAAAGGAATCGTTGTTTTAATACCCTCTATAACAAACTCGTTTAAAGCTCGTCTCATCTTACTAATTGCTTCTTCGCGAGTTTGGGCTGTAGTTATTAATTTAGCTATCATAGAATCATAATGAGGCGGAATTGTATAGCCTGCATATACGTGTGTGTCTAACCTAACTCCATGTCCACCAGGAGCGTGCAAAGTTGTTATTTTTCCAGGTGAAGGTCTAAAATCGTTGTATGGATCTTCGGCATTAATTCTACACTCTATAGAATGCATTTTAGGTATATAATTTTTACCTATAATTGGGACACCTGCTGCTACTTTTATTTGTTCGTAAACCAAATCGAAATCTACAACTTGTTCAGTAATTGGATGTTCTACCTGAATACGAGTATTCATTTCCATGAAGTAAAATTTTCTGTTTTTGTCCACCAAAAATTCTACTGTACCTACGCCTTCATACTTTATATATTCGGCAGCTTTTACTGCTGCTTTTCCCATTTTATTACGAAGTGAGCTCGTCATAAAAGGTGAAGGTGTTTCTTCTGTTAGTTTTTGATGACGACG
>QMOV01000186.1 GCA_003650305.1 Bacteroidota bacterium | reverse complement strand
TACTTATTTTTACCATTTACTTTAAAAACAAATGAACGTACATTTTATTGCCAGTGGTGGAAGCGCAATGCATAATTTAGCATTGGCACTGCACAATAAAGGATACAAAGTTACAGGGAGTGATGACACCATTTTTGAGCCTTCAAAATCAAGGTTAGAAGCAAAAGGATTACTGCCAGAAACTTTTGGTTGGTTTCCAGAAAAAATAACGCAACAACTAGATGCTATTGTTTTAGGGATGCACGCTAAAGCCGATAATCCAGAATTGCTAAAAGCACAAGAATTAGCCTTGAAAATCTATAGTTATCCAGAGTTTTTGTACGAACAATCAAAGCATAAAACAAGAGTTGTTATTGGTGGAAGTCATGGCAAAACTACAATTACTTCTATGATTTTACACGTCATGCATTATCACGATCGTGATGTCGATTATATGGTTGGTGCACAATTAGAAGGTTTTGATGTAATGGTTAAACTTACAGAAGATAACGATTTTATGGTGTTAGAAGGCGACGAATATTTAAGTTCACCAATAGACAGACGACCAAAATTTCATTTATACAAACCAAATATTGCTTTGTTAAGTGGTATTGCTTGGGATCATATTAATGTGTTTCCAACCTATGAAGGCTATGTTGAGCAGTTTGAAATATTTATAGATTCCATTGTAAAAGGAGGAAGCATAACCTATAACGAAGAAGACTTGGAAGTAAAGCGTGTTGTTGAAGTAAATGAAAATACCATTAGAAAACTCGCTTATAAAACACCTGAATATACAGTTGAAAACGGACAAACCTTATTAGAAACTCCAGAAGGAAATTTACCAATAGAAGTTTTTGGAAAACATAACCTTAATAATTTGGCAGGAGCAAAGTGGATTTGCCAGCACATGGGAATTGACGAAGACGATTTTTATGAAGCCATTGCAACTTTTAAAGGCGCAAGCAAACGTTTAGAAAAAATAGCAGAAAGCAGCACAAGTGTTGCTTACAAAGATTTTGCACATTCGCCAAGCAAAGTAGAAGCAACAACAAATGCTGTAAAAGAGCAATATAAGAACAGAACATTGATTGCATGTTTAGAGTTGCATACATACAGTAGTTTAAATGCTGAATTTTTAAAAGAATACAAAGGTGCTTTAGATGCAGCAGATGTTGCAGTAGTATTTTATTCTCCTCATGCTGTAGAAATTAAAAAACTAAAGGAAGTTACTCATGAGCAAATTGCAAATGCGTTTGAGCGAGACGATTTAATTATTTATACCAATCCAGACGATTTTAAACAATTTTTATTTTCACAAAATTTTACTAATAAAGCTTTATTACTTATGAGTTCTGGTAATTATGGAGGTTTAGATTTTGAGAAGGTTAAAGAGTTATTAAATTAATTTTGTCATTCCTGAGAAGGCAGGAATCTCATTAATTGAAACGAAGAATCTTCATCTAGGATTTTTCGATAGGAAATTCCGTAGCAATTAATTATACACGGTGTTGTAAAACGTTTTTAATTTAATTGTTTTCTATCAATTTTATTATTTATACTTGTTTCAAAAATTTCGAAATTATCCTTTGAAGGAAGATTATTAATTATCAAACTTTTTAATTCAGGCTTAACGTTATTTCCAAAAATAATTTCTTTTACTGTCAGATTCAATGATTGAAGAAGACCTTGATTATCCTCATTCTCCTTCAATCTAAGTGGATTCCAAGGATAAATTAATCTCCATTCTTTTTCGTAAGACCAAGATTCAGATTTTAAAGAGAAAGCATTTAGAAGACCTTGTTCTCCATTAAATAATTCTTTCTCAACTTTATCTCTGTAAATCACAGGAAAAAAACATTCATCTAAATTTTTTGTTTCAAAACCAATACATATTCCTTTTTGTCCTCCAGAGTAGTTAGCCCACATAGGTCCAACATTCCAGTATTCAGAAAAACAAGTTATCCTGCAACCGTTAAAATTTTCCGCAACTTTTTTCGATAATGGTTCAAAGGAAAATGAAACTCTTGGGTCTGGTAATGGAAAAGTTTTTGCAGCAATATTAACATAAGACATTTCGCAAGGATCATTTAAGTGTTTTTTTGTAGAAAACCAAAATGCTCCTTCTGTTATAGTATCTAATATTCTTTTGGTGAAATCTTCTTTTCCTTCTTTTCCAATTTTAAAATATTTATATAATATTTCCGGAGTATTTAGTTTCTTTTCTTTTCCTAACAAGAATACTTGTTTATATAAGGCTATATTTCTATCACTTTTAGAAACCTTTGGTTTATCTATTCTTATATGAAAATCACTCAATTTTTTAATGTTTTACAATGAATAAGATATGGTTCTGTTTTAATAAACTATATCGTTCGATAAACGAAGGTAGTAGTTTTTTCTTACAAAGTCAAGTCAAAACACTTTATCCAAAAAGCTCTAATACTTTCTTGATTAGCACTAATCAATTCAGCTCTTGCATTAGTAATATCACTATGTTTATTGTCAAGACTGCTAATTCCAATAATATCTAAATCACTCGAAGTGACATGTCTTATTCTTCCAAAAACGGATAACGATAATCGGTTGGAGGCACAAATGTTTCTTTAATAGTTCGGTTAGAAACCCAACGTAATAAATTCCATACTGAACCTGCTTTGTCATTAGTACCAGAACCTCTTGCTCCACCAAATGGTTGTTGCCCAACTACAGCTCCTGTTGGTTTGTCGTTAATATAAAAGTTTCCTGCAGCATTTTCTAAAGCATTTGTGGCAATATCAATAACATAACGGTCTGCACTAAAAATAGCTCCTGTTAAGGCGTAAGGAGAGGTTTCATCAACCAAAGTTAATGTGTCTTCCCAAGCTTCATCTTCATAAACATAAATGGTTAGTATTGGCCCAAAGAGTTCGGTACACATGGTTGCATATTTTGGGTCTTTGACTAAAATAACGGTTGGTTCAATAAAGTATCCTACAGAATTGTCATAATTTCCACCAGCTATAATTTCAGCATCTGCATCGCTTTTGGCATTGTCAATATACTTGGATAGTTTATCAAAAGCGCGATCGTCTATTACAGCATTTATAAAGTTTGAAGTATCTTCAGGAGATCCCATTTTCATCGATTGCAAGTCTGCTTGCAAATGTGTTTTAACGTCATTCCATTTGCTTTTAGGAATATAAGCTCTTGATGCAGCACTACATTTTTGTCCTTGAT
>QMOV01000185.1 GCA_003650305.1 Bacteroidota bacterium | reverse complement strand
GATTTTATTTCATCGGCATAAGTCGATGCAAATGCTAACGACTGACCTTTAAGCAGTTTATTAATTTTACGTTTTGTACTTGATTTTAAGTAGCTTTCTGCAATTTTACCAACAGTACGATGTCCAGTAGCATTCCATCTCAATGAAGAATTTGCACTAAAGGAAAATAAAAATATTGCTATAAATATAAAAGTAAGTTTTGTTTTCATGAGTAAAAATATTTGAGCTAATTTATGAAATACTGATGTAATAATACTTAAAATATAGTTAACTTAAAATCAAGTAATCTGCAAGATGTTTTTATTGCAAAAAAAGATTCCTATTTTTGAAGTATGCAAGACATACCTGTTAATTTAAATATTGTCGCTTTAATTATTATTCTAGGCATTTTTATAGGGTTTTTTATCTCTTATTTTATTATCAAAAAGGCAATAAATAATAATCCTTCAAATCTATTTATGGGTATTTTTATTTTAATACTGTCGTTTGTGATGCTAGAAGGATGGCTTAATTACACTGGCTTTATATTCAAAATACTGTGGGCAACTAATTTCGCCGAACCATTCAATTTTATAATAGCACCACTCATTTATTTATTTGGTATTTCTCAATTTAAGGGTTTTAAAAAAGAAAAGCAATGGCCACATTTTATTCCTTTTGTGTTATGGCTAGGCTATTGTATGTTCTTTTTTATACAATCTGATGTATTTAAGTATAATGCAAATATTGATGTGATGCAATTAGACATACCATATTTAAACAATGTCCAAAAAATATCATACGATCCGTTGCATATTAGGACTTATGTAAATTTTATGACATTAATTTCATTTGTAATCTATACTGTTTTTATTGTACGATTGCTTTTACTTAAGGCAAAATCATTAGGAAATACCATTTTCAATACTAAGAACAAAACATTAATCTCGTTACGTAATTCACTAACTCATTTTTTAATAATTATTATAATCTTTATCATCGTAAAATTGATTTTTAAAAATGATGTGGGAGACTATTTTATCTTTCTATATTTATCGTTTATGATATTTATGACAGCTGTACAGATTATGAATAATTCCAATTATTATTCACAAGTATCTTCGTTTTTAGAAGTGCCTACTTTGAAATATCAAAAGTCTTCATTAGACACCACCACAAAAGAAAATATATTGAATGTCATTGTACAACAAATGAAATCTGACAAATATTTTAAAACGAGTACTGCATCATTATCTGGTTTGGCAAAGGCTATAAATGAAAGTTCACATCATGTATCTCAAGTAATAAATGAACAGTTAAATCAATCTTTTTTTGAGATGTTAGCATCTTATAGAGTGGAAGAAGCTAAAACCATTTTAAAAACCGAATTGGGTAAAAAATTTACTATAGAAGAGATTGCTGAACAAGTTGGTTATAACTCAAAATCGGCATTTAATACGGCATTTAAGAAAATCACTTCGCAAACACCTTCCGAATATAGAGACTCTTAAAACTCTGATAATCAATTAGTATTTGTGCTTCCTTATAAACTAGAACAGCTTCCTTATAGGCTAATTCGTTAAAACCACTGATCTGGTTATAGATTTGTTTCATAATTAAAAAGTAATTATTATGAATTCACAAATTAAATCAATTAACGAACGTAAACATTATATAGATTGGCTACGAATTTTAGCTTTTGGCTTGCTTTTTCTTTTTCATTCATGGCGACCATTTGACCATTTCCCTTGGCATATAAAAAATGAAGGGCAAAATTTTATTTTTGACCTATTAACTATGTTTACACATGGATGGCGAATGTTTCTTATATTTTTAGTGTCTGGAGCTGGAACATGGTTTGCTATGCGGTCACGAAAAAAAGTATTTGTAATGGATAGAATCAAACGATTAATAATTCCTTTTCTATTTGGAATTGTTTTGATTATTCCTCCTCAACGATTTTATGAGTGGATCATGTTTCATGATTTTGCAGGTAGCTATTTTGATTTTCTATTTGCATATCCTTCACAACAACTTGGAGCCAACATGGGGAGCAGTTTGTTGTTATGGTTTGGTCATTTAGGAACTCATATTTGGTACTTGCCGTTTTTATTTGTGATGACTATAATTATATTGCCATTACTTCATAAACTTCAAAAAGGTCAAATTAACTTCTCTTGGTTGAAGCGTATTATGCAAAGCAATTATGGCGTATTCATTTTGGTGTTACCAATGATTCTTGTACGTGTTATATTAAAACCTATTTATTCAGAATATACAGATTGGGCAGATTTCTTAATATACTTATTCCCTTTTGTATATGGTTTTCTTTTTATGAGTGACCCTGAATTTATTAACATTATAAAGAAAAAAATGTATCTTTTTCTTGTTGTGGGTGTTATATGCTCAACTTACTTTTTATATACTGCTTCACAAAGTCCTCAAAATGTACAAGAATATTTGCACCCGAGCTTTTCTTTACTTCATATTCTGTTAAGTGCTGTTTCTATGGTGATTGCTTATAGTTGGATTATGTTCTTTTTAGCCTTTTTTGCAAGAAAATTAAACTTCAGTCATTCAATCCTTATTCCTGCTAACGTCAGTATTCTGCCTGTTTATATCCTGCATCAAACACTTATTATAGTAATAGGATTTTATGTTGTGGGATTAGAACTTAATATATTTTTGAAATTCCTAATAATAACCCTTACTGCTATTCCAGCAGCGGTATTATTATACAAGATTATTCAAACAAACAATATTTTACGATTTCTATTTGGTTTGAAAAAGAAAACCCCTAAAAAAGTTTTGGTAGCTCAAAGTACTTTGGTAAATTTAGAAAATGTACAACTGCAACCTATTGTTATGCAAAGTACTGAAAAGATTAAACCGATAAAAAATGAAACTATTTAGAGGAGTCAGACAAAATATGATTAAAGATGGAAACTTAAAGAAGTATCTGTTATATGCTGTTGGAGAAATCCTATTGGTAATGATTGGTATTAGTTTGGCGTTTCAGGTAAGTAATTGGGATGATAATAGAATTAAAAAGAAAGCAGAAATAAGATTTTATGAAAATATTAAAGAACAAATAATAGATGATAAGGAATTAATTGAAGGGCAAAGAAATTATAACAATTATTTTATGACTTTATTTAAGTACGCCAATGAAATTATTGAAGCCAATGACCGAAGTAAATTAGATACACTCGGAACTATAGTTCGTGATCTT
>QMOV01000184.1 GCA_003650305.1 Bacteroidota bacterium | reverse complement strand
CCTGCCAATTGGAACAACGGTGATGATTGCGTGATCGTTCCATCGGTTACCAATGAAGAGATCCCTGCTATGTTTCCGAAGGGATATACCGAAGTAAAACCATATTTACGAATGACTCCACAGCCTAATTGGAATTAATATCAAATTATTATTAGTCAATAAGCCTCCTTATATCTCATCTGGAGGCTTAGTTTTTTAATTCTCTAAATGAAAAGATCAATAGAATGGTTAGTGATTGTTTTTTAGTTGCTTAAAATTAAGACAAAATCATCTGTTAATTGAAATAATATTACTAAATTAGTAGCATTATTAGAATACTTTATAGTGACACAATTATAACCATACCAAAATTTTCTTCATTTTTTGCTTGACGGCAGGGGTATAGTTTAGTTTCAAATATTTTATAGAGTTCGGTTCGAGTGAAGGATGAAATCAAGAATAGTTTTGGTTTTTGAATATGATTATTGGATTATGAAAGATCTTATCGAGCTTATTGATGATTGTAAACACCTTGCTTTTGATTTGCACTTTACGAGAGCGAAAAAGTGGAAAGACGCTAAAGAGGGTAGAGTTTTGGTGGGTTATATGCCAATTTATTTTCCCAGAGAAATAATTCATGCCGCAGGGGCTATGCCAGTAGGGATATTTGGTGGTGGTGACCGTAAACAAATCATAAAGGGAGATGCTTATTATCAATCCTACATCTGTCATATTCCCAGAAGTATTATCGAAATTGTTCTCGACAAGCATTTAGACCATGTGGATGGGTTTATCTTTCCTTCCAGTTGTGATGTTATAAGAAATTTATCGGGAATATTTAAGCAGCAAAAAATTGGAAAGTTTGTAAAATACATGGATTTTCCACAAAACTTCTTACCTGAAATAGGCGGCGTGTTCTACCAGCAGGAAATGGAGCATGTTTTAAAGTATATCAAAGAGATCAATGGTAAAGAAGCAACAGTAGAGAAGCTAAATCATTCTATCGATCTATACAATAAAAATAGACAGTTGATCGAGTTCATTTACAACGTTCGTCAAGATTATCCATGGCGCTTGTCCATTGAAGATGTGTACTGTATTGTTCGAGCCGGAACAGTAATTCCCGTTGAAGAGCACAATACTATTTTGGAGCAAATCTGTCACCATATTAAAGAAGATATTGGTACTCCACAGGATAAAATCAAAGTAGTTGTATCCGGAGCATTTTGTGAGCAGCCTGCTCTAGGATTGATAAGGGCAATAGAAGAGGCGGGTTGTTATGTCGTTGATGATGATTTCTTACTTGGGTCGAGAATGATTTTAGGTGATATTGACGCCACAACTAATGAGCCCCTGGAGGCTATAGCACTTTCCTATATAAATCAGAGTCAATATTCATCCTCTATTTACGATGTACATAATCCAAAAGAAAATCGATTAGCCAGGATTGTAGAAAACAGAGGAGCCGATGGAGTAATATTTGCCTCAGCTAGTTTTTGCGACCCAAGTTTGCTGGATGCCCCAATTTTTCAAAACGCATTTAACAAAATGGGAATACGTTACATAGCCTTTCAGTATAGTGAAAATATCAATCAATATAAAGTAATAAAGGAACAAGTAGGAACTTTCTCCGATTCAATAAAATTATGGGAAGACGAACCTGTTACAACATAGTATAATACTCTTTTAACTATAAGAGATATGTCAAAAAAAGCACAAAAAGAAAAGAGCATGATCCTCCAAAAGGAGATGGTTGAAGGTTTGTTTAACGACCTCGCTCACGCTAAAGAATTAGGCAAAAAAGTTTGCTACACCTTTATTCCGGGAAACTTATCGGAATTAATAAAAACGTTTGATATGCTTCCGGTCTATCCTGAGATTAATGCACTGCAAAACGCTATGCGTAAAAAATCCGGTGAATATATTAAAGAAGCCGAAAGAAACTCGCATTCCGAAGATGTTTGCACATATGTAAAGTGTGATGTAGGAATGATGATGAAAGGAAATATTGGTCCTACGGGGCAAAAGATTCCTGAACCGGATGTGCTTTTATTGAGTTACACAGGATGTTTTACTTTCATGAAATGGTTTGAGACCTTAAAAAGAGAATACCCAAACGCCAAGGTAATAATGGTACACACTCCGTATCAGGAAAATGGGGAAATAACACCGGAAATGACCCGGTATATGGTCAAGCAGCTTAAGGAAGTAGTTATTCCTCAAATGGAAGAAGTTACCGGCAACAAATTTGATGAAGAAAAATTAAAAAAACATTTGGTTTTATCTGCTGAAGCTGAGGATTGGATAACCAAAATATTCGATACTACAAAGCATAAACCTTCACCTATAGATGCCTATTTCGCAGGTGTTTACTATATAGGGCCAATTAATATTGGCTTCAGAGGAACTCAAAAGGCGGTTGATTATTACAAAGAATTATATAAGGAAATTCAATTAAGAATCGAAAAAGGATTAGGACCCATTACTCCTGAAGGTGAAATGAAAGAAGAAAAATACAGATTGGTAGTTGAAGGGCCTCCAAATTGGACCAGCTTTCGTGAGTTTTGGAAAATTTTCTACGATATGGGAGCCGTCATCGTAGCTTCTTCTTATACCAAAGTAGGAGGTGTTTATGATTATGGCTGGAGGCATGATCCCGAACGACCTTTGGAGGCCTTGGCAGAATATTGCATGAATTGTTATACCAATATGAACATACCTCAGCGAATTGATTTATTGAAAAAGTGCATTGTAGATTATGATGCAGATGGTTATATAACTAACTCTATTAAGAGTTGTAATTCATTTTCTGCAGGACAATTGGGGATGATGCGTGAAATAGAGGATAGTTTGGAAGTCCCGGTTGGATTCATTGAATCCGATTTAGTTGACCCAAGATATTTTTCTTATTCGAACATTAAAAACAGATTAGAATCCTATTTCCAGATGCTGGAACAACGGAAAAAATTGGAAGCAGAAACAGTTTAAACGAAAAAATGAAAAAGTACTATTTAGGAATTGATTTAGGTTCAACCACTTCTAAAGCCGTCATCATAAATGAAAAAGATGAGATAATAGGAAGAGGAATTACCAATACCAGGGCCAACTATAAAGTTGCCGCTGATATCGCCAGAGAAGAGGCTATTTACGATGCCAGGTTTACATTATTGACCAACAAATTAAAGGACGAAATTGAATCTAAACCAGAGTTTAAAAAATATATGGAAGACATCAGAAGCGTTTTTCAATATCGTCAGTTTAAGAGAAGAATGGACAGT
>QMOV01000183.1 GCA_003650305.1 Bacteroidota bacterium | reverse complement strand
GATTTCGATATATTCTCAACGGTTATATAATTCAAGTCTTTTTTATGCAAATAACGGATAATAAACCAAAAAAAACGTTTGCTGTTTTGATTTAGCTTACTAAAAGCTATATTTGTGTTAAATCAATTCGCCTCAATATGAAGAAATATATTCTAGTTATTGGTTTAATTTTAAGTGTTTTAGCGTCTTCTTGCATTTCTCACAAGGATACACTGTATTTTCAAAATAAAAACTCGACATTAGATAGTACACAAGCTATATTAGAAAAGAAAATGCCGTATAGAGTTCAAATTTACGATATATTAAATATTCGTGTTAAATCATTAGATCAAGAGGGTGTACAAATATTTAATCCCATAGGTGATGAAAATTTAAACGCAAGTAGTGCAGAGCGTGCATATTTTGATGGGTTTACAATAGATTTACATGGTGATATTAGAATCCCAACTCTTGGTAAAATTAGTGTTTTGGGATATACTATTGAAGAAATTGAGCAAATGCTCGAAAAAAAATTATTAAAAGAGCAATTTAAAGAAGAGGCAAACATTTTTGTTACCGTAAAGCTATCTGGTTTGCGTTTTACAGCAAGCGGAGAAGTTGGTAGTCCAGGAACTGTAACTTTATTTCAAGAACGAGTTAATATTTTTGAAGCTATTGCTAATGTAGGAGATATTCTTATTACTGGAGATAAAAAGGATGTGATGATTATTAGAAAATATCCACAAGGTCAAAAGATTCATCATTTGGATCTTACAGATATTGATGTGATGAAATCTCCATATTATTATGTTCAACCTAATGATATGATTTATGTGAAGCCACTTAAACAAAAATCATGGGGAACTGGCACTACTGGAGTCCAATCTTTAGCAACTATAGTTTCAGTATTATCTTTAGTAACCACAACTATTTTACTTTTAAGACTTTAATATTAAGTATATGAATGAGGATTTTAATCTTAAGGAGTTACATTCTAATTTTGATATTAAGGAGTTTATATTTAAAGTATTTGGCTTTTGGAAAATGTTTCTTTTAAGTTTGGCTATAGCATTTGCTATTGCGTATTCAACGAATATAAGAAAGCAAAATATTTATGCCCTTGATTCATTAATTTCGGTTGAGAATGATCAAAATCCATTTTTTACTTCAACAACAAGTATTTCTTTTAACTGGGGAGGAGTTACCAGTAAAGTGCAAACCGTTATTACAACCTTAAAAACAAGAAGCCATAATGAAAAAGTTATTGATTCTTTACAATATTATATTCAATACTTAACAGAAGGAAAATATCGAAAAAATGATATTTATAAAACGGCTCCTTTTGTAGTTACCATTGATAAGTCAAAACCTCAAGTTTTAGGACACCCAATTACTATAAAATTTATAAATGATGACACCTTTGAGATGTTTTCAAATTTTGAATCGGATAGAGTGCAAGGTCAAATATATGATACAAAAGAAAAAATTGGTATTTCATTCTCACAAGGGCAATACTCTAAAACATTTAGCTTAGGTGAAACCATTGAGAATCCTTTTTTTAATGGAACAGTAAATAATAGAAGCAATACTACAATTCAAATAGGCAAAGAATATCTTATCAATTTTTTAAATTTTGATAATATTGTTAATCATTATAAAAATGGGATAAGTGTTAAATCATTTCCCAATGGATCATCAGTATTAACCTTAAGACTTATCGGTTCTAATAAATCTAAAATTGTAGATTATTTAAATACTACAGTATCTATTTTAAAAAGCACTCAACTGGATCGGAAGAATTTATATGCAACTAATACTATTAAGTTTATAGATAGCACTTTAAATGCGGTAACAGATAATTTAAGAGATGTTGAGAATGAGATGAATTCTTTTCGCTCTCAGAACAAAATTTTTAACATAGATGAAGAAAGTAGTAGGATTTCGGACAGATTAAGAGAGTATCAAGTACAGAAAACAGAGATAGATTCTAAAAGCGAGTATTTAAGTTCATTACAAACCTATTTAGAAACTAAAACAGAATATATTAACATAGCTGCACCCACAAGTGTTGGTATTGAAGAATCAAGTATAGTTACAAGTGTTCAACGGATTATTGATTTATCGATAACACGTCAAAAATTAGAATATACTACTCGAGAAACTTCTAGCCAGTTTAGAAATATTGATAGACAAATAGATGCTGAAAAGAATGTACTATTAGAAACTCTTAAGGAAACTAAGAAAACGTTTGGAAGGCAATTAAATTCACTTAATGGAACAATAACCACTTTTGAATCAAAGTTAAGTAAACTCCCAAAAGACCAACAAGATTTTTTAAAAATTCAGCGAAAGTTTAATTTAAGCGAAGCGGTTTATAATACTTTTCAAGCAAAAAAAAGCGAGGCAGAAATAGTTAAAGCTGCAAATGTTTCTGATATTAATGTTATAGATGAAGCCAAAGATATTGGAGGTGGGTTAATAGGTCCTAATAAGCGCCTAAATTATTTAATAGCAATATTTTCTGGCATATTAATTCCATTAATGATTATTATTATAATTACCTTTTTAGATAATAATATTCATACTGTTACTGATATTGAGGGATTATCTAAAATATCAAATTTAGGAGTAATAGGAAAGTACAAAAGTGAAGGTAGTTTAGCCGTATATGACAACCCGAAATCTGCTATAGCTGAATCCTTTAGAGCAATTCGCTCAAGTCTAAAGTTTATTTATAAAACTCATGATATTAAAGGCACAAAAACATTGCTTATAACCTCATCAGTAAGTGGAGAAGGTAAGACGTTTTGTGCAATTAATATTGCTTCAGTATTTGCATTAACCAAAAAAAGAACTGTATTGGTGGGTTTAGATTTACGAAAGCCAAAAATTTCTAAAGACTTTAATGTTAAAAATGATATTGGTGTTGTTGATTATTTAATAGGTACAAAGAATTTGGATGATATATCTCAAGCTACTCATATTGATGATTTGGATGTTATAGTTTCTGGATCTGTGCCACCAAACCCATCAGAGTTATTAATGGGAGCTAAGATGGATAGCTTTATTGCTGATTTAAAAACACATTATGATATTATAGTTTTAGATTCACCACCTTTAGGTTTAGTTACTGATGCGATAGAATTGGTAGATTATGCTGACGCTACCATTTATATAATAAGACAAAACTACACCAAAAAAGATATGCTATCATTAATTAATGATAAGTATAAAAAAGGGGTAATGAAGAATGTTAGTTTTGTGTTGAATTATTATACTCATAAAAAACGACAAGGTTATGGTTATGGTTATGG
>QMOV01000182.1 GCA_003650305.1 Bacteroidota bacterium | reverse complement strand
GGAGTAAAAGAGGAGATTGATATATTATTAAGAAAAAGGCGTCTTAAATTGCATTAATTGACTATATAAATACTTTTGGAAATAATGTAAGAGACAAGGCAAAATATAACCTCGTAAAAGAGAAAAAAGGAGAGGGGGCATAAGAAGAAAGTTTAAGTTATAAAGTTAATGTAAGTAAAAACAGTTTTCAGCTGGATATATACGCACAAGATTATTGGAAATATGTTGATTATGGAGTTAAAGGAGTTGGAGGCACAAAAGCAGACAAGACAATATATGTAAATGGCGAAAAGAAAATAGTTAAGGGCGAAAAATGGCAAGTTAAAAGAGTAACAAATAATAAGTTTAAGTATAAAGATAAAATGCCACTGACAAAAGTGTTTAATGGCTGGTCAATAAAAAAAGGAATTGCACCAAGAAATAAAAAAGGGCAATTTACAACACGAAAAGGATTAATGTTTGCATTGGCAAAATCAGTTTATCATACTGGAATAAAAACTACCGATTTTTTAACAAAGCCTTTTGACGATGAATTTAAAAGTTTTCCAGATGAAGTCGTTGAAATTTATGGTTTGACAGTAGAAAATTTATTAAAAACAACAATAAAATGATTAAGAGTTTAAGTCCGTATTATGTAACGACTCCTTGGACAGACCCAACAACTGGTTTTGTATATTCTAGTTATACAATGCTAATTCATATTTGGAATGGAGACGGAAATTTGGAGCCGTCACCAGCAACCTATCAATTTACTAAAAATAATGTAGCTGGAGAAACTGGAGATGACAAAGTGGATATTGCAAGATTAGTTTCAGATTATATTGATTTTACGCCAAAGGATATAACCACAACATCAATAGTTGACGGAGACAATCAAATGTGGGTAAAACATAGCGTTTATTATAATGAAGTTGTAACACCTCAACAAGAGGCAACTGATATAATGAGTCTTGCTTATAGCTGGGGAGATGAGGGCGAAAATGTTACTACAATTGCAAATAATATTTTGATAAGACCAATAGAATATTTAACCAGCAGACAAAGTATGTTTATTGTGCCTTTATTATCTCCAAATAAAACGGAAGTCGTTACCTTATTAAGTGAGCCAAATAACGAAATAAACACCAGCTTTAACATTGGTCCGACAAATCAAAGTAGCGAAGTAGTACAATATTTATTTGTAAGAGTTGCAGACGCTCCAACAGACGAATATATTGACATTACTTTTAACGGATCAACTATTAGTTTATATCCAGTTGAGGATTGCAAATATGAGCCGTTAGATATATACTTTCAAAATAAAGAGGGAGCAGAGCAGATATACACTTTTTTTAAAGAGAGAACTCAAAGCTTTACAACAACAGACGAAGAATATCAAAGCAGTCAAGGTCAAGCATTAAACGGCAAACATCAATTTGTAAGATACAACGTAAACGGTAGAGAAAGTCTGGACGTTAATACTGGCTTTATAGACGAAGAAATGAATATTGTTTTGACTGAATTATTGCTATCAGAGAAAATATGGTATAAAGAAAACAATAATCTTTTGCCATTGAATATCGAAAGTAAAAATATGACTTATAAGACACGTCAAAAAGATAGGCAAATACAATACGATATTAAATTTAAAAAGAGTTATAATCTTGTAAATAATAGCTAAAATGAAGTCAGATATTTACATAGGTGGAACAAAGGTTGACCAATTTAAAGATGAGTCAGCAACAGTTGTTTCAAATGTTTTAGATATTTCTAATATAGAGAAGAATTTAGGCGACTACTCCAAGACTTTTACAGTACCAGCTAGTAAGAATAACAATTTATTATTTAAACATTGGTATAACGCTAATATCGACAATCAATTTGATGCCAGAGTAAAAGTTGACGGAAGAATTGATATTGACGGAATGCCTTTTAGGATTGGTGCTTTTAGATTAGCCAAAGTAAATGTTAAAAATCAAAAAGTCAGTAGTTATACGTTAAACTTTTTTGGAAACTTCGTATCGTTAAAAGATATTTTAGGAGAAGACGAATTAAGTGATTTAACTTTTTTAGATAACTATAATCATACTTTTAGCTATAATAATGTAAAAACTGGATTACAAAGTAGTTTATTTGCTGGAGATGTTAAATATACGTTAGCGTCTGGTAAAAGATATTATTATAATTCTAATAATTCACTTGACGAAACAGAGCAAATTACAAACATAGATTGGGACGGAATTTCTGGAGGCAATTCGAGTAACGGAGTTGATTACCAAGATCTACGACCAAGTTTAAGACTGATAAGAATAATTGAGGCAATAGAACAAGAATATGGCTCAAGTCAAATAGTACAATTAGAGGTTACAGTCAGCACAACAAATAGCTTTAATGCTTTTTGTAAGATAACTTTAAACGGTGTTACTTATGAAATACCAGTTACATTTGGAACACCAACAACAAACGCTTTACAAATAAGACAATATTTAGAGGCTTTTGTTCCAGCGTATAGAGTAATACAAAACGGAGCAATTTTAACGATTACCTCTGTTGTTGGTGGATTACAATTAGATCCAGTATTTGAGCAATATACTGCAACTGATATGGAGGCAACTTTTACTGTTATAAAATACGGAACAGATGAAGACGGATTGTCATTTTCAAGAGAATTTTTTAACACAGAGGAGTTTCAGAATTTATATTTATGGTGCGATGACGATGCAACAGAAGGAGTTGGTCAGCTATTTAGAAAAGTTGAATTCGATACCTCAACAAGTACAAATATAAGCACAGTAACAAACGAGGGTACGTTTACTTTAAATGCTGGAGATGAGTTAAAATGCAATTTTATAGCTGAAAGAGTAATGCCAAGCCCATTGCCTACTACGTCAACTGTAAATTACAAAAGTATAAACATTAAACTGATTATAAACGGAGTTGTTTATGCAGAATTAAATAGAACATTTGGATATAGGTTGTATGTTCCGATTGGTGGAGGTGCAACTTTTACAGAATTAAAAGCAGTAATGAACTCAACTTTTGTTCCAACTGAAAGTGGTACTTATACTGCATTTTTTGAAATAACTACAAACGCAACAGATATAGAACAAGTTGAATGGTTTGCTCTTGTAAATGGCACGTCAACTGGAAGTGCAATAGGTAGTGGAGCAACAAATAACGCCTTGCCAAATTTTCAGTTTACTAATAATATGCCAGAGATAAAAATTATAGATTTTCTCAAAGGTCTATTTGATATGTTTAAATTAGTAGTAATTGCTCAAGATGACGGAACTCTATATATAAACACTTTAAACAATTACTATCAAGAGGG
>QMOV01000181.1 GCA_003650305.1 Bacteroidota bacterium | reverse complement strand
GTTAAGAAAACTAATGGTTTGTTAGAATTGTAATCTTAATATATTAATGTTTTACTAAAAGACTTCATAAGTTTCAAAAAACCTATGAGGTCTTTCTTTTTAAATCAACAAAAACATTGTCATTTCTTTGTGTAAATCATATATTTGCACGTTTTAAAAATCAGAATAGATTAAATTAGTATATAATGCAAAATAAAGGAATAGTAAAGGTATTTGCTCTGTTATTTGGTTTGGTAAGTATTTACCAATTATCATTTACATTTAAAGCAAGTCAAATTGATGAAACAACAAAGGAAATTGCTATAAGTAGAATTGCAGATACAGAACCAGAATATGATGTTAAAAGAGGTTTAGAACAAACAAAATACCTAGATTCTTTATCTAACGAGAAAGTATTTAATATAGGAATTGCTAGCTATACTTATAAAGAGGTTAAAGATAAAGCCATGAATCTTGGGCTTGACCTTAAAGGAGGTATAAACGTTATTCTTCAAATATCAGTAAAGGATATCCTAATTGGATTAGCTAACAATAGTAAAGATCCTGTTTTTAGAAAAGCACTAGATGATGCCGAAGAACTTCAAAAAGATAGTCAAGAAACCTATTTAGATGATTTCTTTAAAGCCTTTGATGCTATAAAAGGTGATACAGAATTAGCTTCTCCAGATATTTTTGCGAATAGAACTTTAAGCGACGAGATTACTTTTAATTTAACTGATAATGAAGTAAAACCAATTATTGAACGAAAGATAGATGAATCTATAGTGTCTGCTTTCGAAGTATTACGAAAACGTATTGATAAGTTTGGAGTTACACAACCTAACATACAGCGATTAGGAAATTCTGGTCGTATTTGAGTTGAATTGCCAGGAGCTAAAGATATTGAGCGTGTTAAAGGATTACTACAAAGTACAGCTCAATAAAAAATTTGGGATGCTTATAAAGGAGAAGAATTTCTACCTTTTATTGTACAAGCAAATGAAACATTAAAAGCACTTGTTGAAGATAAAACAGTAGATAATGAAGATATAGCGGAAGCAGAAACTACAGAAGAAGAAAGTCAGATTGAAGCACTTTTAGGTACTGATCCAGACTCTACAGCAGTAGCAGTTGTTAACCCTTTATTAGATTTAATAAGAGGTCAAGGCTATCAAGGAGGACCAATAATTGCTCTTTTTGAAGTTAAAGACAAACAAACAGTTACAGATTATTTAAATAAACGCGAAGTAAAAAGTTTACTTTCTGCAGAACAACGTTATGTTAAATTTCTTTGGGGAATACCTCAAGTACAAACAATAGTTGGTGAAGAAGCTGGTAGTATTGAGGTTGTAGAACTTTATGCTTTAAAAGGTAACAGAGAGAATGAACCAGAATTAAGTGGTGCTGTAATTACAGATGCTAGACAAACTTTTGAGCCAAATGGTAGCGCAAGTGTTTCAATGCAAATGAATGGTAAAGGCGCTAAAATTTGGGAGACCATGACTGGAAGAGCGTTTAATACTGGAGGACAAATAGCTATTGTTTTAGATGATATTGTGTATTCTGCTCCAAATGTCACAACTGGAGAAATTGCTGGAGGAAACTCGTCAATATCTGGTTCATTTACATTAAACGAAGCGATAGATTTAGCAAATGTATTAAGAGCTGGTAAATTACCAGCATCGGCAGATATTGTTCAAGCAGAAGAAATTGGACCATCATTAGGACAAGAAGCTATAGATAGTGGAATGAAATCATTTCTAATCGCATTAGGATTAGTATTAATTTGGATGTTATTTTATTACGGTAAAGCAGGTATATTCTCTGATATTGCTTTAATGCTAAATATCTTATTAATCTTTGGAATATTAGCAGGTTTAGGAGCTGTGTTAACACTTCCAGGTATTGCTGGGATTGTGCTTACTATTGGAATTGCAGTCGATGCAAATGTGCTAATTTACGAACGTATTCGAGAAGAGTTAGCAAAAGGGAAAGGACAAAAAGAAGCAGTTAGTGATGGATTTAGTAATGCATTATCGTCTATTTTAGATGCGAATATTACAACTGGATTAACAGCTTTAATCTTATTTATATTTGGTACAGGTCCAATAAAAGGATTTGCAACAACCTTACTTATAGGTATTTTAACCTCGTTATTTACTGCTATATTTATCTCTCGTTTACTTATTGATTGGTATGTAAATAAAGGAAACAAATTAGATTTCTCTACATCAATTACTAAAGGATTATTTAGAAATATTAAAATAGACTTTTTGAAGAAACGTAAAATTGCTTATGTCGTTTCTGGTCTTATTATTTTAGGAGGACTAACATCGTTATTTACTACAGGATTAGATCAAGGAATCGATTTTGTTGGAGGTAGAACATATCAAGTACGTTTTGCTCAAGATGTAAATACTGAAGAAGTTAAAGAAGTGGTTAACCTTACCTTTGGTAGTGCAGAAGTTAAAACGATTGGTGGTTCTAACCAATTAAAAATTTCTACAAAATATAAGGTGGATGAAAACTCTGCCGAAATTGATGAAGAGGTGCAAACTAAATTGTTTGAATCATTAAAACCATTTTTACCAACAGGTTATACGTACCAGCAATTTGTGGATGCAGAAAATAATGTAGGAAAAATGTATTCAGGTAAAGTGAGTCCAACAATTGCAGATGATATTAAGAAATCTTCAATTTGGGCTGTACTTGGATCACTTATTGTTGTTTTCCTTTATATTTTATTACGATTCAAAAAATGGCAATTTTCACTTGGTGCAGTTACAGCTGTATTCCACGATGTGCTTATTGTAATAGGGATTTTCTCAATTACTTATAAGTATATGCCATTCAGTATGGAAATAGATCAAGCGTTTATTGCTGCCATATTAACTGTAATTGGATATTCTTTAAATGATACTGTGGTTGTTTTTGATAGAATTAGAGAGTTCTTTAACGAACATACTGGTTGGGAATTTGATAGAACTGTAAACACAGCGTTAAACAGCACAATAAGTAGAACTTTAAATACATCCTTAACTACTTTAGTAGTGTTATTAGCGATGTTCATTTTAGGAGCTGATTCTCTTCGAGGATTGCTGTTTGCATTAATTGTTGGAGTAGTTGTAGGAACTTATTCTTCAGTATTTATTGCAACACCAATTATGTATGATACTGCTAAAAAATTAGATGAAAATAAAGATAGCTAAATAGTTTATCCTTAAATATATTGAAAGCCTTTCTGTTTAACCTGAAAGGCTTTTTTGTTTTAAAAAATGTAACTTTCTGAAAAATTAAAATAATGAGAATTCTGTTAGCTATTTTACTTTTAAGTATGTTTAGTTTCAGTTGTAAAAATGATGTTTTCCAACAGTTTTCAAATGAGAAAATGAAAATAAGGAAAGTTCATGATACTATTGGT
>QMOV01000180.1 GCA_003650305.1 Bacteroidota bacterium | reverse complement strand
TTTCACTACATTACCCTTAGTATTTATATCTACATCTACATAAGTGCTAGTAGTTATTACTTAAGTTAAATCTCTAACGTTAAAAATAGATAAGTTTACGTGTCCCTTTCTTATATTGAAAATAGATACATTTTGATTTCCGTTTAATCTCTCTACTTGTTTAGTTATTCTGTCTATTGTATTTTTTTGTAAATCTGTCATAACTTGTTGATTTTTAGTGTTTTCCATTTTGTTTTTGTTTGTTTTGTTTCTAATTATACCGCAATATAGAAAGAATATAGTTATCCCCCAAATCTATTAATAACTTTTTTGAAGAAAAATAAAAAAACTACTCGAAAATGTGAGTCAATCTCGCAATTTGACCATATTGCTTATGGTGTATAAACGCCTCGACTCCCTCAACTGCTCCAGTATATCCGTTTCTGTGATGCCAACTGTCAGCAGTGCTTGGACTTCTTAAACTTTCTACTGTGCAACCTATAAAATCCTTGCTTGTTTTATGGTGGACGTGATGCGTGTAAAAATAACGCTTTTTGCAGTTGCTCCAATCTTTACTTTCGTGAGCCATTAAGTTTGGCAAGTCTCCAATCTTTGCTCCGTCTCCGTGAGTAGTGCCGATTAAGTTGTTATGATAAGTAAAATATTTTCTGTGAGCAATACCAGTATCAAAACTTATATTTTTGCAATGTCTAAAATGGCTCTCAATAGTTTGTGACAACATAAAACCACTTATATAATCGTGATTACTTGGATTGAATGTAAAATGTACGTCTGCTATTGATAATAATATCTCCAAAACATCGACATAAAGCTTTTTAGCCATTAAAAAATTCTCATACCACATTCCGTCCGTATCTTGAGGAGTTCCAGAGGTAGTTTTTCGATGTGGCGTATCAATATGTAAAATATCGTTTCCAGCGATAAAATTTATCTTATCTATATCAAACCCATTGGAAGACTTTAAAACGCCTCTTACACCCTTTAAAACTCGTTTAACGGCTATCTGCGAGTTATACTCTTGACCAGTTTCTAATCTAGTACATAATTTTCCAATGTGAATGTCTGCTGGATCTAAAACCATTAAATGTCCAGCTTTAGATTTTTCCCTTTTTATTTCTGGATATTTTGGGGAGTAATTATCTAATTCTTTGATTAGATCTTCAACAAATTGATTTCTTTTTGCTGACTGAAAATTTGGGTTTTTTACAAATAGACTAGCATTGTCGCTTTTAAGCCAAGCGTGTTTTACATCGTCAATATGTACTCCACTTTGTTCGGCTACTTGTTTTAAACCTCGATACTCATTAATAATATCAACTTCGTCTTGTTTTAATCTTAATCTTGTTGTGTTCCTATTTTGCTCTGACATAATAAATTGTTAGCCAACAATATACGAAATTATTTCTTTTTCTTTTTTGACTTGTTATTTTCTTTGATTAGATAGTACCAACGTGAGATTGTATATCCAAGAATTACAACTCCAGTAAGTGTCGCAATAAAGGTGTTAAATCCACTTAAATTTATATATAAACCCAACGTGCCGAGTATAGCAATTTTAATATCTGTAATATTCATTTTATATTTTTTTTCTTTAATCACTTTTTTTAATTGTTTTCATAACCTTTTCAATGCCTCGACTTCCAAAATAAAATATAGTCATTGTTCCAAATAAAGATTGTATGACTGGAATATATAAAGGATTTATTTTAAAGCTACCAATGTTTCCGTCAAAAAATACCATTGAAAGAAATAAGATAAACATACAACCAAAAGTAACTGGTCTGATAAGTCTTGTAATTGTATGCTCATTGTCGATTTTTAACCTCTTGGTCATTTCGACCATTTCAATCATATCGTTTTCCATTTCGAGTAGCAACAATTCTTTATCTGTATTTTGTAGATTTTTGTCACTTCTAATCGCATTCCCTAATTTAGCCAAACCTTGAACGCCAGTAATTTCTCCAGCTAATTCTAAAAGCTCTGGAGCAACTTTTTTTCCAGTCAAAGCCAACCAACGCAAAGCATTTCCAACGTTTGTTCCTTTGCCTCCGTTTTTTATTAATTTATGTTTTTTATTTTCCATTACTCGTCAGAATTATTGCAATTATTATCATTGATAACAATACAGTTACTAATAAAATTTTACTCCTCAAAATCGTCTGGGTTTGGTGGTGCTGGTTCTTCTTCTTCTTCTTCTTCTGGATCTGGATAAGGATTTATTCCGTTTTCAATTAAAACCTCTGACCAATCCTCCTCGTTATCAAAAGTTGTTAAAACTGGTTGCCCAGTTGTCATTGTTTCATCTGGTGTAACGTCTCCCCAGCTCATAATAACTTCTTCGTCATTGTAAGTTATAAACCATTTTGTTTCTGTTGGAAAATCTATTGAGTTTGCCATAATTATTTTTTTATACTAATCCTCCGTCTGTTATTGTCCAGCCTCTTGAAACTAATGTATTTCTTCTGGATTGTCCACTTACTGAATATTTTATTGTTCCCATTCCTAAAGTTACATTTAATTGACCTCCGTTTACACAAGCCTCTAATAAGTTGTCATAATTTGTTGAGCTAAATTGTGCGAATGTTCTTTGTCCCATAAAATTTGCCATATTAGTAATTGAAGATAAATCCCAATTGCTTAAATCTTGGTCAAAATTGTCAGTATTTTGAAACATTCCCTCCATATTAGTAACGTTACTAACGTCCCAACTTCCAATTGGCTGGTCAAAAGCGTCAGCATTAAAAAACATTCGATACATAGTTGTTGCACTAGAAGTATTCCAACTGCTTATATTTTGATTAAAGGCACTTGCGATATAAAACATTTGGTCAAAATCAGCGACATTTGAAACATTCCAGCCAGAAATATCTCGATTAAAAGTTGAACAACTAGTAAACATTTGTTTCATAGTTGTAACAAGTCCAGTATTAAAGCCAGTTATGTCTCCATTAAAATCAGTATTGCTTTTAAACATTATTGACATATTTGTTGCACTAGACGTATTCCAATTTGTTAAGTCTTGATTAAATGATACTCCACTTACGGTGTGAATGTCGCCAAAGCAATTTTGAAAATTCTGTACGTTACTTACATCTAAAGTGTTAATACTAGAATTATTAAATTTTGTTCTAGCTAGAAAATTGTCCATTCTTGTTAGTGTACTTGTGTCCATTCCCGTTAAATCTCCGTTAAACTGTTGAGAATTATAAAAAAGAGAATAAGCGTTACTCGTTGCACTTGTTAAATCCCAAGGAGCATCACTATTAAAATTCAAGTACATACTAGAAAACGATTGATTTACTCTAGTACAATTTGACAAATCCCAATTACTCGCATCAAAATTTAAAGCGTAACAATTATAAAACATATAGGAAATGTTTAAACAATTACTCATATCCCAATTAGATAAATCTTGATTAAAT
>QMOV01000179.1 GCA_003650305.1 Bacteroidota bacterium | reverse complement strand
ACTAAAAATATGCCAGAGATTAAAATTATAGATTTTCTCAAAGGCTTATTCGATATGTTTAAATTGGTAGTAATTGCTCAAGATGACGGAATTTTATATGTAAACACTTTAAACAATTACTATCAAGAGGGATTTAACTACGATTTAACGAACTATATTAATTTTGATACGTATGACGCCAACAGAGGAGAGTTATTAAAGGAAATTGAATTTAAGACAGTATCTCCAACAACTAATTTAGCTATTCAGTTTAAAGAAAATAACAATACGCCATACGGAGAGGAGAAAGTTGATTTAAAAGACGCAAACGGCAAACCATTAGACGGAGGTACTTTAAAAATAGAAACACCATTTGAGCAACCAGTTTATGAAAGATTAATTGACCAGAATACTGGAGATTTAAAAGACATTCAAGTTGCTGGAATTTATGACCGAGATTTAAACCCAGTTAATCCAGCACCAATAATTCATTATATTAATAATGTAACGATGCCACAATTTACGTCTATAAAAATGCGTGATGAAGATGAGGTTGGTTTTGAAATAGCTGGAAATCTAAATAACATTTCAAGTGATTTTCCATTAAGTCAGCCTAGTTATTCTGTTTTATTTGGTAGCGAGTTTTCGACTTGGGATAGTACGTTGGTAACAAATACGCTTTATCAAAATCATTGGTCAAATTATATTAGTGCTATTTTTAATATTAAAAGAAGAATTTGGAATTATACTGCTAACGATTTGCCTTTAAATATTATTAATAATTTACAGTTAAATGATGTAATAAAAATTAGAGATAATCAATATAGAATAAATAAATTTAGCGTTGACTTACTTAATGGAAATACAAATTTTGAACTTATAAACGCTTTTGATACAATACTAATCCAGATGCCAGAACTAATCCAACTAACAAGCGATGAGCAAACCATACGATATGAGATAGCTAATTTGCAAAATTACACAATAAATTTAGTATCAAATGGCTTTGGTACTTTTTGGGTTAATATTCCAACAGTACATTGGATTAAATTTCCAAACAGATTAGATATTGAAATTGATGCTAACCAAAATGTTGGAGCAGTACCAAGGTCAGTATTTATAACATTAAGCTTAGACGGAGTAGAAATACAAAGAACATTAATCGCACAATCCAACTAATATGATTGCAGAAATAATAAATACATTGAGACAAAACGATTTTTATGGTGCTGGAGAAAACACTGAAATCGCAAAAGGTAAAAATGAAATGATAACCTCGTTAAAAGGTTTAAATCGAAAAATCAAGAGAATATGGCAATCGAGAAAGTAATTGATATAAAAGTTGACGTTGCACAAGCTGAAAAAAACGTTGAGGAATTAAATAAGTCTTTTGAGTTACAAGAAAAATTAGTCAATGATCTTGAAAAAGAAATTTTTGAATATGAAAAGATTTTAAATAAAACAAGTAAAACTAATTTAGCTGGTAGAAAAAAAGTTAATGACGCAATAAAAGAGTCTAAATTTAGATTAAAAGAAGAAAAACAAGGACTCAAAGAAGTAACAAAAGACAGAAAAAAAGCAAATGAAGAATTAAAAGAGGCTACTAAAAACCAAAAAGACTATTCTGGCGTTGTTGGAAAACTTGACAGTCTAACTGGAGGTGCTATTTCTGGAATTAAAAATATGATTAAAGCAGTTGGTGGAGCGACTAAAGGTTTTAATCTTTTAAAGGTTGCTATTATAGGAACTGGAATTGGTGCTTTGGTAATTGGAATAATGGCAGTTGTAAAGGCTTTTAAATCGAGTGAGGCTGGACAAAATAAGTTTAGAAAACTTATGGGTTTAATTGGCGTTGTCGTTGGTAATTTAGGCGATATGCTTTCAAATTTAGGAGAGGGAATTATTGAAGTTTTTACAAACCCAGTCGAAAGTATAAAAAAATTAAAAGATGCGATAGTTGAAAATATTACCAATAGAATAACCAGTTTAATTGATACGTTTGGTTTTCTAGGAAGTGCAATAAAAAAAGTATTTCAAAGAGATTTTTCTGGTGCAATGGAAGATGCAAAAAGGTCTGGGAGTAGTTTTGTAGACTCAATGACTGGTGTCAAAGACTCAATTGATAAAAGCAAAGACGCATTAACTGGTTTTATAGACGAGCAAAAAAAGGAATTAAAAATAGCTAGTCAAATTGCAGACCAAAGAGCAAAGGCAGATAAAATTGAAAGACAGTTATTAATTGACAGAGCGAATGCAGACAGAACAAGAGCCGAGTTATTAGAAAAAGCAGTTGACAAAGAAAAATTTTCAGCAAGTGAAAGAATTGCGTTTTTAGAGGAGGCTGGAAGAATAGAGGCTGAAATTACAGACAAAGAAATTGCAGTTGCTAAAATAAGATTACAAACTAAACAACAAGAAAACGCTTTAAGTAAATCTACAAAAGAGGACTTGGAAGAGGAGGCTCAACTAAAAGCAAATTTAATAAATTTAGAAACCTCAAAATTAAATAAACAAAAAAGAGTAACCACACAATTAACAACTGCGAGGAGAGAAGAACAAGCAGATAAAGACGCAGACGTTAAAAAAGAAGAAGACCGATTACAAAAAATTTCTGATTTTAGAAATAATATTTTAAAAAAGGACGAGGAATTATACGCTACAACAGAGGAGGAAAAATTACAATTACAAAGAGAAAGAGCAGAGCAAGATCTTGAAAATTTAATTGGCACAGAAACAGAAAAAAGAGAGGCAAAACTTGTTTTAGATGAGTATTACGATGAGTTAGAATTACAGTTACAAAATAAGATACTAAAACAACAAGAGGAAGAAAGTAATAAAACGAAAGACCAAGAAACAAAAGACGCAGAGGCTCTTAAAGATGCACGAATACAATATGCAAGTGAAACGCTTGGTAATTTAGGAGCATTAGCAGAGGAGGGGAGTGCTTTAGCTAAAGGCGTTGCAGTAGCACAAGCGACAATGAATACTTACCAAGGTATAACCTCAGCTTTGAGTGCAACAGTACCGTTTCCAGAGCCATACGCTCAAGCATTAAGAATAGCCAATTCTATTGCTATTGGAGTTATGGGTTTAAAGAATGTTCAAAAAATATTACAGACAAAACCAATAGAAAAACAAGCACCAAGTATTGACAGAGGAGGAGGAGGAGGAGCACCAGCACCACCAAGTTTTAATCTAGTGGAGGGAAGTGCTGACAATCAGATTGCAAATAGTCTAAATGACCAGAGTCAGAAACCAGTCAAAGCATTTGTTGTGACAAGTGACGTAACCTCTGGACAAGAAATGGACAGAAACATTATCGAGAATAGTAGTTTATAACTTTTTTATTATATTAGCAAAGTAATTTTTTGAATAGATTTTAGTTTTTAAACCTCAAGCGTTGGGAAGTGCTTGGGGTTTTTTTATTGCAAAAGTGTAACAATAACCTTTTTT
>QMOV01000178.1 GCA_003650305.1 Bacteroidota bacterium | reverse complement strand
TAACACTCTATAAATATGGATTTTAGTTTTATTAGATACGTCGTCCCAAGGTATTTCATTGTCTTCTTTGAGGGAAAATTCTAATTGATAGGCAAGTGTTTGAGTTTCAATTAGTGTTTTAACGATATCCATAAAACTCGATCCTGTAACAAAATCTGTATTTAAATCATGAGAAATTTTTCGTATCTCTTCTTCTATAGTTTTAAGCTCGTTAATATAACCTTCTCTATTTATTATAGCATCTTCGGTTTGTAACATGTTTAAACTATCGAGACTTAATCTTGTGCCAAATAATCGTCCTAAAATCCCATCATGTAATTCTTCCGAGATTCTTTTCTTTTCTTGAGTTCTTCCCTCATCAATCTTATCTTGCTGTGCTAACATTAAGTTATAAATTTCTTCGTTAGCTTCTTGTTGCTTTTGCGTAAACTCTAGCTTTCTATTTTTAATTCTTTGAGAAATGATAATATATAAAAATAATATTGTGAGTAATAACCCAACAGATGACAATAAGAAAATTAATCTTTCTCTTGAAATTTTTATGTTCTCTGCCTCAATCTTATCTGTTTCAAATTCAATACGAGCAAATTTGTTTCTAATATTTCTTTCATTATTTAAAAGGCTGTCGTTTAGTTTAATGTGCTCATATAAATATTTTTTACCAACTTCTCCTTCATTTATTTTAGATAATAATAGTAAGGATTTGGAAACAAAGTCATTAGATTTTAATTTTTTCGAAATTTTATATGCCAATTGAGCATAAAATCGAGCTGAATCTTTTTGATTTCTAGAAAAGAGGAACTCTGAAAAATGATTAGCAGTTTTCATTTTCTCAATATCATCTTCAATACTATCACTAATTCTATAGGCTTTTATAAATTGTTTTTCTATTTCTCTATGATCATTATCTTTAGATTGGAATTTAGCATGCGCAATATTTCTTAACAATAGAGCATAAGTTGAAGGGTCATTTTGATATAGATTATCTTGCTCAATTAAATCTTCATAAATTGATAACGCTTTAAGGTATTCCCCTTTTTCTTCATAAATAAAGGCTAAATTGTTATTAGAAGATAGATTATAATAAAAATTGCCAGAAATTTTATCACCAATAGTTAATGCCTGTTCATGATAGTCAGTAGCATCGTCGTACTGTTGTAATCTTCCTGAAATTACTCCTAAAAGATTATATAATGACCATAAAGTATCTAAGTTATAATCATTCTTAGGTAGTGTTTCAATTAATGAAATGGCTCTAACGGCATTAATTTCTGCACCTATATAATCTTTTTCGGTCTCCTGAATATCTGCCATATTTAAAAGCAGTTCTCCTTCATTTTTAATGTCTTTAAGCTTATTGTAGATTTTTACTGCATTTGAGTAATAATAATAGGCGCTATCATGATTTAATTCATTATGATGATAAGCACCCAAGTTGTAATTTGTTATAGCTATAGCAGAAGAATCATTTAATTTATGAGCCAAATTTAAATTTGTATGATTAATTGTTCCAAACTGGTTAAAATTCCCCATTTGAAGATATACAAAAGACAAATCTCGTTTACTTCTTAAAATTGTAGAATCAATCTTAGTTTCTAACGAAAGTTGAACAGCTTTATTAGCGTAAATTAATCTTATTTCTAATTCAAAATTTTGATCTTTAGATAGCTTCCGTAACTCAACTATGCTATCTAGTGTATTGCTTAATTTTTCGCTTTGTGAAAACACATTTAAAAAAATAAAGAAAAATGGCAAAAAGAGATATCGACAGTTCAATCTTAAAGATTTTAGATGATTGTCTCAAATTTAGGATAAATTATGATAAGAGCGTAATTATTAATTAAAAAGAGATTCTTTTCATTTATATAAAAAATAAAGCCCCTTTACGAATATTTTTCGCAAAGGGGCTTTATAAACTAATTAAAACAAATTATGCTTGACCAGGTAATTTAGTTTTCTTGATAACTTCAGCTAGATGCTTAAAGTCATTTTTATTAGTTTTAAATGTGTCGTTAGTTTCAACTTTATCTGTATCATAACTTTGACCAGAAAATGTTAAACAAAAAATTGCTAGTAATAAGGTAACTTTTAGGGCTTTCATAATTATTGGTTTAAAATTATACAATAGTCTATTTATTAAATATTAATTTTTTACTATAATCTTAAATTATAGTGAGGGGATAAAATGGACTAATAATTACAAAACACAATAAATGCGCGTATTTAAATAAAATTTTGAGGGAAACAACTTTTAAAGTTGTTAAGGGATGGATTATTAATTATTCTAAATAAAGCAATAGTATAAATGCTTCGCTTTAGAAGAACAGTAAATATATGATTAACGGTAAAAAAAGAAATGAAATAATCGTTGAAATGTAATTTTTTATCGTTTAAATGTATTTATAATATAGTTTTCTTACATAATATTAAAGTTCGTCAGTACTATTTGATAGATGCTAAATAACTAAACATCTTAATATATTATGAGCCTATTCTTTAGCTTAAGAAAATGGAAAGCTTTTAATTGGCTTATGATGTATTGCTTCGCCATCTCTATACTATTTCAATAATTATTTAGATATGTCAATACTACTTCTTTAAATTGCTAAAATTCCTATAATAGTCAAATAGGTTATTAAGATAGAATTTATATTATCGTAGATATTGTTTGAAAAAAAATTAATACGTGTTTGATTTTTTACAGTGATACACATATTCTGTAATGGTTTTTTTATTCGACTTCATATAACATTCATCAAAAATTTGTTGAAATTTTTTAAAGTTAAATTTAGTATATAATACCTGACTATAGTAAGTGTTATTTCTTAAAAGGCCATACGCATCTTGTATGATTTTTAATCCTTTTTCTTTGCTAAAAAAAGAAAAAGGTATTGATGATATTACAGCATCAACATCACCTTTTATATGCTTTTTAACATTTTGAGCACCATCATTAATAATAATTAATCTGGAATCAGAAATCGTTTCGCTTACATGTTTACAAAAACTCTTATTTACCTCAAAAGCATATAATTTAGACGTTGGTGATATAGATTTTAAAATTTCACGTGTTATATTACCGTGTCCTACACCAAACTCTACAATAATTTTATTGCCTTCTCTTGGGATGTACTTGCAAATCTCAATTTCCACATGTCTGCTTGTTTCAGCTATTGCTCCTGTAACTAACAAATTCTTAGCATATGCAATTGATGTTTTAAGTTTTTGATTCATCTATTTATTTTATACTAAAAATATTATCTAAATTTCACTTGCCAAGATAATGAAAATGAATAAATCCAGAAATAATTCCCTAGATCAAAACTAATTTCCTGATGAGATACACCTCCTTGCATACCCCAAGAATTCTTACTGTTTTTTGATGTAAAATAGTATCCTAAATTTAGTTTTTGAGATTGAAGATTGATTATAGCGTTTT
>QMOV01000177.1 GCA_003650305.1 Bacteroidota bacterium | reverse complement strand
TATTTTCTTTTCGCCATTTACATATATTGTCTTGTCTGCTTTTGTGCCTCCAACTCCTTTAACTCCATAATCAACATATTTCCAATAATTCTCTGCATATATATCAAGTTGAAAACTGTTTTTACTTACATTGACTTTATAACTTAAACTTTCTTCCAAAGGACCTTCTCTCTTATCCTCTTTTTTAAGGTTAGATTTTGCCTTGTCTATTACATTAGTACCAAAAGTATTTATATAGTCAATTAAAGCCATTTAAGACGCCTTTTTCTGTATAATAAACCATTCTACTCCGTCACTCCAAACTTGTATTCCCTCAAATTCTTTATTTATAACATAAGCGTCAGTATCTCCGTCTAAAGTCTGTCCTAAAATCGGTGTTAGATTTACTCTTGTTGAGGTTGCAAATCCACCATTTGAAATAAATCTTATTACTCTATTTACATTTATACTGTCCGTTGCATCTGGTAGGTTTAAAGTCATAGTTCCATTTGAGCCATTCCAACTTAAACGTATCATATCTGCAAACTGATAAGTGGCATCGTTGAGATTTACTATCTCATCTTTAGCAACTGTTATGCTAGTAGGTGTTATATAATTTCTTGTTGAGTAAGTTCTTACCTCATTTAACGTGCTTTTTTTAGTTGCTCCTCCTTGCACTACTGCAACTAATTCTGTGCCTTGTAAAGTGGACGCTTGAGGTAATTCTGATATTTTTAAATTTGCCATTAGATTTCTATTTTTGCATTATTTTCTTGTAATATTAATTCTCTTGTTTCTTGAGCTAAATAATCTTCGCAAATACTTATTTGATTTGTAGGTAATTCAACATTAAAATCTAACTCCCAGCCGTCCAATAAATTTTCATTTGCTAACTCTATTTTTGTAATACTTGGACTATCACTTGCCGTAATATCCATATTTACAAATCCTCTGTGTGCTTTTACCCAAACGCCATTTAAAGCTGAAAGTGTATTGTTCCAATTGTCAACTGCATTATCATTCTCGTAAAACTTATCGTTTACTATTTCCTTGTTTATGTCTCGAAGATCTAAACATTGTATCTGGACTGAAAACTGAATAGTTGCGTTGCTGGTAAAAACTGCGTTGTTTATTTCGATATTAGCCAAAGGAAATATATTTGCTCTGTTAATATCAATATCTTGTCCAGTTGTTATGGTATTAATAAACTCGCTCTCCTCAAGTCTTTGTCTTAAATATCTTAATAATTCTGTGTACTGGTTCATCTATAATTCTATTGCGTTACTGCCTCGTCTTAATTTTTCTTCTTGCGTCATTTTATCAAATTTGTGTGCCAAAAATATATGCAATTCGTGTACTGGTATTTTAAACACTTTTTTCATATTTAGTATGTTGTCATCTGCCAATAAAACTATTGTTGCATACCAACCCCACTTTTCAAAGTATCTTGACGTTTTATTCCCTTCGCTATTACCTCGCTCGTATATTTCTGGATAGCTATTCTTAATTCTTTCGATAAACTCGAAAAAAAAACCAACGCTCCATTTACGATATTCATTGGTGCTTGTTTCATAACCTCGCCACTCAATGCAGTACCAGAATATTTTTCAATTCTATAATTACCAAAAGCATCTTCATTCGTTATTCGTCTAAATAATATAGCCATTACTTTATTTAGTGTTTCTGGCTCTGTTCCGTATTCAACCAAATCTACATATTCAGCCGTTGTAATATCGTTAAGGTTTGGAATAAAACCATATTCCACTCCGTCAAGATAAAATCTGTTTTTAAATTTAACCTCCGTATTTAATGCAGTCGTTATTTGAGAAACAATATCCTCGTAATCTGTAAGCTTAACTCCGTCTAAACTATGATAATCTAAATTGCTAAATATACTAACTACTCGTGCCGTAAACTCTCGGTTAGTTAAACCTTTTTTCTTTGTCAACTTTTCGTACTTCTGAAACTGCAACAATGTAATATCGCTATTGTTTTCTGGTAATGTTACTTTGACTTTCATATACTAATAATAAAATTTTAAAGTTTTTGTTATTTATCTTATTTCTATTCCGAATTGATTACCTAAAACATAAGAGGCAACGTATCGCAACGGATCTATCGTATGGTTAAAATCGTCAACAAATAATTTGCTTTTTTTGTCTGCATAAGTAAAATTGTTTAACTCCTTTGCAATATTTGTACTGTTTACCTCAACGATTAATTTATAATCCAATAGCAAACTTATTCCCAAAGATATTGAGCCTTGTCCCTTCATTGCTCCCATTACATTATTTCCTTGATTATTTAACTCTTGAATAAGTCTTGGCTCGGCACTATCTCCAATGTTTAAACTATTACCAGCACAAGATTTATTTATTTCTGCTATCTGGCTTGTAGTTAGTTTTGCTTTATATAAATGCTCTTTTACCCAAATTATTTTATCTCTTTTATCAATAGCCACTTCAATAAGCGTTGTTGGATCTATACTAAAGCCGTAATCTTGACCAAATATAGTTTGTATTCCTTTAGGATTAAACTCTCCATATTCCCAATTCGTGAAAACAACGCCCTCTGCTTTTTCTAACCAGCCTCCTAACATTTGATGCTGATATTTACTTGGTCTATTTAATTTAAGATTTTCAATTTGCTCTAAATAACTCTTTGATAAATTCTCTTTGTTGTCTAAATACGTAGTATGAATATAATTTGTATTTCCTTTTGTTGTGTTACTTCCAGCTTGGACTCCTTTGTCTTGAAAAAATCTGCTATAAATCCAATGCTCCTTTGTGACTGGATTTAAAATTAAAATAACTCTGTTTTTGTTCTTGTTATTTCTAACTGACATATCTATTTTGTCAAATATGTTTTCGTCTGTCAATTCTTCTGCCTCGTCCATTATCCAAGTCGTTATATTGGTCAAAGATTTTAGCGATGCCGTATTGTCTCCACTTGATGTTTTGATACCCTTGAATATTATCTTGCTACCAGAAAGTTTGTTTATTATTTCGCTTTTAGTAATATTAAAATGTTCCTCTAAATTAAGAGTCTCTATTTTATCTAAAAATTCTGGAATTATTGAAACGTAAGCAGACGTTAAAGTTAGTCTTGTAAATAAGATTGTATGACCAGCCTCGTAAGTTAAAAGTAATAATAAGGTGTTTATAGAATATGATTTACTTGAGCCTCGACCTCCAGTAACAATAAAGTATCTTGCATGTGATGTTTTTATTGGCTCAAATTTTCTATGTATCTCAATCACTTAAATTTAATAATATCTTTAAAGTTTATATTAAATCCCTCGCTTGAGTTTATGTCAACTGTTTCTTTTGGTTTACCATATCTGTAACCAAAGTATAAAGACATCGCACGACTATCTCCTTTAAATATCTGTTTACCTAAAGTTTCAATGACCTTTTCATTATCAATAAGTTTATCTAACTTCTCAATCAATTTGAGTTCGTCTGCTTTCTTTGGTCTTCCAGC
>QMOV01000176.1 GCA_003650305.1 Bacteroidota bacterium | reverse complement strand
AATGTGAATTTTGTTTTTTGGCTAAAAGTGGTTGTTCCAACAAAAAGCAGTAAAAGAAATATAATTTTTCTCATAATTAATTGTTCTATTTAATTTTTCACAAGATTATCCTTTTAAACCTCAAAAGGGTATAGTTACACATAACGGTATTGTGTATGATTAGTTGCGGGAAGTACGCGAGTACTTTCCGCCGTGGCACTAAAGTAATTAATTCGAGTGAATTTCCGCCAAGGAAATTCGTAGCAATTAATTATACACGTTGTTAGCAAACGTTATTCTTTTTAAAACTTTTGCAGTTTTAGTTTCTCCAGCAACAATTCATTTTGTCGTGAATTTATGAGGTGTTTTATTTGTTAATCCTTGTGTAGTAAAGGATTTAACACTTTCTTTTTTGCAAATTCCAAATAAAGTGTCTCCAAGGTTAGAATTATCAAATTTTCTTGAAGAGGCTATTTTGTCATAATTTATTTTTTTACTTAAATAGTATTGAAGAATGCTCAAAACTGATAATCATTTTATCAAATTGTTTGATATAATCTTGCCCTAAGTTACCATAAACATTATTTCCATCATCATTCTTATCATCAGTGAATACCCTAATATTATCTAATTCTACATCAGCACCAGCAATTGATAAACCTACTGAAATCTTGTAACCATTAGAGTTAACATTTCCTCCCAAACTTCCATCAGAAAAAGCTATTTTTGAGTAGTTTGACTCAATGGCTTCTTTATATTTATTTAAAAAGCTAAGGTATAATGAGGTGTGGTTAGCTCCTGTATCAAAATGAAATATTAGGTTATCTCCTTTATGTTTTACTGCAACAATTGGTTTTAAGCCTTTAAGAGCGAAATTATTATTATTATAATGCGTTAGTTTTTTTGGTACAAAAAGAGAATCATCACTTGTAATATGTATTTCCTCCATAGCTTCTATTACTGGCATCCCAATTACTCCGTAAAAATCATATCCAGGAACAGACATTAATTCATCATCAACTACTAGGAACACAACATTTTCAAATGTAATTCCTCCAATGTCTATACGGTCGGCTACCGCCAAATCGCTTTTCACTTTAACTTCGGTGCCTGTGCCCAGCTCAAAATCACTTTTAATAAGAGTTAATCCAAACTTTTTAACAAGAGACCTTCTAATAGCAGAGAAATCGGCTCCTGTATCAAAAATCATGTGTTGTGTCGTACCTGAGAGAATAACATCAACATTATAAAGACCAGCTATGTCTCTAACTAAAGGCATTGTAAAATCATTATTTCTAGTAACCTTTTGTTTCGGAACATTCTTAAGCGCACTCCAAATCTTGTTAGTGTTTTCTATATCTGCGATTGAGTTTGAGTCTAATACATTCGAATAGTTCTTTAAAAGATATTCACCATTTTGGGTAGCTAAATCATACTCATATAATTTTGTATGGTTTAGGGCCTTAAGCAGATAAAGTGTTTGCATTAATGAATCTGCTATTGCATTAGGATATAAATCTTTTAGTTTATTTATTGCAATATTAGATTCTCTGGGGTTGCTAAATGCATTTTCTATAATTGAAATGAAGTATAGCTTATCAGGCTCCGAGAGTTTCTCTTTATTCTGATTATAGGTTGGTTTTAATTCAAAAAAGTTTTGACTTTCACTTAATGTAAATAGCTTGTCTAGAACTACAGAATCTGAAACAATAGGTAAGGACTGACTTTTTATTGGAGCTGTAAATCCTAAGATAAGTAAAAGCGTAATTGGTATTATTAAATTTTTTTTCATGATATTTTATTGTTAGTTAATATTAATCTTGGAACAAAGATGAGTTAATGATACATGAATATCGACCGAATAAAAAAGTCGAACTGATTAATTGGTTCGACTTTACAATTTTACGAGTACGACTTTTTTTAAGCTGATGATAATAAGCTCTTTTCGCGAAATTGAGTAGGTGTCATTCCGCTAAACTTTTTGAACACTGTATTGAAAGAAGACTTTGAGTTAAAGCCTACAGTATACAAAATTTCGAGAACCGTTACCTCTTTATGGTTAGGATCCCTTAACATTTCTTTAGCCTTATTTACCCTATATTCATTTACAAAATCAAAGAAATGTTTATTGAGGGTATGATTAATAAACAATGACAGTTCGCGCGCATCAATATTCATTTGATTGCTTAATTTATCCATACTCAAATTTGCATCTAAGTAAGGTTCATTATTAACCATATGAGCTTCAATTTTTTTAATCGTTTGTTTGTCTTTTTCATCTCTATCCGATGGGCTACTTTTTTCTTGGGTCTTCAATAAATCTTTAACAAGTATATGGTTGTTGTGTAAACCTGAGAATATGGCTGGATTCCGTAAGGCTTTCAGTAAAATCCAACTTACCATCAACAGCGCCAAAAATGTTAATATTTGTTCGCTTGTTTTAAAATATTCAGGTTCAGTAAATCTAAATACATTAGCAATGGTCCAAAGGGCATCTCGAATAGCAAATACTAGGAATATGCTAAAAAGCCACTTGTAATTATCTAATTGAGGGTTAGAATGGTTCTCTTTTAATTGGAGACGATACCTTTGCAGAAGTATGAAGTTGAATATATGGTACACTATTATCTGAACATGAATAGCTACATAGGCTAATTTGTGCCAATCTCCCTTTGAATAGTCTTCCGCATATTCTTGGGTAAACTCACCAGTCCAATGTTTTGAATAGAAAACAGCTACAAGAAATCCGTTAAATATAAGAACAGGTAAAATATGTAAAAGAGATAGTTTAGTTAAATGAAAATCTCGATAAACAGATGCCCTAAGGAACAGATAGAAAATAGGTGGAGCCATAAAATACAATGTGCTAAAAAGCATTGATAATGATGGTGAAATAGGGTATAATAGTACGGCATTGAACTCAGACAGCCAATCAATAATTAGGAGAGAAAGGAAAATGGACAATAGTACGTTGCTTAGCTTTCTTTCGGTTTTTACCGTTAATAAGAAAACACATAAAAGAAAGGCAATACTGGCAGTTATTATGGTTGATATGTTAACGAAATTGAATTCCATTTGAATCTGTTGTTTTATTGTTTTCAAATGAGGGGATAAGAAATATCTTCATTTTTATAACCCTACAAAGATAGTATGTCTTCCAGTAACGACTTTGTGTTTTACCGTAAATAAATAATCTAACCCAAATTGAGTAGGCTTTTTTTGAGATGAATGATAATTTCCCATTCTTTCAAATAAATCTTAGCAAGAAATTTTCAAATTAAGTAATGTGCTCTAACGGTGAGTATATAAAAAGTAGGCGATTTCGGAGCACTTTCCTGTCAAGTTACAAGAAAGTTTAAGCGGTCTATAACCCTTGATATTATTGCTAACTCGCTTATTTTTTACATACATTGTTACCACCTGTTATTTTTTTAAATCTTAAATCTTTTAAGTGAAAATCGTTTGACCTTATATTTAATCTAAAACATGACACATGCTCATTTTTGTCATCTGATTCGAATACTATTT
>QMOV01000175.1 GCA_003650305.1 Bacteroidota bacterium | reverse complement strand
TATTCGAGTGTTATTTATTTCGGTAGAAATATTTGCAAATCCTCCTAGATTAAGACAGTAATCATATTTATGAAATAATAATTGATCGCCAATTGGTACTAAAGGAGCACCTTGACCACCAAGTTCAACATCTTGTTTACGAAAATCGCAGACAACCCTTTGGTTAAGTAAATTAGCAATGTTTGGTAAATTTCCAATTTGATAAGTTAATCCCTTTTCAGGTTGATGCAGTGCTGTATGTCCATGTGAACATACTGCATCTATATCTTTAATATCGAACTTTTCTATAAAGTCCTTAATTATATTGGTTAAATAGGAAGTATATTTTTCGTCAATATATTTCAATTCATCCTTTGAAATCGAAATCAAACGGCCAAGAATATCGAGCCAATATTTTTCATAAGGAATGGTTTCAGTATAATGTATCAAAAACTGCCAAGCTTCATTAAAACTAAAAGTTGCATAAACCAAATCAACACCATCAAGCGATGTTCCAGACATTATACCAATAACTTTATATTCGGTTTTTAACATATAAAGTAAAAATAGCAATCATTATTGAAAAAATGTCATTTTAGACTTATCTTTGCACTACATTTTTATCAATTCAACAATTTATTCTAATTATGGATTTTAATCTTACCGAAGAACATCTTATGATTCGCGACGCAGCACGTGATTTTGCACAAACCGAATTACTTTCTGGTGTTATCGAACGTGATGAAAAACAAGAATTTCCACACGAACAAGTAAAAAAAATGGCTGAACTTGGGTTTTTAGGTATGATGGTAGATCCAAAATATGGAGGAAGCGGTTTAGATACTATTTCTTATGTTATTGCAATGGAAGAAATTTCAAAAATTGATGCATCTGCTTCTGTAATAATGTCGGTAAATAATTCTCTGGTATGCTGGGGACTTGAAGCTTTTGGTACAGAAGAGCAAAAACAAAAATACTTAACAAAACTTGCAACTGGAGAATGTCTTGGAGCATTTTGTTTAAGCGAGCCTGAAGCTGGTAGTGATGCTACTTCTCAAAAAACTATTGCAATAGATAAAGGAGACCATTATATTTTAAACGGAACTAAAAACTGGATAACAAATGGAGGAACTGCAGATTATTATCTAGTAATTGCACAAACTCATGTGGATAAAAAACATAAAGGAATTAATGCTTTTATAGTTGAAAAAGGTTTGAAAGGTTTCGATATTGGTCCTAAAGAAAATAAATTAGGAATTCGTGGTAGTGATACACATTCTTTACAATTTAACGATGTAAAAATTCCTAAAGAAAATAGAATCGGTGAAGATGGTTTTGGTTTTAAATTTGCTATGATGACATTAGCAGGTGGGCGTATTGGTATTGCAGCTCAAGCTCTTGGCATAGCATCCGGAGCTTATGAGTTATCTTTAAAATACTCAAAAGAACGAAAAGCTTTTGGTACCGAAATTTGCAACCATCAGGCAATAGCTTTTAAATTGGCTGATATGGCTACAGATATTGAAGCGGCTCGAATGCTCGTTATAAAAGCAGCTTGGGATAAAGACAGCGATAAGAATTATGATATGTCAAGTGCTATGGCTAAACTATATGCCTCAAAAGTTGCTATGGAGCATACTGTTGAAGCTGTGCAAATTCATGGCGGAAATGGTTTCGTAAAAGATTACCATGTAGAACGTTTAATGCGTGATGCCAAAATCACTCAAATATATGAAGGCACTTCTGAAATTCAAAAAATTGTAATCTCGAGAAGTATTTTGAGAGATTAAAATAGTTTTTTTGTTATTTCGAAAAGTATTCTGAATAATTAAATCTTTATAAACTCAACTAATTAGTTGAGTTTTTTTATGCTCACAGTTTTTTGGTTTTTTGAAATTAAATTAAAAATAGTTACCTTATTGATTATTAAATCTTTAAATCAATAATTATGACACTTCAAAAACTAACATCCAAAGCCCTGATTTACCTATTTATTTTAGCACTATTTGTTAGTTGTAAAACTGATAAAAAAGAACAAGTAGAAGAAATTGAAGTAAAAAAAGACAATATCATAGAAATCATAACCAACGTAATGGACTTCCAGATGCAGGACACATTGCCTTCCGGTTGGAATACCTTTAAGTATATCAACAAATCCACTGAAGCACATTTTTTTCTTTTAGATAAATACCCTGAAGGAAGAACCCTTGAAGATACGCACCGAGATGTATCGCCGCCTTTCGATAATGGCATGAAATTAATTATGGAAGATAAATTGGGAGAAGCTTACACCGAATTTGCCAAACTTCCCGAGTGGTTCGGAGATATTGTGTTTATTGGCGGATCTGGATTGGTGTCACCAAAACAAACCAGTGTAACAACAGTGAAACTAGAACCCGGACTATATATAATTGAATGCTATGTAAAAATGGCTAACGGCGTATTTCATACCTCCATGGGTATGGCTAAAGAATTAATAGTTACTGATGAAGATAGTGGAAACAGACCATCTAAAGCAGATATTAATATAACCATATCAAGTACCGAAGGAATTACTTATGAAGGTTCCATTACTAAAGGAGAGCACACATTTTCAGTATATTATAAAGACCAGATTGTACACGAGAATTTCGTAGGCCATGATGTCAACTTGGTAAAACTCGATGATAATGCTGATTTAAAAATTTTAGAAGCCTGGATGAATTGGGCAACACCAACTGGATTAATGGATCCATTACCAGAAGGAGTAATCTTTTTAGGCGGTACTAATGATGCCCCAGCTGGTAATACTCAATATTTTAAAGTTAATTTAACTCCTGGTAATTATGCTTTTATCTCTGAAGTTCCAAATGCATCCAAAAAAGGGATGCTAAAAACTTTTATTGTTGATGAATAATAACTCATGAAAAACATAAATAAATCCTCATAATTAATTATGAGGATTTTTGTTCAAAATTGAGTATTCATATCATACACGATACGAATCCGTTTTCCAATTCTTTATCTCCTTCTTTATTTCTTTTTCTGAAAGATTTTCTTTTTCAGCTTTTTCAGCTAATGCAGGAAATTCTTCATCAGATGAAAATCTTAATCCAATAATTTGTCTTACAGTAATTTTATTACTCAACGGTTTCCCTGTAAGCAAATAATGTCTAAAATTTTCTTCTGTTTTAATTGCTCTATCTTGTGCCCTTAATGCAAAAGCTCTCAAAAAATAAAATAAGAATAACAAAATAAAAGAAATTAAAACTAATAGTGAAGACGCATACAAATTATCGTCTGACGAATTCACTAAATTTATGATTGAACCAACTATTAACGCAAGAATTGCCAAAAAAGTTACAAGATGATATCCAATCACCCACTTACTATGGTTATTAAAACTTTGTTGTTTCATGTCTGTTTGTTTAGATAGATTATTAAGATATATCTTTTAAATCAAAACATAAAAAAACCCTCCATAAAAATATGAAGGGTTTAAAAAAGGCAGCGACCTACTCTTCCACGATTGTAGTACCATCGGCGCTAATGGGCTTAACTTCTCTGTTCGGAATGGTAAGAGGTGAG
>QMOV01000174.1 GCA_003650305.1 Bacteroidota bacterium | reverse complement strand
CTAAAAATTAGGTTTAATTGAAAATAATATTACAAAAATTAAAATACTACTAATCCAGTACAAATTTTGACTATCTTTTTAATTATCCTCTTTGCATTTAATAATTTATCTTTTTCTCAAGGAATATGGGAGGTTTTTACAAAAAATAACGATCCATCAACCCCAAAAGGATTTGCAAATACCACTTTTGAAGATAAACAAAACAATTTTTGGGTAGGCACTAACCTGGGATTGTTCATGTACAATGGCAGCAAATGGAAACGGTTTAGGAAAAAAGATGGCTTAAAAGGTGTAATTGTCACTACGTTTGTGCAAGACAACAAAGGAGCTATTTGGATAGGAACAAATAGGGGATTATCTACTTATAAAGACGGGAAGTTAATAGCCAAAAAACAGAAAGTTAAATTAAGCCTGAAATTATCAGAAATGGCAAATACCTTTCCAATAAATTATATCAGTAATATTTATAAAGATTCGAAAGAGAATCTATGGTTTGGTACGGGTTTAAAAAAGTCCACTCCATTTCTTTATTCATTGGGAGCATTAGTAAAATATGATGGAGAAAGATGTACCGCTATAAGAACAAAAATGAATGGGCATCCTATTATTGATATGATGGAAGATGATGAGGGTTATATGTGGGTGGCCTCAGGTTGGGACTGTGACCCGGGCATGCATGGATGTACGGGTCCTGATGGTGTTTATGCAGGCCATTTAGCCAAATACAAAGATGGGGAATGGGAATCTTATTATGATCAAATCCCCTATTCGGGTGATTGGATTATCAATAAAATTTATAAGGATAAAAAGGGTAATCTTTGGTTTTCGGCACTATCAAATAAAAATGTGGGCTGTGTGATAAAATATGATGGCGAAGAAATGAGATTTTTTACAAAGAATAATGGATTGCTGAATTATGTGAGAGTTTATTTTGAAGACAGCAATGATATTTTATGGCTTGGGGGAGGCAGAGGACTTGCTTTTATTCTAAATGATAAATACCAATTTCTAAGAAATAATAGCAATGAGATTATTAGTCTTAGGGTAAACACCATCAAAGAAGATTCTAAAAAAAATGTCTGGATATGTAGCAACTTTGGCATCTACGTTTACACCAATGAGGGGAATTGGAAAAAGTTCAATATTCAGAATGGTTTGTCCGGTGATTCCAATAACATCCTAAGGATCGGGGAAGACTTCGAAGGGAAAATATGGGCGTTAAGCAAAGGAAGAAGAATGAAATATTATATAACGAAGATCAATCCTGAAAACTGGAGTGTTGAAAGTTTCCCAACGGATAAATTTATTGAGAATATACCTTATGTTCTTGTGGAGGCTTCAAATAAAGATTTGTGGTTTATTTCGAATGGTCATGTAATTAAATATTCACAGTAAATTAAGGATTAATTGATAAATATATTACATAAGAAGTAACAAGAATTTATAAAGTATTATAAAATAATAACATATAATTAGTAAATAAAAAACTCTTAATCATTGAATCAGAAAAAAAATAAAAAGCCCATAACAACGACTATAAAACATAAAATGTTCTAGCACTTAAATGAAACGTTATATGTCAATATTTTACATAGAAGGAATAACTAAAATTATAAATAATACTAATTTCTCATTTAATAATCTAAATTCTAAAATCATGAAAAGAAAATTATTATTACTATTTGTAGCCTTTGTATTTGTTTTATCATCTTGTTCAGATTACAAGAAAGTTGATTTAAATGATGCAAAAGTCAAATTTGAAATGAAAAGACAATCAACGATTTCCCCAAGCGGCACAGAGATTATTTATACTTTATCAGGGCTAAGTATTAATAGTAAAGTCATAAAACTCAAAAATGACACCAATGTTATATCTCCAAACTCAAAACAAAACATTGAAACTGAAAGCATTGGAGATATAAAGATAAAAATTTACCAAGGAAAAGATCTTCGTTCATTTGATGTTGTCTTATGGATGACTGAAGAACAAATTAGTAAAATGAAATAAAATCGGCATATAACAAAAAATATTAGTAACTAAATCAAATATCATGAAGAAATATAATGCAACATTTAATCTACTATTTATAATTGTTCTTTTGGGATTTACTGCTTGTAATAAAGATCCTAAGCCACCATCATTCTATTCTCTTGGAATAACAAGCGACTCTGTTATTGAGAAATTTGAAAAGTATGGATTCAATTTTACAAGCATGGATTCGGTGTATCAACAACCACTCACAATAGGGTTATCGAGCGATAATAACGCTACAATTCATCTTTTAGGACCTAAAGAAAATTTAGTTAATATTAAAATTGTATTTCGTCTATCAAGACAATTTAATAAATCCAAACTAAAATTGTTGCGCAGTTATCTAGACAATATGATTATTGTAGTGTACCCTAATTGGAAAGAGGGAAATAAATGGCTTGAAGATAATGCACTAAGTTTAAGTCGTAGTGGAAGCCGAACTAAGATATTAAATGACATAAAGTTAACTCTAGTATTGTCTGAAAAACCGATGTCAATGGGTCTCGCCTTTGGTGATTGGATTAAATTGCCAAAATATGATTCTGAAAATCAATCATGGAAACTCAATAATTAAATATAAAAAATTATGAAAAAAATTAGAGACTTAGAAGCAAAAGATTTCCCAGATGTTAATATTGAAAAATTCCAGGAATGGAAAAATGCTCAAAGAGAAAGAACAAAAAAATCATATATTGACACACCTATAGTTTTAGTTATGATACTTAGTATTTTTATATTTGATGGATTCCTACCAGTAATTTTATTTGTTATTGGAACTATAGCGGTATTAGTATATTCCTTACCAACGACCATTAAAATTATAAGATTACAGAAAGAATTAGGCATTACAGCAAAAGACATTCGAAAAGCTAGGAAAAGATAGAATTATTGTTTTAGAATTTAATTTAAAATAACAAACTACAGACATTACGATGCTTCGCTAAAAGCATTTGAAGAAATACAAAAAGTGCAACAAGGAATGGATTCTGGTTTATCTGGAGATTTACTCGCTATAGATATTCGACAAGCATTGTACCATTTTGGTGAGATTACAGGAGAGATCACAACCGATGATTTATTGGGCAACATATTTGCCAACTTTTGTATCGGGAAATAAATAGTCGTTTTATTTGATTCGATTTGATATTAAATAACTGTAAATCATATATTTACAAAAAATAATATTTTCCTATTTCGTTTTACAATCGCTATCCACTTTACTTGCGAATTATTCACAACTTAAAGAAGTCTAAAGGTAAGATTAGTATAACACCAATAAAACATCTGAACCTCTTTATTAGGTTGAAGCATCGTAGAGATGTTTGGAGATATCATTATAGAGTTCACGATTAGGAAGAATACACTGTTGATTTTCTTTTAACAAAGTGAAGAATACACTTATTTGCAAAAAAAAGTTCTTAATCAAAGCTTTAGAAAATAATGGCAAACCAGAATCTATAAATTATGGATAAGACTGGAGCAAATATGCTCTTATTTCAATGATATTTTCGCATACGTATTTCATTGT
>QMOV01000173.1 GCA_003650305.1 Bacteroidota bacterium | reverse complement strand
TCATGAATAAATAGCAGATAGCAATGTACTAGGCATAAGTTTATGTTTTATAAATTTATTTAATTTTCGTAAGACTTTTAAGTCATTATTTACATAAAATAAATTAAGAATATCAATGTCTTTTTTTAATTTATTTGCTTTACAATAATTATATATATTATAAAGAAGTAACTTTGGGAAGTCATTAGTAGTAATTAATCCCCAGTGATATTTCATTAAAATATCAACCCAGACAACACGTTCGAATTCACATGTATACTTATTACATTCAGCTTCAACACTCATTATGTAATATAAGTTATAAGCCGATTTTTTATTAACCTCAATAAAAATAGATTTAACTATAACGGGAATAGACGATTTCATAAAATAAAAAGGAGCAGGTAAATTATATCGATATTCTGAAGGCTCATTCTTATGATCTCTCATTAATGCTTTTAATATATTTTCATTAGGTATTGTATTGTTATCTGGGCTTATATTTTTATTCATCATTACTTTTTTTTAAATTTTGTGTTGCAATTTCTTTAATTCGCTCAACTGTATAACCATATTTATTGGATATAATACGATAAATATCCATTTTTGTAATGGAATCACCCTTATTCTTAATGGCTTCATTTAGTTCGTATTTTATACAAGTCCTTAACTTCTGCTGACCAGTCATATTGTTAAACACAAACTCATCAAAGGATGAAGTGCTAATAAAATCAAACTTATAACCCATTATATAGCTAACCATTTCACAAAGGTAGATAAAAAACCACCTAATCAAACACATATAAATAAAATTTATAAAATATCTTTGCATTATAAGTAATATCTATATGGCAGAACAGCTAAAAATAAATTATTCAAGTGCTTATTTAAAATATCAGATACTAAAAGGTGCGTGGTTTGTACATAAACCAGCTATCGAAAGTCTAATGCCTTCAGTAAATGATTTTATAAATGGTAATATTGAAATAATCGAAGATGAAAAGGAATTAGAATTATCACTCCCTTACTTGATTAAATTAACCCACCAAAACAATCCATCATTATCAAAAAATATCAGCGTAATACCGATCGAAGGTAGTCTAATGAAAAAAGATTATTGTGGTGCCCCTGGCATGCAAACAATAGGTAATCGAATTAAACTAGCTGACGAAAGTGATAATGTAGATGGTATCATATTAAAAATTGATAGTCCAGGTGGTACTGTGGATGGTACACAAGAACTAGGTGATATTGTCAAGAACACATCAAAGCCTATACTTGCTTTCGCTGATGGCTTAATGGCCTCCGCTGCTTATTGGGTTGGTAGTTCGGCTGACATGGTTATGGCAAAAGACAATACTACTGAAGTAGGTAGTATTGGTGTTGTATTATCTTTTATGGATAATTCAGAGGCCGCCGAAAAAGCAGGAGTTAAAATGCATACTGTTTTTGCAGATCAATCAACTGAGAAATGGAAAGAGATAGAAGATGCTGTAAAAGGTGATTACTCTACATTGAAGGAATGGACACTAAACCCACTTGCTGAAGAGTTCCAAAACACAGTAATAGAAAATAGAAGTAATGTAAAAGATAAAGCTCTGCGCGGTCGCGTATTTTTAGCAAAACAAGCAAAAAAAGAAAATCTTATTGATAAGATAGGAAATTTTGAAAGTGCATTAAAAGAATTAAATAAATTAATTAATAATAACATCATGTCAAAAGATAACAATGAAAAAGTTGTTGAAATGACTATCTCTGAAGATGAAAAAGGATTCTTTGACAAGTTAGGTAGTTATTTCAAGCCAGAAGTAAAAGATATTTCTGATGAAACAAAAATTGAATTCGAAGCTAAAGTTTCTGAACAAGAAAACTTGATTACAGAATTGAAAACTGAGAATGAAGCTCTAAAAAGTGAGCTAAAAGAAAAAGATACTGTTATTGGTGAATCAAATACCATTAATGAAATACAAATTGAAGAAGTTAAGAGATTAACAGAAATCAATGATGGTATTAAAACTGAATTAACTAAAAAAGTTGCTGAATCTTCTAAGATAGAAGTTGAGGATGACAAATTAGAAATAGGTAAATTATCAGAAGAGGATGCAGCCTGGGCAAACGAGACTGCTAAATTTAAAGAGCAATTTTAATTAAAAAAAATTAAATTATGGCTAATTTTATTACTACCTCGATAACCTGGGAAGGCAAGACAAACTTTGACAAATTGCTGAAACCATTGTTTATTGGGAAGAGTCCATTCGAGACTAAAGGAGTTAGGATAATGCCTAACGTTCAATCAAAACAAAAGTTAAACTATTGGGGTGCGGTTACGAAAGTGCTTAAAGCATACGTTAAAGGATTTAACCCAGCATCTGGCTCAACTTATACACAAAGAGATATTGATGTATATCAAATGAAGGCCGAAATGTCACAGGATGGCAACGAGTTTTGGCAAACTGTATACGAGCAACTACTTGCAAAAGGAATTGATTGGAACGATATATCAAAAGCTAGTGGCGAATTACAAGCTACTATTGTAGAGATTTTTAGTAATGCGCTAAAGTCAGATACATACCGTCAGTTCTGGTTAAATGATACAAATAAAGAAACTGTAGTTAGTGGTGTACAGACAGGTATTGCTGATGTAGATTATAACGCATATCAAGGTATGTGGCAAATTATATTTGCAAATGCTGCTTCATCTCCGAGTGCATTACAAATTAAAGCTTTTGATTATGATGCAAGTGCTGTTGCACAAGTTCAAACAGCATCAATTACAGGGACAAGTGGCACGGCTAATGTTTTAGTTGATGGCATAAATTATCTTTCAACTTTCAACACATCACTAACAATCAGTAATACGGATTTTGTTACATTACATGCGGCTGCTTTACTACTTAGAAATATTGTAGTTACTGCAAGTGTTGCAGATTTGATATTTACCAGTAATATTCCTGGTAGTCCGTTTGGTGTAATTACCGTTACTAACGCAACTGGTGATTTAGCCGGAACTGTAGCTGCTACAACTGCAAATACTGCACCTATAGCATTAACAGCAGATCAAACATTAGGCCAATTAAAAACAATGTACAGAGATTCATCTGCGGCGTTAAGGTCATTACCGAAAAAGGATAAAGTATTCCAAGTTGATGGTTATTCATATGAAAATCTACTTACTACTTATGAAGGATTTAAGACATCAACACCTTTATTTTCTAGTGAATTAGGTAGGAGTCAAATGATTGACGGTGTAGAATTCTTAACATTTAGAGGCATTCCTGTTATTAATCTTGATTGGGAAAATGATTTAAATGCAGACTTTCCACATGCAACAGGTGAATTACCTGCCAGAGTTTATAGGATTATTTATGTTGCTCTACAAAATGAAGTTTTATCGATGGACGCTATGTCTGAATTTACCAAATTTGAATTTTGGTATAACAAAGACGAACAGGAAAACAGGTATCGAATTCAACTAAAGACAGGAGCCAACTACGTGCATAATGAGTTAATGTCAGTTTCTTACGAATTGTAAAAAACTTAATATAATTAAATATAAAAAAGAAGAACTATACACCTACTTATTTAAATTCTAAAAAAAAGAAAAATTAAAAAAAATTATGTATTCTACAGTATCAAAGAATTTATACAATAGTAAAAATGAATAAAAATATACT
>QMOV01000172.1 GCA_003650305.1 Bacteroidota bacterium | reverse complement strand
GTTAAAACACTAATTGAAACTCAAACACTTGCCTATCAATTAGAATTTTCCCTCAAAGAAGACAATGAAATACCTTGGGACGACGTATCTAATAAAACTAAAATCCATATTTATAGAGTGTTACAAGAAACCATGCAAAATATTTATAAACATGCTAATGCTAAACATATAAAAATTAGTTTTGAATTAAAAAATAATGTAATTTTATTAGCTGTTGAAGATAATGGTTCTGGGTTTAATGTAGCAAAAGCCAAAAAAGGAATTGGTATAAAAAATATTAATTCTAGAGTTACAGAAATTGGAGGAGAAGTAGAAATTGATTCCAAAGTTGATGTAGGTACGAAGATTATAATTACTGTACCTTTTAGTTAGAAAGCATATGAAGCAACAATTAAATATATTAATGGTAGATGATCATCCAATGATAATTGAAGGATATCAAAATACCTTGTTGGCTACAAAAAGAGAAAACCAAAACCTTACTATAGATATTGCTTTAGATTGTGACATGGCTAATGAGTTGATTAAGAAATCAGCAAAACACACGCCATATGATGTTTTATTTTTCGACATTAGTTTACCACCTTCAAAAGATGGTCAAATTACATCAGGAGAGGATCTTGCAAAAATAGCTAGAGTATATTTGCCCAATGCCAAAATTGTTATTTTAACTATGTATAATGAGTCCTTTAGAATACTTAATATTATTAAAGGCATAAACCCAGAAGGTCTTTTAATAAAAAGCGACTTAACATCCAGAGAATTGGCTGAAGCTTTTCAGCATATTTTAGAAACTCCTCCATATTATAGTAGCACAGTTAACAGCTTTTTAAATACAACCGTTACAAGCGATATTTATGTAGATGAGATTAATAGAAAAATATTACATCTACTTTCTCAAGGTGTTAAAACTAATGCGTTAAAAGACCATATCGATTTATCTATGAGTGCTATTGAAAAAAGAAAAAAACACTTAAAGTTATTATTCTCTGTCGAGGATGGAAAGGATGAAACTTTGTTATTTGAAGCAAGAAAAACAGGGTTTATATAATTAATGTGTAAAAGTTTGTATTTTTTCGATATTAAATATTCCTTAAAAGCATTTATATAACTGAATTTTACGGTTTTTCCACATCAAGTTTGCGGTTTTTCCGCAATAAAAAGTGCATTATAATATTTAAATTTAGGCTTTCAACGCTAATTATTTAATCCCAATTAATTATTTGTTGAAATAGCAATTAATTGAACCTTATGACTAATCAGATTCCTATTTGTAAGTCATAAGGTTTTTTTATATTAATTGTGTTAAAGTTTAGCATTTGTTTCGATATTAATAATTCTTCAAAGCAGTGCTATAATTGAGTTTTACGGTTTTTCCTCATCAAGTTTGCGGTTTTTCCGTAATGAAAAGTGCACAATTATATTTAAATTTGTGTATCAACAGTATAATTAAATTTATCCCTCTAATTTATTTGTTGAATAATAGCAATTAAATGAGACCTTATAACTTACTTTAAGTTGTAAGGTCTTTTTAAAATAATAAGCTACTATTATCCCAAACTTTTACAATAAAAAGCCCTAAATAAATTATAGCTACAATAAATTTTATGAATGCAGAAGTTAAGAATCCTAAAAATGAACCAAAGGCAGCTTTTAACGCCTTTTCAGAATCACTTTTATTTAAGAGTTCACCTATAAAAGCACCTGCAAAAGGACCAATAATTATTCCTCCAGGAATAGGAGCAATAAGCCCAACAATAAGCCCAATAGAAGCTCCAATCATTCCTGCTTTACTGCCACCAAATTTTTTAGTTCCCATTGCAGGAATAATAAAATCTAACAGCCATATACCCAAAGCAATAATCAATGTAATAATTAGAAATGTCCAATTCATTAGTACAGCATCTGTAAGATGTAAAATGAGTAAACCAAACCAACTTGTAAGCGGTCCAGGTAAAACAGGTAAGAAACTACCAATGATTCCTAAAACCATAAATAATGCAGCAACAAATATTAAAATGATATCCATTTAAGTGTATTTATTTTGATTGTAAGACGAAGATAAAACTTAATTGTTACAAATTATGAAGGATAATAAAACGTATTAAAATTCAAAAAAATCGTACTTTTCCACTTCAGTTTGCATCAATGAAATATTTAGTGATTTTTTTCCTTTTTTTTTGTATTTCCTCTTGCGATTATTTCGATAAGAAAAAAATATTTTCCGAAGATATTTTAAAAGAAGACTTACAAACCATCAATTGGAACGATGTAGATGAATATCCAACATTCTCTTCTTGCGATTCGTCTTCTACCAAATCACAAAGAAAGCAATGTTTTGAAACAACTCTTACAACTTACATTACAACTCAATTAAGTAATGAAATTATTATTGTTACCAAAGACATTAATGATACAATTATGATTACATTTCAAATTTCAGAAACTGGAAAATTGAGTGTTATAGAAATAAAAAGCAGCGATTTAATTAAAGCACAAATTCCAAAAATGGATACGTTATTGATGGAAAGTTTAAAGGACTTACCAAATATATTTCCAGCCATAAAAAGAAGCCAACAGGTTAAAACCGAATTTAAATTACCAGTAGTTATTAGTGTAAATTAAATAAACAAGATACTCTTATTTTTTAAAGCCTCTATCTTTCCATTTAAACCCAAAAAACACTGAATATACTGCTATAAAAACACTGAAAAAAGGATACAGCAAACTACTCATAACATAAGATATAAAGTTCAATGGTTGATTGAAAAATCGAGCAGATTTGTTAATTAAAATTACATCTAAAAAGAATTTTAAGGCAAAGAACAAGACTAAAAGTTCAAATCTTAAAGCACCAATTATAGAGAGTAAAGCAAGAACTATAATTAGTGCATTCATAAACAAAACGGTAAGTCCAACAAATTTTCCAAAGACATTATTATAAGCCGATGTTTTGGCTGCCCAACGCAAGCGTTGCTGAATTAAATCTTTTACAGAAGGCTGAGGTTTAGTAATTACCAAAGCGTGTTTAGATTTTAAATACAATATTTTTTTAGGATATTTTTGTAAAGATTTTTCCATTAAAAAAATATCATCTCCACTTGCTATATTGGTATTCCCTTCAAATCCATTAACTATATTAAAGAGTCCTTTTTTATAAGCCAGATTTGCACCATTGCATAAAAATGGTTTTTTAATACCAAATCCAGCTATGGTTGCACTTTGTAAACTTAAAAAGTCCAATAATTGAAAGTCTTGAAAGAATGTTTTATTATTAGAATATGTAACAGGAGCAACAATCATTTTAGGATTGTTAGTTTGAATAAAAGCATCGAGCGTTTTTAACCACATAATAGGGACATTACAATCAGCATCAGTAGTAATAATCCACTCATATTGAGCAATATTAATTGCAGTAGTAATCGCATCCTTTTTTGGGGAATTAGAATTTCTAATGTTGTTAATGATTCTTATGTTATTTAGAGCGCAGTCGATAGGTTTTTCATTAAAAAAAGCATTAATTATTTCAACCGAATTATCTTCAGAAGCATCATTAACAAAGAGAATTTCAAATAAATGTTTTGGATAATGTAAATTAGAAAGCGATTGTAATAATTCTGATAGATTTCCTGCTTCATTCCTAAAAGGTATTATAATTGAAAATGAGCTTGTTGCAGTTGTAGAT
>QMOV01000171.1 GCA_003650305.1 Bacteroidota bacterium | reverse complement strand
TTTTTGTAACTTTATAAATATCGTTCATTAAAGCCAAATCTCTTGCTTGTGTGGCACTATTGCAACTTACATACACAATTTTGTTAGGCAAAATATTTAAAATTTGTTGAACAACATCTTTGTGCATTCCATCTCGTGGAGGATCAGTTATAATAACATCTGGTTGTCCATGTGTTTTAATAAATTCAGAATTAAATACAGTTTTCATGTCGCCAACATAAAATTCAACGTTTTCAATAGTATTTAATTGTGCATTCTCTTTTGCTGCAGTAATTGCTTCTGGAACAGATTCAACACCAATAACGCGTTTAGCTTCTTTAGCTATAAACTGTGCAATAGTTCCTATTCCTGTATATAAATCGTAAACGAGTTCGTTTCCTGTTAATCCTGCAAATTCTCTAGTAATTTTGTAAAGTTCGTAGGCTTGGTCAGAATTAGTTTGGTAAAAGGACTTGGCATTAATTTTAAATTTTAAGCCATCCATGGCTTCAAAAATATAATCTCGCCCTTTGTAACAAATCACGTCTTGGTCGTAAATAGTATCGTTTGCTTTTTCGTTGATAACATATTGTAAAGAGGTTATCTGCGGAAATGCTTCCGAAAGAAAATCTAATAATAATTCAAGTTTAGTTTTATCCTCTTTAAAGAATTGAATCAGTACCATTATCTCACCGATGCTTGTGGTGCGTATCATTAAAGTGCGCAATAAACCTGATTGTTGTCTTGTATTGAAAAATTCCAAACCATTTTCAATAGCAAAACTTTTTACAGCATTTCTAATAGCATTTGAAGGATCTTCTTGCAAATGACATTTTTTCACATCTAAAATTTTATCCCACATTCCGGGAATATGAAAGCCTAAAGCATTTCTGTCGCCAAGATCTTCATCCGAATTTATTTCTTCCTGTGTTAACCAACGCGAATCACTAAACGAAAATTCCATTTTGTTTCTATAGAAATACTGCTCTGCTGAACCTAAAATAGGAGTGACTTCTGGTAGTTCGATATGTCCAAGACGTGTTAAATTATTAGTAACTTCCTTTTGTTTGTAATGCAATTGATGCTCGTAAGCCATGTGCTGCCATTTGCAGCCACCACAAGTTCCAAAATGTTCGCAAACAGGCTCTGTACGTTTGTCTGATAGTTTATGAAATGCTATCGCTTTGCCTTCATAATAAGATTTACGCTTTTTATAGGTTTGAACATCTACAACATCGCCAGGAACTGCATTTGGCAAAAAAACAACTCTGCCATCTGGTGCTTTAGCAACAGTTTTTCCTTTTGCTCCAGCATCGATTACTTCAACATTTGTAAAAACTTGTTTTTTGTTTCGTCTTGACATGGCGCAAAAATAACAATAGCAATTAAATTGTAATGATAATTCAGTTATATTTATTGAGATTCCTCCCGATAGCTATCGGGATTCTAGGAAAATAAATTGAACCTTTTTAATTTTTTTATGTCTTTATAGTAGAAGAGCAATGAAAAAGACTAATAAAATAGTTGATGGTTGGCTAGTGTTACAATATCAATCCGGAAACGATAAAGCCTTGCCGTTATTGGTGAAGCGATGGCATAAGAAATTTTGTAGTAAAGCATATTGGGTTACTAAAGATAGAGATGTCTCTAAAGATATTGCTCAAGACAGTTGGAAAACAATTATGAATAAGATTCATAGGTTGGAAGATCCAAATAGTTTTGGACCTTGGGCTTTAACTATTGTGTATCGTAAATCTATAGATTTCGTAAAAGACAAAAAAAAGGAAATTGATAAACTTCATCAATATCGTTACGAACAAGAATCTATCAATGCAATTAAAGAAGTCGATAATGTTGATTTAAAGAAGGCACTTTTAGAAGCAATTAATTCACTTTCTGAATATCATCAAATGGTTATTAATCTGTTTTATGTAGAAGATTATTCATTAAATCAAATAGGTGAAATATTAGATATATCGATTGGAACAGCAAAATCAAGACTGTTTCATGCAAGAGAAAAATTAAAAACATTAATTAAAGCCAATAATTGGCAATAAAAAACAGGAATCATGAAAAATAACATGGAAGACATTGATCAATTAATTAAAGAGACCTTAACTCAAGAAGAAGCAAAATTTTATAACGAGTTAGACGAGCAGAACATTTTTCAAATGATGGGAGGATTATTTCAAGGTAAATTAAAATGGATATTTGTATATGTGAACATAATAATGGTAATCATTTTTGGTTTATTTGTGTACTGCGCTATTCAGTTTTTTAATACAGATGTCACTAACGAACTTATTAAATGGGCAGTTTTAGGATCGTTTTGTATGATGGCTGTAGGAATGCTAAAATTATTTGCATGGATGCAAATGGACAAAAATGTGATATTACGAGAACTTAAACGTTTAGAATTACAAGTATCGTCGTTAGCTACTAAATTGTCTCAATAAGATTTTATTGAGCAAGTAATATTTAGTAATTTGCAAGCCCTAGGGATGATTTCTTTCCCACGCTGAATTTTCGATTCTTCGAAAGGATAAAGGTAGATAAGGAATGGTTGTTTTATTAATTTAAAAACAAATTAAAATGGCTGTTTTAAACCAATTAACATCGCAAGAAGCGATGGATTTAGAGAACAAGTATGGAGCACATAATTACCATCCGCTTCCAGTAGTGTTGAGTAGAGGAGAAGGTGTTTATGTTTGGGACGTTGAAGGCAAACAATACTACGATTTTTTATCGGCTTATTCTGCTGTAAACCAAGGGCATTGTCATCCAAAAATTGTAAATGCTTTAGTAAATCAAGCACAGAATTTAACATTAACATCCAGAGCATTTTATAATGATGTTTTAGGGAATTACGAAAAATTTGCTTGCGAGTATTTTGGTTTCGATAAATTGTTACCAATGAATACTGGAGCTGAAGCTGTAGAGACTGCTTTAAAACTATGTAGAAAATGGGCGTATGAAGTAAAAGGTATTGGAGAAAATGAAGCTGAAATCATTGTATGTAAAAATAATTTTCATGGTAGAACAACAACTATAATTTCGTTTAGTAATGATGAAGTGGCTCGTAAAAACTTTGGACCTTTTACCAAAGGCTTTATAAAAATTGAATATGATAACTTACAAGCTTTAGAAGAGGTGCTAGAAAGCAATAAGAATGTTGCAGGATTTTTGGTAGAACCTATTCAAGGAGAAGCAGGTGTTTATGTGCCAAGCGAAGGCTATTTATCTAACGCAAAAGCATTATGCGAGAAGTATAATGTATTATTTATCGCTGATGAAGTACAAACTGGTATTGCAAGAACTGGAAAGCTTCTTGCAGTAGATCATGAAAATGTAAAACCAGATGTTTTAATTCTTGGTAAAGCACTATCTGGTGGTGTTTATCCTGTAAGTGCTGTTTTGGCAAATGATAAGACAATGAATGTGATTAAGCCAGGAAATCATGGAAGTACATTTGGAGGCAATCCAATTGCTGCTGCTGTTGCTATTGCTGCTCTTGAAGTGATAAGAGATGAAGATTTAGCAGAGAATGCTGAAGCAATGGGACAACTATTCAGAAGTGAATTAAGCAACTATATAAAAACAAGTTCTCTTGTAAATTTAGTACGTGGTAAAGGATTGCTTAACGCTATTGTTATAAACGATGATGAAGAAAGCGAAACTGCATGGAACATTTGTTTAGCACTTCGCGA
>QMOV01000170.1 GCA_003650305.1 Bacteroidota bacterium | reverse complement strand
ATTATTTGGCATCTCACAACCTTTTTTGCATCACAATTTAAATTTTTCTTTGCTATTGTTGTAGTATCCATGATTGGAAATGAATACAGCAACAAAACCATAAAACAAAACTTGATTGATGGTTTAAGTAAAAAAGAATTTATACTATCAAAATTTTATACAATTGTATTCTTTTCATTGGTCTCTACAGTCATTATATTCTTTATTTCGTTATTGATAGGGTTATATTATTCAAGTTATAATGAGTTTAATATTATTATTAGAGAGACTGAATTCTTACTCGCATACTTTGTAAAATTGATTGGTTTTTTCTCCTTCTGTCTTTTTTTAGGTATGCTCGCAAAGCGTTCAGCTTTCGCATTAGCTTTTCTTTTTGTGGATTATATTGTGGAAAATATAATTTTAGGTTTGATTACATGGCAAGCTAACTTTGAAATTGCTGAAAAAATTCAAAACTTCTTCCCTCTAAAGTCTATGTACAATATAATAAATCAACCATTCCAACGTATTGCTATGACTAAATTTCCAGATAAAGGTGATCTAGCATATGACTACGCAGTGCATTGGTATGAAATAGTTATTGTATTAGTTTGGACTGCATTATTTATCTTTTTATCGTACAGATTATTAAAAAAGAGAGATTTATAATATATTTATAGGCTTATTTGCGAATAAATGAAACGATTGCTAATAACATTTAAATATTATTTTTATATATATTTAAATTTTTAGTATGAGAACGAAGTGGTTACACAGGTTCTCATTTTTAATAAAAAAGTTGTTGTTAAGTTTATTAAAAATTTAACGTGTGAAAAAGATATTATTAATCCTGACACTTTTTTTGTGTGCATCTTCTTATGCGCAAAACCAAGCTGCTAATTGGTATTTTGGCCAAGGTGCTGGGATTAATTTCGATATTGCTTCTGGGGTAGTCAGTTCTGTAAATGGAGGTCGATTAAATACCCTTGAAGGATGTACATCAATTTCGGATAGTAGTGGAAACTTAGTTCTTTACACAGATGGCTCCATTGTTTACAATAAAAACCATGAAATCATGTTAGATGGAACCGGGCTCTTTGGAGATAATTCCAGTACGCAGTCTGCATTGGTTGTTCCTGAACCTAAAAACCCTGATATCTATTATATATTTACTGTAGATGTAGATGTTACACCGGATCAATCAGGAACAGATTTTGGCTTTAATTATTCAATTGTAGATATGACCTTGGATGGCGGTTTAGGTGGAATAACAAGCAAAAACATCAATTTACTTACCTTTTGCTCTGAAAAAATAACGGCAGTATTAAAAGATTGCGAATCGGAATCCATTTGGGTAATTACCTATGCATCTGTAGATGGGTCGCGAGGACCATTTACGACGTATCATGCTTTTGAAGTATCAACAAATGGAGTTAGGTTGTCCTCGGAAAAGTCAACATTTCCTACCAACATTGGTGATCGAAGAGGTCAGATTAAGGTGTCTCCCGATGGAACTAAACTTGCATCAGCAAACATGTCTAGAGGTTTGTTTTTGTTTGACTTTGATACGGATACGGGAGCAGTTTCAAATGAACAACAACTAATTATAGATACATTTTCTCCATCTCCTTATGGTATTGAGTTCTCTCCAAATAGTGAACTTTTATATGTACACTCTACTAATGGTCAAGGTGCTGGGCAGCCTGCTAATGTACATGAGTCATCTTTAACACAGTTTAACCTTGAAGCTAATGATATTGCAGCTTCACAATATTTAGTAGATCAGCAAAATCTATATAGAGGGTCATTACAATTAGGACCAAACGGTAAAATTTATAGAGCCATGAGTGATAATTATTTTATCGGTCGGCCGTTTCTTAGCGCAATTAACAATCCTAATGCACTTGGAGCCGCGTGTGACTATCAAAATAATGCTGTCGATCTTTCACCTAATCGATCCACACAAGGACTTCCTCCTTTTATTCAGTCCTTTTTTAATGACCAGATAGATATTATTCAAAACACTATAAGTACTACGGAATTACTCCTTTGTTCAGGCGACATATATACATTGATGTATGATGATATCCAAGATGCAATTTATACATGGTACAAAGATGGCATGCTGCTTAACGAATCTGATTTTGATTTAGTGATAACCGAAGAAGGTACCTACGAGTTAATTATAGAATTCAACAATGGTAGTTGTGATTCTTTCGAAGGTATTGCTTATGTCTCATTTTTCGAAATTCCAATGGCTAACCAAGCTAGCGACATTATTATTTGTGATGATGACAATGATGGCATCTGGAGTTTTGATTTTACAACACAAGACACTTCTATTTTAGATACTCAAGATAGTGGTACTTTCAGCGTACATTATTTCGAATCACAAATTGATGCGGACAACAACGAAAATGAAATTATTGGCTTATATAATAACATATCTAGTCCTCAAGACATTTTTGCAAGAATACATAATAATGGCAATCCCAATTGTTATGATACGACTTCCTTTTTTGTAGAAATTTTTAACACCCCTATTGCTAATACCGTTACCGATTGGGTCATTTGTGATGATGATACCGATGGCGATGATATGAATGGTAAACACGATTTTGATTTATCAACCTTAGATGCTATTGTGTTGGGCGCTCAAGATGCTTTACAATATGCCATTACATATCACAACTCGCAAGTAGATGCCGATTCTGGAAATAATCCCTTACCAATTGCTTATTACAATGTAACACCCGAAATTGAGACCATATTTGTACGGATAGAAACTATTATCAACACAGATTGTTTGGACACCACAACGTTTAATTTAATTGTAAATGTGGTTCCCGAATCATTTAACGCCACTCTATATCAGTGTGATGAAGATGGTAATCCAGATGGTTTAACTTTGTTTAACCTCACCGAAGCGAACGGCGAACTCACTGGTGGCATTGCAAACAGATCCACTAGATTTTTCTTAACACCTATTGATGCTGAAAGTAATACAAACGAGATAGACGGTAATTCGTTTGTTAATACAGAGAATCCACAAACAATTTATGTACATGTTATTAATGAACTTACTGGGTGCTACGGAATTAGCGAGTTATTACTCGAAGTTACGGCAACCGATGCTAATGATGCGGTATTAACCCATTGTGATGATGATGGCATTGAAGATGGATTTTATAATTTTGATCTCAGTCTAGCCGATGCTACTATACTAAACAACTTACCTGCAACGGTTACCTTGAGCTATTATGAGACCTATGAAAATTCACTTTTAGAACAAGATCCATTGGGCACTACGTTTGCCAATACAATCCCTTATGCTCAAACCATTTATGCCAGAATTGAAAATGCGAATGCCTGTTATGGAATTGCACAATTGGAATTAACGGTATTCGAAATTCCAAACATTGAAACCGAATTTGAAACCTTGTATTGTCTGAATATCTATCCAGAAACAATTACCCTAGATTCTGGACTTATTAATAATTTACCTAGTGATTTTACCTATTTGTGGTCTACTGGTGAAACTACTCAGGAAATTCAAATCAATCAAACTGGAACGTATTCTGTAACAGTAACTAATGCTAATGGTTGTAGTAAAGATAGAACAATTACTGTATTACCTTCTAATATTGCAACCATTGAAAACATAGAAGTTGTAGATGCTACTCAAAATAACACAATTACTATTACAGTTTCTGGCGAAGGCACTTATGCTTTTGCTTTAGATGACATAAATGGGCCT
>QMOV01000169.1 GCA_003650305.1 Bacteroidota bacterium | reverse complement strand
CCTTGCTGGTCTCTTTCTAAAGTACCAGAGCTTGTAACATCAAGATCGCTACCAGTAGTTTGAATAAGTTGAGACTCACCTTCTAAATCAATAGTGCCATCAACTTTTAGGTAATGTGTTACTGTTAAACCATTTCCAGTTCCAGCAACAGTATTTCCATTAACTTGAAGCTCATTACTGCTTACCATTAATCCTAATACAGAGCGTTCACGACCTAATCCAGCATAAGTATCTATGGTTACATTGTGATTGGTTTCGACGATATTCCAATCGATAGGAGTTACACCATCTACAATAGAAAACGTATTAGGAAGTGTTTGTACTGAATTATTTAACCATGTAGCATCAGTAGTCCAAGAACCATTGGCTTGAGATTGATAAGGTAGAGGAGCTGTTTGTCTATCAACAGTATCAAGATTTCTTAACGCACCATGATTGGAATTGCCAGAAACATCATTAGTATTAGTATATGTATAAATGGACATCGGATAATATCCTGCAAGATTAGACCAAGGAATGGAACTTACTTCATTTTTTGTAATGGTTTGTGGAATTATAGAACCATCAGCAAAATTAAATGAATCTATAATTTCTTGATTCATTACATAATGTAGTTGATCAAGAGTAAGTGCGGTGTTCCAAACACGCACTTCATCAATATTTCCTTCATAATAGGCAGTTGGTGTGTTTTTACCAGCAGCAGCAATATAAAATGATTGTGTTGTAGCTACAGGAGCAGTTAAAGCTGCTGTTTTGTCTAGTACACCATCAATATATAGATTGGCTGTGCCACCACTGTAAATAATGGCGACTTGATGCCATTCATCTTGTGGGATTACAACATCAGAAGTTATAGTTTGTGTTGTTCCGTTTTTCCAAGACATTTCAAAGCGTCCAGTACTGGTTATTTTATAATCATATCCTTCGGTATATGCTGCATCTCTTTTAGATAAAATTGATGTGTTTGCTGAACTCGCACCCCTTTTAATCCATGCAGAGATAGTAAAATCGGTTGGGTTTAAATCTAAAGCATCTTCCATATCTACATAATCTACAACACCATCGAAGTAAATAGAACGCACTACTTCTACCTGAGGTGCATATCCAAAGGTAATATACTTTGTACCATCAAAATCATAGTCTGCTTCTATATTAGAACCATTAATAGTCATTATTCTATAATCTGCTGTTGGGTCAAAAATACCTGAGTTAGAAATAAACATTAAATAGTCACCAGGAGGATTAATGTTTCTTACTGCATTTTGCGGAATAGAAACTTTTACAGATCCAATATCACCTCCAATTTCAATAACTTTCCAAATACGTTGCATTCCAACAAATGTTACTGGTGTTGTTAATCCTGCAATACCTGCACTCATGTCAACTGCAATTGTTGCAGCTGCTAGATTTAAATCAATACCATTATTTCCCCACATAAGAAATTCTTTATTGTTTAATATATTGGCATTGCTAGCAATATTATCACTATTTGTATTATAAATATCTGTAAGTCCAATAGTTAGGACACCTTCTATAGGTCCAGAACCATCTGTAGCATCATTAACACTACTGGATTGTTTTTGATTTAATTCAGAAGCATCATCACGACCAATACCAGCAATATCATAATTATAGCCTGTATTAACAGATTGATCCCAGATTACAGTACCATCACTATCTACATAATCTTGAGAAGTACCATTGGTGCCAAGGGTTATTCCATATTTAATACCTAAGTAGGATTGTATTCTATTACGAGCAGCAGTTAAATCTACATCACTATTAGTTGCAGAATAGGTAATAACTTCGGCGATACGCCCATCAAAACTTCCGTTCCAATATTGACTTCGACCTAACCAAAATCTGCCATCGTTTACTACTGCAAAATCAGCAGCATCTGAAATGTCAGTACCTATTTGAGTATTATTTAAATACAATTCAATACCATTAATTGCGGCATTATGACGCGTATTGATTATACTAATTTGATTATAATCTAATGCTCCATTTTTAGAAGTACGACCATAACCATTATTTAAACCACTAGTGGTACCAATACAATAAGTGAATAATTCATTATCGAATCGTGCTGTATAGCTTCCATAACCAAACCCAGTAACATCTTCATTTTGAGTATTTCCTGTTGGATCTGTACTACAAAATGTATCTAAAGGAATCATTCCGGTGGTAATTGTAGGATCAGGCATTAACACTACAAAGATGTCGTCACTATTAAAACCAGCAGTTGATTTTAATTCATCTCTACTGCCATCACTTATAATGTAGGTCATATCACTACTGGCAGTACTATTATTATTTTCAAAATCTACAACTGGATTAAAGTTGAAGTTTCTGGCTGTACTGTTTCTATATACAGGTTCTAAACCAGTTACTACAGTTTCAGCATGATTTCCTTTTCCATTATCGGTCCATGTGTTAACACCAGCCCCATCTGTGCCAACAGCAAATCCGTCTAATTGATCGGCTTTAAGCCACAAGTCTAAATTGCTTGTAATACCACCAGGACCAATCGTTGGAGAACAATAGATGGTTCCAGTAATTGTAATGTTATCAATATAAATTAAATCACCAGTGTCTCCAGCATCACTTCTAACTCTAAATTGTGAGGTTGTGGTGGCTGGAAATGTATAATTGGTTTTAAGTAATGTGCTTGTTTTACCATAAAAATATATGGTAGTGGTACTTTCATAATCCGCATTTTTGCTAACAACATCACCGCATATATAATCACTTACTGTAGCCCATGTTGCACCACTATCGCTACTATATTCAATAAAAAAGTTTTCTGCATTTTCAACACTATAAGCAGTAAAAAAGAATTTAAAATCTACTTTGTCGTAAGTGCTTAAATCAAATAAAGGAGAATCCATTGATGATCCTAATCCTGAATTGCTTCTGAGCTCCAAACTATAAGTGTTTGAATAAGATCGTGAAGCATTATTCACTCTAGCTGCATCCGTACCATTATCAGTCCATCCATCAAGACCACTTTCAAAATCTGCTGTATGCAGTGTTGTTTGTCCACATGCACCTGCACCAAACCCTTGAATATTAAAATTATATGGGTTTTCGTCAGAATCATTATTTGCTATGGATACTGTTGCTGAGCGTGTACCCTCAACAGTAGGATCGAACGTTATGGTAAATGTTGTATTACCTGAAGCAACTATAGGTGTTGTTGGATTTGAGGTTAATATGAAATCTGCAGTATGTCCAGTAATAGTAATGTATGGACTAGGATTTGTTAAAGTTAAATCCAATGTTCCTAAATTTTCTATTGTGAAAGTGTTAGCTACAGAGCCTGAAGCTTCTGCTACACTTCCAAAATTTGTATCGTCTGCTGTTGAAGGGGTAACATCTCCATCAGCAATTGATGTAGCATTACCAGTAACATTCATTTCAGGAGAAGGAGTAGTTCCTGTTCCCTGTATATCAAAAGTGTAAGGATTTTCATTAGAATCATTATTCGCAATAGAAATAGAAGCAGAGCGTAAACCTGATGTTGTAGGATCAAATGTTATGGTAAATGTTGTACTTCCTGAAGCTGCAATTGGAGTCGATGGATTAGCGGTAAGTGTAAAATCTGCTGTATGTCCTGTTATGGTAATATAAGGGCTTGGATTATCCAATGTTAAGTTAGCTGTTCCAGTATTTTGAATAGTGAATATATTTGCGTTTGATCCAGAAGCAACAGCAATGCTTCCAAAATCTGTATCGTCTCCTACAATAGGCGTGGTATCACCATCTACAATAGATGTT
>QMOV01000168.1 GCA_003650305.1 Bacteroidota bacterium | reverse complement strand
TCTAATAAGAGATTCGCATGATAAATCAAATTTATCTCCAGGTACACATTCAAGTGTAAGGATTGGGGTAAGTTTACCCATGTCAGCTGAAAGCTTAACATCATGTGTTAAATCAAAGACGTTCTTTTTGGGCTTTGTTAACTTAATGGAATTAAATAAATTTCTTGCCATTTTTTTGTTTTTTTTTTATTATTGATAATTTTTTGGCGGTGACTAACCGCCATTTGTTATAGTCTAATTCCACCTCTACTTACATAATAAGTTCGGCTTACTTTACTACGTTTACCGTAGGATTTGCCATAACCGCGCTTTCTAGATGAGCCGCGATACTTTGTTCGTCTACGCATTTTTTTGTTTTTAATTTGTGAGAAAAATACTTTACCATAGCATGATCAATGTATGGCCTTAATAACTTTTTTTCATTTTCATCTGAATTATTATACCATCTGATTAATCTTAAAATTTCATATTGTGTATATACTCTCATTTTAGAAAATTTTTGATACTAATATTTTTATAATGTCTTGAGCTAAACCACTACCAATATTTAAATTATCTAATGATTGTCGCATTTTTAATTCAAATGCCTTTAAGCCATTTTGAGTTTTTATACCTTCTCCAATTTGTTGTAAATTGTTTTTTGTAATTTCTCCAATCTCATATTTTTGCATAAGATTGAGTTTTTGAAAGTCATTATTTGTAGATAATGCTTTAAATTGTTGTTCCATTGTCTTTACTTGCAATGGATTTGTCTGATTTCTCTGACTTAATGATTGTCTATCTAAGTTTGCTCCAGCAATAAGTCTATCATATGATGCATTTGCTACTCTATTTTTAATTGCATAAGCATCTGTTTGTTCTACTTGTGAATCTGCAAGTATTTTATTTCTAATAGCTAAACCTTCGTTTGTAAGCTTTTTTGTTTTTAAATCCTCTACAGAATTTTGAATTGCCTGGCTTTGAAGTTCAGTTTGAACTTGTTTTTGTTTATAATCAGCATATTTACCCATCATGCCTGTAATATCGGCATCTAATTTTGGAGCTACATAATCTGTACTACGTACAGGTGCAGCTTCGTTTGTTTGTTTATATATAAGGTTTGGGTTTAAACCTGCTTCCTTAAATCGTGCCATCTGTTGAGCTGGATGATTATAAGCGTTTTGCCTGTTCCAGTCATCTAAGGCATTCTGCCTGTTTTTTGCGTTTGTGAATAGTTGCGAGCCTGTATTAACTAAGGCGGCTCCGCCTTGTACTATAGCACCTAATGTAAACGGGTCCATTTTTTTTGTTTTTTTAGTGACACAATATATTTATTTTGTTTTGTTCATGTCGTCCGTCGTCCGCTGCGCTACCTAGTTCCTTATTCACTTTCCAAATATATATCTTTAGTGTCAATAAACACTAATATATCAAGGAGTATTAGTGTTTATTTTCTGACGCGCTGCGCTTGTCTTGATAAATACGGCCATGCAAACAAGTTTGCACAGCCATATTTCTCTGTTTTAGATGTTTTCAACATCTTGACTTTGGATATCTTGAATATCCTGTTTTGATAGCTTTTGAGCTATTTTCTCCGCTTTTTTGCTCTTTAAACGTTCTTCGATTTCAGCAAGTTCTTGACGAGCAGATATTTCAAGTTCTTGCCTTTCAGCTAAATCGAGTCTACGAGGGTCTATGCCATCTCCATCTTCACCTTCGTATATTGGATTTTTTAAACCATCTAATGGTAAACCTGTTGCATATCTTTTTATTAATTCCCTAATTGATAATGTTTGATCTGGTATAGTTTGAGACGGAAGATTGTTAATCTCACCGTCACTAACAAACTCTTTTTTGTTTAATGAATGTTTAATTCTCATAATTCTTTATTTTTTCTTTCGCTTTCAGCGTTTTTATACATTTTTTTAAATTGATAAATATGTCTATCAGACATAATCATTTCTTTCTCTGTAAAACTTGTAAATTGTTTATCAATTTCCAAATCTTTTTGTATACTAATTTTACCCATATATAATGCTATTTTATCCTTTTCATCTTCATTATACATTTTATCTTTATAATAACGAGGCATTGCTATTTTTTTACCATCTAACATGGGGACATACATTCTTTTTTCCAAATCTTCTTTGTGCCATTTTATCATATTTTTTGTTAAATAATTTGAACCTAAACCTTTTGACATTACAGAAAATTCTTTCTGTCTGTCATCATTCCTATGAATAGGAATTTTTGATTGTTTACACATGTATTTTAACGTATAACCGATAGAGGCAGCACTAACATCGCCAATATAATTAGTGCCAATAGCATAATTATTAAGAGCCCAAGCACGTGTAACATGTTCCTTATCAGCATTATAAAGTATAATGTGATAATGCGGACGCATTTTGGTACTACCATATTCTCCAACTGCATAATACTTAAGTTTTTGATTAGATAATTTTCTTAACCTTTTAAAAAATTTCTGTAAATCTTTTTTTTCTAATGACATATACCCATTGTTTGTGATAGGCACAAATGCAGTGTCATAAGTTAAGGTTACAAAGAGAGCGGAATTACTCCGCTCTCCTTCTTTAACTAACCTAAACGACCAACCTGAGGTTCTGCGTTTCATACATGGGGGGCATTTACCACATGGGAAAGGTATATGTTCTCCTTTTATAAGTTCTTTCTTATAAAATGGAGTTATACACCTGGTACTCATAATTAAAACATTGGAGTACCATATTTAGGCATAGGCCTAACAGCACGTATTTTATTTAATACATGACAATATAATGAATCACCTTCTGGGTCTTCAACTGCAAACACACGTTTTGTAGGATTACATTCTACAAAAGTTTGATTTAAATTTGGTTCAGTGTCAAATATTCGACCAAGATGCCAATAATCTAATGTGGTTCTAAAATCACCAGCGACTCTACTTGGCATATATTTATACTCTGCATATCTCGGTACATAACCGAATGTATCATTTGCAGAACTTGTATAAGCATATATTTCATTTTTTGTGACAGGTTGTTCACCAATATTTGCAAATGATGGCCAAAAGAAATCTAAAGGATCATTTTTTAAATATGTTTTAGGTATGCCTTGTTGATATGCAGTTTTAGGCATAACAGACATAATACCAATAATATAACCATGTTCTTCACAATAATAACTACCTGCTTTTCCACTTGAAACAGAAATACCATGTCCTGCCATATTACCTTGAGGAGTTGTATCACTTTGACCTGTTTGTAATACTTCACTAATAACTACAGGAGATTTAACACCTGTAATATATTCAGGTCTTTGTAATCGAGCATCAGATGATTTAACACCAAAATGTGTTAAAATATTCTCAATATAACGAGTACCGCCTCGAGCATTTTTTTCTAACCATTCTTGTAATCTAAATGCACGTCTTAAATCATTAATTGTAGTAGGTTCGATTTCAGCATTTGAAGTATCAGCATATAAAGAATCTACAGGAACATCAGTACGTCCACCTTGAGCTCCTACATTAACTGATGCAGGAGAGCCATTTAAAGTAGTTCCTGATGTACTATTTAAATATAAAGGTAAATCACATTCTAGTAAACCTATAGGAATATCAACTGAAGCATCTTTTTGAGCGAAAGGTAAAGAGGCAGTAAAATAATCATGTTCCCATGCACGATTTCTAATATTTAAAAATTGTAACCAATCAGCGTGTGTATATCTAATATTACCATCAGTAAGCTTGTAATCTATTGGAGCTATCAAATTTTGATCTCTATAATATTCGTTATAAATACATTGAT
>QMOV01000167.1 GCA_003650305.1 Bacteroidota bacterium | reverse complement strand
ATAGAAGTAAAATCAAATACAGAAAAAACCCAGAGAAGACCGATAAACGCACCAGAGGGCTATAATGAATTTAAATACGTTGCACAACAAGGTATATAAATAATAGCGACCAGCAGTCAACCACTACTCATATACTAGACCGTTAGCATCAATTTAAAATAGCATGAAATATAAATTAAAAAATATAGCTCTATTTGCTGAAATATTAGGAGGAATTGCAATCTTAATTTCTTTAATATTTGTGGGAATACAATTTAAAGAGAATGCGAAAGCTACTAAATCAGCAAATGCTTCTGCCACCGTGGCTGCCTTGGCTAACTGGTATGTTGAAATGGGTAACAATAGCGAATCAAGCGAGTTGTTTTACAATTTTATGGCCGATCCAGACGCTTTGACTTCTCAAGAAAGATTTCAAGCTGTAATGAATTCACATGGCCTTTTTATAATTTTTCAGAATAGTTTTTATTTAGTAAAGGAAGGTACGCTGGATTCTGAAATGCAAAACTCCTTGACATCGGCTATGTTAGGTGCAGTGGGTCAACCGGGCTTCAAATTCTTTTGGGAACAGCGAAAATCGTTTTATTTCAAAGATTTTCGTTTGTATATAGAGGACCTAATCAAAAATGGAGAGCCGATGAAAAGTATTTATAAAGATATTCCTAAAGAATAGCAAAAACTAGATGCTAACACTGCCTATAATTCATTGTGGTTTTGTGCCACACCAAAGTTTAGTATATTTAACACGGCTGATTTCTATAGCGGAAAATCCTAGCGGATTTGTCCACAACGAAATCATAGCCTAACCGTTGTGGCTAATTAAAAAATGTCATGCCAGAATTTTATGACTAAGAAAAAAAAGATCTTAATATTTAGAATCCTTTTGTTAGGTGGAACCGCAATCTCCTTGTTTTTTGTACCATGGATTTTGGTAAAGGCTTGGATTTTACCGCTACCGGATACAGTTCAAGAACAAGTAGATGAAGCCATTGGACATGGGTTTGATGGCATGATTGTTTATGTGGATGAAGCAGGAAAACCACCAGCATTTTATACTGGTGGTTGGAAGGATAGAGAAAAGAAAATGCCAGCCGACCCAAAATCGTTGTTCAAGATTGCCAGTATTAGCAAGTTATATACCGCTGTAGCAGCTACTAAATTGGTCAAAGAAGAGCGTTTATCTTTTGACAAAACACTCGCTGATTATCTTCCGGAACTTATAAGTAGGATTGAAAATGCTGAAGGAATTACCTTGAGGATGATGATTCAACATCGTTCTGGTATTCCAAATTTTACAGATAATCCGGCTTATTGGGAAAACGAACAGGAAAATGGCAAAAATGCTTTAGATTTTGCTCTCGACTTGCCAGCCAGTTTTAAACCTGATGGAGGATATGAATATTCAAACACGAATTATTTATTGCTTCGTAAGATTATGGATAATATTTTAGGGTATAGCCACAATGAGTTTATCAAAGAGAAAATATTGATTCCATTAAAGTTGAAAAACACCTTTTTTTCGATTACTGAAGTCGATTTAGATGATGTTATGAGTGGTTATTATGTGGGATATAAGGAAGATTTTAAAGCTCGTGAATATGGGATGTTGGCTACAGCAGAAGATGTGGGCATACTCTTGCGAGCCATAAACGATGGTTCGGTGTTTGACGAGGGAGAAAAGCAAATCTATCCTTACGAATATAATCATGGTGGCTTGGTAGTTGGCTATCAAAGTCTTGCAGAATATCACAAAGATATAGACGCGGTAGTGGTTCAATTCATCAATACCACAGACTTTAATGGTTATGAATGGAACTTATCAGAAATAACAATTAACCGAATTGTAAAAATCATTAGAAAGAAAAACTAGCCACAACAATGTATATAAGCCATTAAAACGGCTCATATACTAGACCGTTGTAGCCAATTTGAGAAAATGAATATTAAATTAAATCAGTTAAAATGGATATAAAAGACAACCATATCAATTACGTTGAATTCAAAGCGAAAGACCTTGCAAAAATAAAGAAGTTTTATAATAAATCCTTCGATTGGACTTTTACAGATTATGGACCAACTTATACGGCATTTTCGGATAGTGGACTTGAGGGAGGATTTGAAAAAACTGAAAATGAAATTGTAAATGGAGCACTAATTGTTTTGTATCATAAAAATCTTGACAGTATAAAAAATAGGATTATCAAATTTGGCGGAAAAATCTCAAAAAATATATTCTCTTTTCCAGGTGGTCGTAGATTTCACTTTGTTGACCTTTCTGGAAATGAATTAGCCGTTTGGTCTGATAAGTAATCTGTGAATTCTAACTCTGAAAGAACTGGCTACAACAATGGCTATAATTCATTGTGGTTTTGTGCCACACAAAAGTTTAGTATATTTAACACGGCTGATTTCTAAAGCGGAAAATCCTAACGGATTTGTCCACAACGAAATCATAGCCTAACCGTTATACCACATTGGGTATGAAACAGAAAAAATATATCTCAAGAAATTATAAATTATTTTGGGCATTTCTTGTGGTACTCCTTTTGTTCACCAATTGTGTTGAAATTGAAGCACAAGAGCTAAATAAACGAATCAAGGCAAATCACAAAGTTTATAAACCTGCAGGTGATGGACCTTTTCCAGTTATCTTGGCAATCCCAGGCTGTAGTGGTGTTTCGTTGAACGGTCCAGAAACAGACGCTGGAAGACCAGGAGATGAAGGAGATCGACTTTTCCGAAGGCACTATTCACGGATGGCATTAAGACTGCAAGAAGCTGGCTTCATGGTCTTGTTGGTTGACTATCTTACCGCAGATGGAGTACCCAATACCTGTGGTTGGGAAATCCATCCAAAACGAGTAGGTGAATACATTAAGGAAGCAATCTCATTTGTAAAAACAATACCATACGGTGATTCAACCAGAATTAATGTTATTGGATGGTCTCATGGCGGAGAAGGAGTGCTTTCATGGTTAGCTAAATTAGAAGGAGAACCAAATGGAGTTCAATCCGTGATTGCAGTTTATCCAGGATGTAGCTCAAGCAGTCAATGGATATCATCAATACCTGTACTTATGATTCTGGGAGAAGATGATGATATAGCACTCCCATATATCTGTAACACTTTAGTAGAAACTTTACCAGATCAAACTAATGTTTTAGTAAAAAGTTATCCTCAAGCACGGCATGGTTTTGACCTGACAGAAGGCCCGACATTGTTATCAGTAGGTAAAGGCCTAACTATTGGGAGAAATATGAAAGCAGGTAACAATGCATGGGAAGAGATATTTAAATTTCTCAACAAAAATTAAATTAACGTGGTATAACAACGTGTATAATTAATTGCATCTGATTTTCCTTTCGGAAAATCCTCGCTGCTGAACAATGGGTTTCTGATTATTTGCTATCTTAGTACCAAACGCAACGAAACCATACACGAACACGTTAGCTCTCATTACGAAAAAAGAAAAATGGCAATATATAAACTTGAAGGAAATAGAATAAAGGAACTTGTTAAAACTACTTTCTCTAATGAAAAAATAGATGAAGCAAGAGATATGCAAACGTTTATTATTAATTCCATTGGGGCAATAGAGCAAGGTTTATTTGTAATTAGTAGCGAGTTTGGTGATTGGGAAGATAGTAGAAGAAGAATTGATATTCTGTGCCTAGACAAAGATGCAAACCTTGTAGTTGTCGAACTGAAAAGAACTGAAGATGGTGGACATATGGAATTACAATCAATTCGTTATGCTGCTATGATTGCAAATATGACTTTTGACAAAGCGGTCAAAGCTTATACAAAGTATTTAAAGAAAAATAATATTGAAGATATT
>QMOV01000166.1 GCA_003650305.1 Bacteroidota bacterium | reverse complement strand
TTTATAGTTTGTTGACCATTATCTGTAAATTTAATTTCGGTAGTTGCGGTAATATCTGTTAGCAAAACAAAAGTAAATTGATCTGGATTATCTGCATTAAATCCAGTTATAGCTATTTCACCAGCAGCCAATGTAGTTTGGGAATAACTTAAGTTAAAAACCAAAAAGAAAGCGATAAGAGTAATTATATTTTTCATAGTTATTATTACAATAGCTATTTTTGAAATATGTTTCAAAAACAAACCTACACGGTAGACGAAGCTAAAAAAAGACTAGAACACTACTGTGCATATCAAGAACGTTGTCATAAAGAAGTTAAGCAAAAGCTAAAGGATATGTATATGATTCCTGAAGCTATAGATGTAATTATTGTACATCTATTAAAGCATAACTATCTAAACGAAGAACGTTTTGCCAAAACATTTGTAAGCGGTAAGTTTAAAATTAAGAAATGGGGTAAACGCCGTTTAACTTTAGAATTAAAGAGAAAAGACATTGGCAAAGTTAATATAAATCAAGCACTTAGCAAAATAGGAGAGGCTGAATACATCGAAGTTTTTAATGATTTAGCCGAAAAAAGAGTCGTTTTAATAAAAGAAACCAACAAATTAAAGAAAAAGAAGAAACTTATAGATTACTTATTGTATCGTGGTTGGGAGTCATATTTGGTATATGATAAGGTTAATGAATTGATAAAATAATTTGGTAACTTCCAGCATAATTTAAATTTTTAAATAGATGAAGAAAATCATTACGCTTTTAATTATATTAAGTTTTTCAGTATCATTATCGCAAGAAAAAAACGAGGCTGAACAATTTTGGGATTCACTTAAAAACTTGTGTGGAAAATCGTTTGTAGGAACACTGGAATTACCTGTCGATGATGAGCAGTTTGGAGGGAAAAAAATGGTAATGCATGTTCGTTATTGTAGCGATAATATAATTAAGATTCCCTTTTTTGTTGGAGAAGATAAATCAAGAACTTGGGTGTTAACTTACGATAATGATCGAATTATACTTAAACATGACCATAGGCATAAAGATGGTACAGAGGATGAGATTACACAATATGGAGGTAAAACAACTAATTCCGGGCAAAAATCTATACAAGTATTTCCTGCCGACCAGGAAACAAAAGTTTTGATTCCCGAAGCATCAACCAACATTTGGTGGATTACACTTAACGATACCGAATTTACTTATAACCTAAGGCGTTTAGGAACACCTAGAATTTTTAGAGTAGTTTTTGATTTAACTAAGGTTGTTAAAAATCCAGATGCACCTTGGGGTTGGAAGGAGGATTAAATTTTTATGTTATGAAAAAACATTTTCTGCTATTAATATTGTTTGTATTTTTTAATTGTGAAGAATCAAATACTCAAGAAGCGTCAAAGAGCGTATCATCAACCTATGTTGTTTCATTTGAGAATGCCGTACATCATGAAGCGACAATTAGCGCAACATTCACAAATTTAAATAGTGATGAGATAGAATTTAGAATGAGCAGAACCTCTCCAGGACGTTATGCATTGCATGAGTTTGTTAAAAATGTTTATGCTGTGAAAGTAACAGATGCTAAAGGGAATAATTTGAAAACTACAAGACCAGATCCTTATTCATGGAAAGTAAAAGGACATGATGGTACGATAAAAGTGAGTTACACTTTGTTTGCAAATCGTGGAGGAGGTACTTATGCACAAGTTGACGAAACACATGCGCATTTAAATATTCCTGCAACGTTTATGTATGTTCCGAGTTTAGAAAACGATGAAATTAAAGTAACCTTTAATGTGCGCGAAGATTTAAATTGGAAAGTAGCAACTCAACTAAAGCATGTAGAGGGAAACACATACTACGCTAAAAATCTTCAATATTTTATGGATAGTCCAACCGAAATTAGCAATCATAGTGTGCGCTCTTTTAAGGTCGATGGACAAGCAATAAATTTTGTATTACATCACAATGGGACTGAAGCAGAATTGACTGAATATTTTGAAAAAGTAAAGAAAATAGTATTACAACAAAAGACAGTTTTTGGCGAACTTCCAAACTTTGATTATGGCGCTTATTATTTTTTGGCTTGCTATATCCCAAACGCTTCAGGCGATGGTATGGAACATCGTAATTCTACAATTTTAACAACAACCAGAAGTTTAGCCGAAGGCGGAATGGAAAGAAATATAAGCACTTTATCTCATGAGTTTTTTCATTGTTGGAATGTAGAACGTATTCGTCCTCAATCGTTAGAACCATTCGATTTTGAAGAAGCCAACATGAGTGGTGAGCTATGGTTTGCCGAAGGGTTTACTAGTTATTATACACATTTAATATTGTGTCGCGCTGGTTTGGAGAGCTTTGAAAGTTTTATTAATGGACAAATAGGTGCTTTTAATTATGTATGGAATTCTCCAGGACGTAATTTCTTTAATCCTATCGAAATGAGTTACCAAGCCCCTTTTGTAGATGCAGCACGTTCGATAGATCCTGTAAATAAAAGCAACACATTTATATCGTATTATTCTTATGGTGACATGCTTGGCTTGGCTTTAGATTTATCATTAAGAGAAAAAGAGTTGAATCTTGATGACTATATGAAATTGGTTTGGAACACTTTTGGAACAAATGAAACTCCATACACTGTTCAGGATTTACATAGTACGTTAAGTGAATATGCTGGGAAAGAATTTGGAGATTATTTTTTTAATAACTACATCTATAAAAGTGACATGCCAGATATGGAACGATTGTTCAGTAATGTTGGCGTATCCTTAACTCAAGACAAAAGCAAAGTTGCTTTTGGAGCCAATGTTAGAGATGGAAAAATTTCAGGAAATACTAGAATAGAATCATCTGCCTATAATGCTGGTTTAGAGAATGGAGACAAAATTATTAAATTTGATGATTTCGCATTAAGTGATGATTTAGATTTTAATACAGTCCTGAATAAATTCAAACCCGATGATGAAGTAATAATAGTTTATGAGCGATTAGGAAAAACTAGAGAAACAAAAGCAATACTCCAAGAGGATCTTTCGTATACTATCTCTCCATATGAAGCAAGTGGTTTAGAATTAGATGATAAGAAAAAACAAGCTAGAGATGCTTGGTTAAATTCTAAAGAATAATATTAATTCAATTAAATTCTAAAGCAAATAATGTACTTTTATAAATATGTTTGCTTTAGTAGATTGTAACAATTTTTATGCTTCTTGCGAGCGCGTATTTAATCCAAATTTGCGCAACAAACCTATTGCAATATTGTCAAATAATGATGGTTGTGTCATATCTCGGAGCGATGAAGCAAAAGCTATAGGATTGCCAATGGGAGCACCTGTTTTTAAATGGGAAGGGTTCTGTAGGACCAATAAAATTCAGGTCTTATCTTCAAATTATCCATTGTATGGTGATATGAGTAGTCGTGTGATGAAAATTTTAGAACAGTTTTCGCCTGATATCGAGGTGTATAGTATTGATGAGGCGTTTTTGGAGTTTAAAAATTTTGGTGATTATGATTTTCAAGACTATGGCAACCAAATAAGGAAGCGAATCTTAAAATGGACAGGTATTCCAACAAGTGTTGGTATTGCACCAACAAAAGCACTTACTAAAGTGGCAGGTAAAATTGCTCGGAAGTTTCCAGAAGAAACAAAAGGCGTTTATGTGATAGATTCTGAAGCAAAACGAGTAAAAGCTTTAAAATGGATAAAACTAAAAGATGTTTGGGGAATTGGGCGAGGATTACAAAAGCGTCTAAAAGTTAAAAACTGTAAAACTGCTTTTGATTTTGTACAGCTTCCTGATGGGTGGATTCGCAAGAATTTTTCGATAACCGAATGGA
>QMOV01000165.1 GCA_003650305.1 Bacteroidota bacterium | reverse complement strand
TACGCTAGTTGGTTAATTGGAAGAACTAATACAAAAAAAACATCTAGTTAAACTGAAAAACTTGGAAAAGAAAAATAAGAATTAATAGAAACGCATGTTTATTGTCGAAGTTCTCCTAGTTAACTATCGCCTAAACTCATTCTTCGGTTTCATTAACATTGTAGAGAAAAATTTGTGAAGAAAAAAACACTAAATTTAAACCACAAATGAATCGACTTTTAGTACTTTATTTACACTGCTCAATTTAATCCGCCCGAGGTGGTTCACTTTGATCGCCCTATTAAGTTTTATACCTTATATAAAAAATAAATGACATTACTAAATGTTAAATATTTGTTAATTATAGTACTTTGTTTTGCATACTACTATCTTTTATACATATATTTGCATAAGAAACTACTATACAGTTTAAATCATGGTAAACAATCATCATAAAAATATTGCAACTTTTATACACTTATCTACCTTTTCGAGGTTTATTATTCCTTTTGGAAATTTTATAGGTCCATTAATATTGTGGGTTGCAAATAAAGACAAATCATCTTTTATAGATGAGCATGGTAAACAAGCTATTAATTTTCAAATTAGTATTTTATTATACTGTCTAATAATTGGAGCCATAACAATTCCTTTCTTTATTTTCAACTTTTTTAATGGAATAGATTTTATAGATTTTCATGGATTTCATGATTTCCATTTTAATATAGGAAAACCTTCTCCCCTATTATATTTTGCAGGAGCATTAGGAGGGTTTGCAATTCTTGCTTTTATTTTAGAAATCGTATTTATTATAACGGCAAGTTTAAAAGCTAGAGATGGTGAATTATACAAATACCCTATAACCATTAAATTTTTAAAATAAATAAAATTAACCATCATCAATCAAACAATCAAAAAATGAACAGTTTCACATTTAAATCTATTTAAAATATGAAAATAGAAAACACAAAAGCACAAATGCGTAAAGGTATTCTAGAATACTGCATACTATCTATCTTAAAAGAAGATGAAGCTTATGTAGCAGAAATTCTAGGTACATTAAAAGATGCAAAGTTGCTAGTAGTAGAAGGTACAATCTATCCTTTACTTACACGACTTAAAAACGCTGGACTTCTTAATTATCGTTGGGAAGAATCCACTTCTGGACCACCAAGAAAATATTATGGTCTTACAGAAACCGGAAAATTATTTTTAAAAGAATTAGACATTACTTGGAGTGATTTACAAAAAGCCATTAACTTAGTAACAAGCAAAAAAACTACAAAAAAATGAATAAAACAGTCAACATAAATTTAGCAGGTATATTTTTTCACATAGATGAAAATGCATACTCAAAATTACAACGCTACCTTGAGGCTATAAAACGTTCATTCACAGATTCACAAGGGCGTTCAGAAATTCTTTTAGATATAGAAGCTCGTATTGCTGAGTTATTTAATGAAAGAATTAAAGATGAAAAGCAAGTAATCTCAATGAAAGAGGTTGAAGAGGTTATTACCATTATGGGACAACCAGAAGATTATATTGTAGATGAAGAGATATTTGAAGACGAGCCACAACCTCGCCAATCAAGTCAATCCACAAGAAGATTATTTAGAGATACTGAAAATGCATATATTGGAGGTGTATCTTCTGGATTAAGTCATTATTTCAATGTCGATTCATTATGGATTCGGTTAGCATGGGTAGGTCTATTTATTTTTGGAGGTACAGGAATACTAATATACATTTTATTATGGGTTTTAATGCCAGCTGCACAAACTACAGCAGAAAAACTATCAATGTCGGGAAAGCCTGTTAACATTACTAATATTGAACAAAAAGTAAAAGAAGGGTTTAGTAGTGTTAAAGATAGTATTGAAGGTGTTGCTGATAAAGTTAAGCAAAAAGACTTTAACAAAGTAGGTGACAAAGTGCAATCGACTTCAAGATCCTTTTTTGATGCCCTTGGAAATATCTTTCTGTTTTGCGGTACTATATTTGCAAAATTTTTCGGGATTATACTAATGATTATTGGTGCTTCAACTTTAATAGGACTTGTAATAGGATTATTATCATTGGGTGTTGCAGACATTTTTCATTTTCCAGGAATTGATTTTGCAGATATCGTTAACTCAACATATTTGCCAATTTGGGTAGTTTCAGTATTAACCCTATTTGCAGTAGGTATTCCATTTTTCTACATCTTTATATTAGGTCTTAAAATACTTGTAAACAATCTAAAATCTTTAGGTAAAATCGCAAATTTTACACTACTTGGTATTTGGTTGGCCTCAATAATTACACTTGCAGTTTTTGCAGCAAGAGAGGTTACAGAATTTGCTAGAGAGGCAAGTGTAACAGAAAAGAAAGGAATAAATATTGCAGTTAACGATACCTTATATGTAAAAATGGCAGGAAACGAAATGTATTCTAATTATTTACATAGAGATTATGATTTCGATATTTTTCATGATGAAAACGACCAGAAGAAAATCTATTCTTCTAATGTAAGATTGATTTTTAAATCTACTAAAGACTCGTTGGCTTCAGTTAGTATAGAAAGAAATGCAAGAGGGAATAATTACCAAAACGCAAAAGAACGCGCAACAAATATAGAGTATGATTATGCATTTAATAACAATGAATTACTATTAGATGCCTACTTCTTAACTGGTATTGAAAACAAATTCAGAGATCAAGAAGTAGAAATTACACTTTATTTGCCTGAAGGCAGTATTATAAATATTAATGATAACACATATACTTTTCATAGAAATAGCAGTCAGTATAGAGATATAATTGATAATGGCTTTGAAGAGTATTACCTTAAAGTAATTTATGACGATGTTATTTGTTTAGACTGTAATGACGATGAAAAATTTAAAGTAAACATCGATATTAAAGATGCTGATTCTAATTTTAAATTTGACGAAGATGGAATACAAATAAAAGATGAAGATGTTCAGGTTAAAATTGATTCAAACGGAATAGATATAAAATCTAAAAACAATTAACAATTCATCATACAAACTTAACGGTTCAGTAACAATAAAAAGTAACATAACACTATTATATATACTTTTAATCAATCAAAAAATAACATTCAATCAAAATCAAAAAAAATTATGACAACATTAACAAAATTTATCGTAGGACTTGCAGTAAGCTTCATGCTTATGTCCTGCCAGTTTAACTCCAATTTTGGGATTGGAGTAAAAGGAAACGGAAATGTAGAAACCATAGACAGATATATTGACGAAGACTTTAATGAGATTAAAGTAAGTCGTGGTCTAGATGTGTATTTAACACAAAGCGATGATGTAAGTTTAAAAGTTCAGGCAGACGAGAATTTACATGATATTATTATGACAGAAGTAGAAAATAATATCTTAAGAATTTATGCAGACGAAAACATTAGCTATGCAGCTTCTAAAAAAGTAATGGTAAGCTTTAAAAACGTTAATAAAATATCTTCTTCAAGCGGAAGCGATATATATTCTACAAATACAATTACTGCTGAAAGTTTAGAACTATCTACTTCCAGCGGAAGCGATATGGAACTAGAAGTTGATACTCATGTTATTGAATGCAGTTCTAACAGTGGAAGTGATTTACGTTTGTCTGGTAAAACAGATAAACTATATGCTGAAGCATCTAGTGGAAGCGATATAAAAGCTGGAAATTTAAAAACAACTTTTTGCGAAGCAAGAGCAAGTAGTGGTGCAGATATTACAGTAAATACATCAAAAGAATTATATGCAAAAGCTTCTAGTGGTGGCGATATAAAATATTATGGAAACCCAGAAAAAATAAGCAAAAAAGATGGCGTTTCAGGTAGCGTAAGAAAACAGTAAATTCAATCAATCAACCTAATCAACCAAAAAAACCGAAGCAATTGCTTCGGTTTTTT
>QMOV01000164.1 GCA_003650305.1 Bacteroidota bacterium | reverse complement strand
GTGTAATCGTTTTTACTATAAGAATAACTAAACCATGTACTTATGTTTTGAAACTGTTTGTTAATTAAAAAATCGATGCCTTTAACACGAAAACTCCCAATGGCATTTACAAATTGATATTGGTTTTGAAAGCCTTGACTTCTGGTTGTTATTCCTTCAACTTCTTTTATATATGCTTCAGTACTAATTAGCAGTTTATTTTTATAAAAGTGAATTCCAGTCGAAATTTGCTTACTCTTAATTATTGGAATATCACTATTGTTAGACAAGATCCATCGTCGTTTTTCAACACCTAAAAAATCATTTTGTAAATCTATAATTTGAGAAGTCGTTTGGCTTTTTAGTTCGCCTAAAATTTCTATTCGAAAATTCTCTAAAAAACGTTGACTAAAACTTAATCGAGGTTCGACAAATGTTTTAGAAAATTTTTCAATATAATTTGCTCGTATTCCTATTTTAGCTTTTGTGCTGTTTGAGTTTGAACTAAATTTCATTTCATTAAAAACAGCATGAGTTCTAATCACTTCTTTTATAAAACGTCTGAAAGAAGGATTGTTTACATCTTCGAGATTGCTAATACCAACTTCTGTAAACTGGTATCCTCCTAATAAGGAAAGATTACTATTAATGCTATAATTATAGTGAAGCTTTAAGCCACCATCATACACTTGGTTTTCTTGTATTAGTCGCTGGTTATTAAACACATCAAAATTAGTAGCATCTAAAGCATAATTAGAAAAATATATTTGTGCAGTAGTAGAAAAATTTGGATTCCAGTTTCTTAAATATTCGATTCCGGTTGCAAGGTTACGTTGTGTAAGATTACTGTTTAAAATTTCGTTTACATCATTAATTCTAGATTGTTCTTGGTAATCTAATTTGTTGTAAATATTTAAAAAATTAAAACGCAGCTTATCCTTTTTACTTATGTTGTATAAGAATTTGGCAGTAACATCATAAAAATAAAAGCGTTCATTTTTAGATATAAAATTATCACCAGATGGGTTATTTGTTAAGTCTGTATCTTGAAAAATGCGTTTAAAATATTGATCGTATGTTGGTGTTATGATTAAATCGGTTACAGAGCGTCTTGCAGATAAAAGTAATTCGGTTTTTTTACTTAAAGGAATTTTTCCAAAAGCATCTACGTTAATCATATTAAGTCCAGCTCCGCCAGAAAATTCTTTATCAATAGTATTAGAAGATTGCATATCTATAATACTCGAAACGCCATCGCCATAAATGGCAGATGTTCCATTTTTTGAAACCACAACATTTTCAATTAAATAAGGATTAAAAGCTGAAATTAATCCGAAGAAGTGACCAGACTGATACATTTTAATACCATCCCAAAGTATAAGATTTTGGTCGTGAGTTCCACCTCTTATATTAAGATTAGACACACGTTCATCTACACTTTGCACACCTGGAAGTGCTTGAATGGTTTGTAAAACATCAGGCTCAATTAAACCTGGTAAAATGCCAAACTGTTTTGGTTTAACGTTTATGCTTCCATCATTTTTTGTAGAGATGCCTTTAGTAAGATAATCAGTTATTATAACCTCTTCTAAATACTGCGTTCTAAAACTCTTTTTTTGAGATTGGCTTCGTATTACTATACTATTATTATTAAGTCTTTCAAAAACCAAAGATGTATTGTCTTCTAAATATTTAAGTAACTCATCAAGAGATAAGTCTTTAAGAGGCACAGTAATAGTTTTGTTAATTAGGTTAGCATCAGCATAAGAAAAACGAATAGCATATTGCGATTCTAATTGTTTTAAAACCAAAATAAGAGGTTGCTTTTCTTCTTTATTTGTTTGCGCTTGTAAATGCAAAAAAGAAAAAAAGAGTAAAAAAACATATAAAAAAACTAAAGAGGTTTTATTCACGCGATAATACTATAGAATTGTTATTTTCTATACTATAATTTAGGTTCAATGGTAAAGTTATAGATTTTAGCGCCAATTTTTTATTGTTATGAACAAAACTTCCAGTAAATAATTGTTCTGCATCTATATGTTGTGAATTAAAGGTAACATTGTATTGTCTCTCAAACTCTTGTAAAACAAGAGCGAAAGACATACTTTTAAAATAGCTTTCGTTATTAATCCATGACGGATTTAAATTGGTTTCTTTTTCTTTAGCAATAAATTTCCCATCTATTATTAAAAAGCTATCTCCAGATTTTAAAGTTGTAGTATTAGTTTTGTGTATAACTCCAACAGAACCTTCGTAACAAACAACTTCAAACAAATTGTCACGATGTTTAACATTAAATTGTGTGCCATAAACTGTTACTGTTCCAGCAGATGTAATGACATTAAATTTTGAACCTTTGGCAACCTTAAAATAGGCTTCACCATTAAGTTCAACATCTCGTATAGTTTCCCAGTTTTTTTTATTAAATGTTATCGTTGATAATGCGTTAAGCGAAACACTTGTTTCATCTGGCAATTCAATTGTAGTTTTTTGAGCAGCAAGAGTAATAATATTAGTATCTAAAGTTGTAGTATAATAATAGACACTAAAACTAATGGCTAATATTGCAGCAATTCGTAACATTGGTTTTAACCAATAAATTGTTTGTTTTTTAGAAAGAGAAATAGTATTTAATACACTATTAAGCTCAAGAGAAGTATTATACTCTGGAGCCTTAAAGCGTTTAGTAGCATTAGACAATTTAACCAAAGCCTCATAATCTTCAAGCTTTTTAAAGGCTTCAAGTTCTTGAGAGTTGAGTTGGTTATCTAACCATTTTTTTATTAAATCTTCTCGTTTCATGTGTTTAAATCTATTGCTTTATATTGGTCACATGCTGTTCGCAATTAATCATTTTCCTTTTGGTGAAATAAATTTTAATATGCTCGTTTCATAATTTTCTTTACAACTATATAACAGTTTAGTTTTAAAAATTCCTACCTATTAAAAAAAATTCTAAATTCCAAATTCCAGATTTCAGGTTAAAAATTGAAATATTCTAATTGACAATTTTCTTTTGCCACACATACATAATATTTATTTTCCATAACTCATAACTCATAACTCATAACTCATAACTCATCAATATCTTCTCTTAATTTTATTAAAGCACCATAAATACGTTTTTCTACAGCTTTAGTAGATATGTCTAAAAGCGTAGCAATTTCTTTGTGTTTTTTACCTTCTATTCTATTCAATAAAAAAGCCGTTCGTTGTGCTTCGGTTAAATTAGAAATTGCTTTTTGTAATTTTTGCATGTATTCATCTTCCAGCATTAAAAATTCAGGAGATTCGTTGGTTTGCTGCTTTGGAGCTTCTTTTTGATATTTCAATACAACTTTTTGATGAGCTGCTTCGTTTAACATTAAATTATTTGCTACAGTAAACAAATAGGATTTTGCTTTATTCGGACTCACTTTACTGCAATTTTGCCATAATTTTATAAAAGCATCTTGAACTTTGTCTTTTGGGCTAAAAGATTCACCAAACTTATAATACAAAAAATCGTAAAGATCTTTGGAGTATTTATTAAATACTGCCGAAAAGATACTTTCATTACATACATTATCATTTATATCTTTATTCATTTATTGTAGTTTGGAACTATAATTAAATTTGGTATAAATATAAAAAAAAGAAGTTTGAAGGTAGGAGTTTTATTTGTTAAGCTGTTTTATATAAAAAATGAAGTCTTTAATTAAAACCTACGTTATGAAATCACTATTAAAATTTTTAACGATTACCTTTTTTGCCCTTTTAGTATTTACTTCCTGTCAAGACGAAGTAATAGAAGAAACCTCAATTAATGAACAAGAATTTATAACTGCAAGTTCTCCCTTGTCGAGTCTTATGCAATCCACATCTGCTAGAGATGGTAGAGTAGATAATATATTAGATAACGCTAATTGTTTGTCGGTTAATTTGCCTGTAACAGTTATTGTGAATGGTATTAC
>QMOV01000163.1 GCA_003650305.1 Bacteroidota bacterium | reverse complement strand
CAAAAAAAAGTTCTTAATCAAAGCTTTAGAAAATAATGGCAAACCAGAATCTATAAATTATGGATAAGACTGGAGCAAATATGCTCTTATTTCAATGATATTTTCGCATACGTATTTCATTGTATATTTTACAATTAATACATATATCAGTATTCTATGGTATTGTCTTTTTAATATATAAATTTTACTTTGACCAATAAAACAAATATTAATATTAAATACTTTATCTAATGAAAAAATTTAGACCAATAATCAACTTGATAATAGTTGCTTTAAGTTTACTGTTTATGCAATGTACCAGTGAAGTGGTACCTGTCCAAGGAATTGATGGAATAGACGGAATAGACGGAATAGACGGAATAGATGGCCTTGACGGTCTTGAAGGTCTTGACGGTGACGATATTGCTGTATGCATCGATTGTCACTCTGACGAACACAGAGCTCCAATTGAGGATGCTTATGCCATATCTGCCCACAATATGGGATTACAGCGGCCAGATGGTAGTTATAGAAAGCACGTTTACGGTTCTAATGAAGGGCGTGTGAAAGATGATGGTTCCATACAATACAGTCGTGGATTTTGTGCTCAATGTCACAATAATGAAGGGTATCAAGATCGTATAAATTACGGAACGTTCAATCCTCAAGGCTATTTTAGCAATATATCTATTACTTGTACTGGTTGTCACGGTAATAGTATTCACCGATCTTTAGATTTTGTAAACGATGGTAATGATTATACATTAAGACAAATTGATGAAGTAAAAGAATTAATGAATCCAACAAATTATATAAGTGTTGCTAATGAAGGAGAAACTTGGAGTACCAGTAATACTTGTATTATGTGTCACCAGATCAGACCAGACCGTTATGGCATTTGGGAAGCTCCATTATTGGATAGTGCTGAAAAAGATTGGGATGGTAATTTTGTTGTAGATCCAGCTGCTACAGTAGATGGAATTCCTGGAGGTTCAATTACTTACTGGCGCTCAAAACAATATTTAAGAGAGTGGTATCCTTATCCAGCGAGTACTACCTATACTAATAATTATAACAATTTACCGAGTTTGCATGTAAATGCTCAAGCCAATGTATTTATAGGCATGACAGGGATTGCAATAGAAGGTAGTGTTACGCAATTACCTGCAGAAAAGAGTTCTGCTCACTTTGGAGTTAAATGTGCGGGATGTCATATGGACACCCCAAGCAACGATGCAAATGAAGGTTCTCATACTTTTCGACCTTCACTTAACCTATGTGTTAATTGTCACCAAGCTGGTGGTCCAGAAAATGTTACAGGTTTTGAGACCGCCTTTGAAGAATTAACAGCAGCATTAAGTTCAAAAACAGCATATTTTAATACTTCAGCATCAAGTGGTAATGTTAGTTTAAAGGTATCAAATCCAGCAAGTGGAGATACTATAGGTACTACAAATACTATAGTTGTTCCTCTTAAATATGCACAAGCATTTTGGAATTATTTATTAATAAGAGCAGATCGTAATGAAGGGCTTCATAACCCTCCTTATACTATGGCATTAATCGCAAATTCTATTGAAGCATTACAATAATAATGAGGTATTTGTATTTGTATGAGGTTCAGGAGTATTCAGCAGTATAATTAATACTGTATACTCCTGAACTTTAATATCAAAATTCATTGTTGTTTCAATTTGAAATGACGTAACTAACGCTGTAATTTCTAAAAAAAATAGAAATAGAAAATAGACAATTATTAAAGACAAACCAAAACCAAATGAAAAAACTCATAAGCATAGCAGCTGTGCTAATCCTGATACTTTCTTTAACTAGTTGTTATTATGACGAAGTACCAGAAGAACCGATACGACCACCTAACCTAGATGTTTCCTTTGCGAATAATATACAACCTATATTTAATACACATTGTATTTCTTGTCATAATGGAACGCTAAATCCAGATCTAAGAGAAGGTAATTCGTATAATTTCCTTACCATTACCGATCCTGATTCGGTAGTGCCAAATGATGCAGATGGGAGTGAATTATATCAACGATTAATTGGAGTTGGCAACATTATGCCTCCTAGTGGTGCATTGTCAAATAACGACGTTAGTTTAGTAAGAGACTGGATTAATCAAGGCGCTTTAAATAATTAATCTATAAGAAAATGGACATAAAAAAAATTAAAATTATATTGATTGCTTTCTTAATACTTCCTTTAGTTGTGTTTTCACAAGAAAAGATTAAAGATTCAATTATCGACAAACCAGAACGCCCAGCATTTGAAGGCTCAACAGTCATAGACAATCAAACCAATGTACTAAACAGTAAAAATACACTGGAAATAGAAATGTCTCATAGATTTGGGTTAATTAATGGTGGTGAAAATGATCTGGCAGGATTTTGGGCTCCTTCAAATATTAGAATTGGCATTAGCTATGCTATTCTCGATAGAGTAACCGTGGGTTACGGAACAACTAAATTTGATAGATTACAGGACTTTAGCTTAAAAGTTGCTTTATTAAGACAAACACGATCTAATAAAATACCATTAAGTGTTACTTTTTATGGTAATGCTACTGTGAATGCAAGGAAAAAAGAAAATTTTCTTTTAAAACAACATAGGTACTCTTATTTCAATCAAATAATAATAGCTAAACGATTTAGTCCTAATTTCTCTGTGCAAATAGCCGCTAGTGTTTCTCACTATAATTTAGTGGAGGCTTTTATGGAAAATGATAGAGCTGCTGTTGCTGTTGGAGGACGATTAAAAATTAGTCCAAATACAGCAATAATGTTTGATTTTAGCCAACCATTAACTCAATGGGATAATCCTGATCAACCAGATGTTGATTTCAATCTCCCAGGAGTTAGTTTTGGTTTAGAATTTGCAACTTCAGGCCACGTCTTCCAGTTGTTAATTAGTAATTATAATGGTATTGTGCCTCAAAAGAATTATATGTTTAATCAAAACGATTTCTTTGATGGAGATTTTTTAATTGGATTTAATATTACAAGAAAATATAACTTTTAATTTTTTTAAATCAACCTAATGCAGTAAGTAGAGCTATTTAGATTGTTTTTAAATTATGTAACAACTTTTTTTATTATATTATTTTGTGTAATTTTAAAGAACTCCTTCCGGGATTATTAAATAATACTTAGTAAATGAAGGTATTTTTAATTTAAATTAGATTGGAGGTTTATTATGGGTTCTAACAAACATAAAGATATTTCAAGAAGACGTTTTGTGCAACATTTGTCGATGGGAGTGGGTGCGGTTGGCGCCGGACTGATCTTCCCCAGCAAGCTGGTTGCACAGGTTACGAGCCTGACAGGAGCAATGCAACAGCCGAAGCGAGTGCTGGTCTTGGGAGCTGGCCTTGCCGGTTTGGCTGCAACCTGGGAACTTAAGGAGGCCGGCCACGAAGTGACCGTTCTGGAGGCGCAGACCCGACCTGGTGGCCGTGTTTGGACACTTCGGGCTTTGTTTGATGACGATCTCTATGCAGAAGCAGGCGCTGTTCTCTTTTCCTCTGGTTATACGCATGCTAATCGGTATATCGACGCTTTGAAACTTGAACGGGCTGATTTCAGCCAACCCGACCTTCGGCCATTGTATCACTTAAAGGGACGCCGTTTCTCGATGGGCTCGGGCGAACAGCCCATCTGGCCATACGAGTTAACGGAAGAGGAGCAGAAACTTGGTCCTATGGGAATCCTAACGAAGTACGTTTTTGAAACATTGCCATCTGAAATTTCCGATCCAGATTCCTGGAACCAATCACCTTTTAGGGACCTTGATAAGATGACTTTTAGTGATTATATACGATCGAAAGGCGCATCATCGGGTGCAGTTGAACTGATTCGGGATACCCAATGGTTCGGACAAGGAATGGACACGAGTTCGGCACTCACTTCGGCTTGGGCCAACTTCGGACCATTCATGAGCGGCGGCTTCTTCGTCCTTGCTGGAGGTAATGAT
>QMOV01000162.1 GCA_003650305.1 Bacteroidota bacterium | reverse complement strand
TTTTTAGTTATTTCCCTCAGTCATTTTTCTTAACATTTCACGAGCATTTTTTCCTGTTGCACCATCTGGATCCATTGTTATGGCTTTTTTGTAATATTCGGTAGCCTTTTCTTTGTTGCCAGCTTTTAAGAACCCTTCGGCAAGACTATCCCAAGCATTAGCTGAATCTGGAAAAAATTCTGTTATCATTTGAAATACAAAAACAGCTTCTTGAACCTGACCACTTCCTAATAATTGATATCCTGCATTATTTATCTCACTTTCAAATTTGAAAAAACGGTATTTTGGGTCTTTAATCATTTTTCCAATATCAGTTTTGAGCTGTTCAATCTTTCCAGCTAAAAACAAATTGGTCATATACTCCATTGGGTCAAGTACATAATTATCATCAGAAAATGATAAAGATGCATCAAGAACAGGGTCTTTATTTAATTTATAATCTTCAAAACTCATATCTACAGCAATATGTGGAGCTGTCCAATCATCACCTTCCCATTGTGGTTTGTCTTGCCACCAAGCAAAAGATAAAAAGGCAGGAATTTTACTATTAGGTAGCTCAACGCGATTATTATCACCATAAAAATTAACATTCTCACTCGTTGGTTCTCCAACAAATATGGCATTAGTATAATTATCTAACTCATTGACTAAATTTTGACATGCTGAAAATGTACGTCTTCCGATAATGACAAATAGATTTCCAACTTTATTTATCTTTTCGGACTTAATGATTTCAGTAATGATAGGCTTGTTTTTGTAATTATTTCCACCTCCATTTAACCGAACATCCAATACCAAACGTTCTACATCATTAGTTTCGATAAAATCAAAAACGCGATTATAAAAGGTTGGTATGTCTTCAGATGGATCATCCTGAATCTGACTGTGGCGAATATAAACAGTTTTGTTTTCAGGTAAATATTCGAAATAATATATTTTATCTAAATGTTTGAGATAATGAGGTGTGTCGCTTTGCTCTCGAGCATCTAACCAATCGCCTTCTTGTTTTACAAGGCTATATGGAATCGGAACACGTTCACCTTTTGGTAAAGCAGTAAAACTTTGTTTAAATGTCTTTCCATTTTTTTCTAAAGTAAGCTCAACGTTAGTTGAAAATTCCTTGATAACACCTTGAGCATGTAATACTTCTGGACTGCTTAAATATAATCCAGCATAGGCTTTAAAAAACTGATCGTTCTCTGCTGGAACAACTGGATAAATAGCTTTTAATGCATCTTCAATAGAAACTCCTTCAATAGCTGTAACTTTTGCACCAAGTGATTGTTGGTAATCTTTATGCACACCTTGAATAAATACGCCATCGTTAAATTGGTACAAATTAAATGGTAATTGATGAAATGCATGTGGCTGATATCTAAATCCAAGAACAGTATGACCATATTTAAATGAAGAAACTAGTCGAGCTAATCCTATAACAATTTCGTGTTCTTTCAAATTAGGAATGTCATTATGTAGTTTTTCTACATCTGCATCAAAAATTTCTTTAGTGGTTTTTTTAAATAAAAATGAATAGTCTTTGTGAACAGTTTCTTGAAGAAATTTAAGATCTTCTTGCCATTGTGTGGCAGTTAATGTGGATTGTGCAGTAGTTTGTAGCACAAAACAACTTACTAGTAGTAAAATTAGTTTTTGCATTGTGGTTGATTTTTTGATTAATGATTTTATTGAGTACTCATATTGTATATGAGTACAATCTAATTAGATTGTTACACATAAATACAAAAAAAGCTAACCTTTATTTACTAATTCCATAAAACTTGCAACACGCTCATAACACAATTCATTTTCCCAATAGCCATGCTCTTTAAAATAAGAACCAACAATCATGGCATTACAGATTGGAAAATATGTAGATACATTATCTTTAGTAATTCCTGAGCCTACCAATATTGGGAAATCTAAAAAACGCTTCAGCTCTTTTAATTCTTCAACAGATGCTGCTTCGCCAGTATGACTGCCAGTTACAATAACACCATCGCTTAAAAAGAAACGAGCTGCCTTTGCAGTGTCTAACAGTGAAACGTCTTGAGTAATGGCATGCGAACTATGTTTCTTTTTAATATCTGTAAAAATGGCAATATCTTCTGCATTAATTTGTTTGCGATAGCGCAATAAACCTCCTGCTTGAGCTTCAATAATACCTTCGTCTGCTGTATGTGCAAATACAAATCCTTCAGCACGTATAAAATCTATAGATGAAGCCTTTGCAACAGCCAAAGCTTCTTTATTTGCTCCAGCTAAAATTTGTATGCCAACAGGTAATTTGGTTTCCTGTTTAATTAAATATGCAATTAAGCACATTAAAGAACTTACCTCATGTCCTACTCCACCTTTAATATATGGGACATCATGCATATTTTCAATCATAATAGAATCTATTCCAGCGTCTTTATAAATTTTAGCTTCTTTAAGTGCTTGGTCTATAATTTGAGATGACTCCAATTTATGTTTTGGTGTTCCAGGCAAAGCCATGACATGAATCATTCCTATGATAGGTTTTTCCGTTTTAAAAATTGACTTAAACTTTTGCATATCTTTACGGCTATATCTTGTAAAATTACTTAAATTTAGGAGAGTTTATTATTTAATTCTCTATAAAGATGACAGATAAACCTAAAATAACTGTAATTGGTGCTTCCAATATTGATTTGATTGGATTTTCTAAAGAAAAACTAATTTATAAAGATGCAAATATTGGAACGCTCGAAACCATTCTTGGAGGTGTTGGAAGGAATATTGCTGAAAACTTAAAACATCTTGATTTTAATGTTGAATTTTTAAGTGTTTTTGCAGATGATGAATTCTCGAAAATGATAACAGATTCATGTAATAATTTAGAGATTTCAATTATGCACAGCTTGATAAGAAAGGATCGTAAATCCTCTTTTTTTATGGCAATAATGGATCGCTTTAACGATATGGCATTGGGACTCTCAGCAATGGATATCTATGATAATATTCCTGATTCCTTCATTTTAGATAATTTAGAGATTATTAAGCAAAGTGATTATTGTGTTATAGAAACAAATTTACCAACTTCAATCTTGGAATTGGTGACTGAAAAACTACCTGACACACGTTTTGCTTTAGAAGCTGTCTCTGCTAAAAAAGCCTTAAAGGCAAAGTCAATTCTTAATCGATTATATATATTAAAGTGTAATGCTTTAGAATCAGAATTGTTAAGTAATATTAAAGTTGAATATGAAAGTGATTACGAAAAAATTGTTGAACATTTTTTGGAGTTAGGCATTAAAAAAGTATTTATCACTTTAGGTATAGATGGTGTTGCTTATGGTGATGAAAATGAAATTTACATAGGCAAGAATAATATTATAACACCAGTAAACACTAATGGTGCTGGAGATGCTTTTATGGCTGGAGTACTCTATGGAGAAACTAAAGGAATGGAATTATATGATACAATGCAATTTGCTTCCTCTTGTGCACAAATTACTATTCAGCATAAAAATGCAGTACATCCTGATATTTGTGTACAAATGGTTTTAAATAATCTACCATGATTGAAAATTACCTCGATATACTTCCTGAAGTTGAAAATGCATTAGAAAACAACTTACCTGTTGTTGCTTTAGAATCTACAATCATTTCACACGGAATGCCTTATCCACAAAATAAGGCAACAGCATTACAAGTAGAACAGATTGTTAGAGATAATGGAGTGATACCTGCAACTATTGCTTTACTTGATGGAAAAATAAAAGTAGGGCTTACCGAAAATGAAATAGATTATTTGGCAAAATCTGGTTCTGAAATTGTAAAAGCAAGTCGTAGGGATTTACCCTTTTTATTATCTCAAAAAATAGATGGAGCCACAACAGTAGCTTCTACAATGATTGCTGCTAATCTTGCAGGAATACGTGTTTTTGCAACAGGAGGAATTGGTGGTGTACATCGAGGAGCCTCTGAATCTTTTGATATTTCTGCCGATTT
>QMOV01000161.1 GCA_003650305.1 Bacteroidota bacterium | reverse complement strand
CTTGCTTTTAAGTGTATGGTCGCAAAAAAGTATAAAACACGTAGTGTTGTTGGTTTTAGCTATTGTATAGCTTCCTCAATAAAGATTCACCGTTGGTAAATCTCGTTCTCGCTATAAAAAAACCCGATATAATATATCGGGTTTTTTTATAGAGCACCCTGAAAATATATTTTTTAATTGAAGTGACATGAAAAATTATGTTATTTTTCTTCTACTCTGAATTAATTTGAACATCTCAATATTTACAAAAAAGTGTATTTCGTCGGATTTATTTGTCTTTTCGTGGATGTTTTATAAAAAAATAATATATTAGCGGGCTATTAAACCCCAAATTTGATGAAAAAAATTATTTTTTTTACTATAATATCTATTGCAATATCCCATCTTTCATACTCACAGAAAACATCTAAAAGAGTTACCATTAATAATACTTCTCAAATCATTTACAATCAATTAACCAATCACGGAATTGATCTTAGGTGTGGTACAACTCATGATAAAAACAAGATTACATTAGAACTAGGTCAATATGAACTTGATTTATTAGATCGTTATGGCATTAATTATAGTGTGGAGATAGATGATCTTTCAAAATTCTATAAAGACCGTATTAATAAAACCTATAATAAAGCTTTAATCGATCTTGAAATTGAAAAATCAAGAACCTTTGCTCAAAGAGCATCAATTTCAAGTGTTACTGTTGATAACTTATTAGAATATACAGGCTGTAGTGAAATAGATTGGGGAACTCCAACTAATTTTAATCTCGGAAGTATGGGAGGCTGTTTAACTGTAAGCGAAATGGAAGCAGAGTTAGACGATATGAGGACACTTTTTCCTAGTTTAATTTCGGCAAAATTAGATGCCTCAGCTAATGTTCCTGCTCCATATTCAGGCGCAACAGATTCAAACGGTCAACCTGAAGATCCATCTACGACTTATGGTAATACTCAAGGAACAACAACTTGGGCTGGACAAACTATATATTATGTTAGAATAACTGGCAATCAAGCTTCTGCTGAAGGCACAAAACCACAAATGCTATTCACTTCTATGATTCATTCTAGAGAAGTTGGAAGTTTAATGAATAATATGTTTTTTATGTGGTATTTGTTAGAAAATTATGCCACAGATTCTACAGTTAAAAATTTAGTAGATAATAATGAATTGTATTTTATTCCAGTTGTAAATCCTGATGGATTACGTTGGAACGAGCATGTATCATCTAGTGGAGGTGCAATGCAAAGAAAGAATCTAAGGCCTGGAGCGGGTGGCACAGGCAACACCTCTGTAGATAGAGGTGTCGATTTAAACAGAAACTTCGATTACTTTTGGGGATCTGCTGGTTCTGGATCTTCTGGCACACCTTCAAGCAGTAGTTATAGAGGTCCTTATGCCTTCTCTGAACCTGAATCAAAAATTTTAAGAAATTTTGTGTTAGGAAGAAACTTTGAGACCTGTACAATGAATCATACATATGCAAATGCTATTCCTTATCCATACGGTGGAAATCCATCCTTTGTTTCAGGACGTGAAGAAGAAATGCATAAGTGGCATGAAGACATGACCCGTTATAACAGATATATCTCTGGTACTACTGTGTTTTCTCCAGCCAATGGTATTGTTGACGATTGGATGGTTGGTGGATCTACAGATGCAAACGGATCAACAGGTTCTGGTCAAAATATATTAGCAACAACTCCTGAACATGGAGATTCAGGATTCTGGCCTTCAACTTCAGATATAGTACCAATTGCTAAAAGAGCAATGCGTATTTTATTTATGACTGCTTATCATGGTGGTAAATATGCCAAATTCCATGATTTAACACAAACAAATATAACTGCATTAACTTCAAACTTGACATTTGGAATTGAGCGTTTAGGGCAAACTGCAAGTGATTTTACACTTACAGTAACTCCGATATCTAGTAATATTACAACAATTACTTCTCCGTCAACACAAACAGGAATATCTATTCTCGAACAACGAAATGTTACAGCTCAATTAATACTAAATGGTAGTATAGTTCCAAATGATAAAATTGAATACAAAATTCAATTAGCTAACGGAGACGGAGTTGTCTTTTACGATGCTGATTTCGAAAAATATTATCAACCTTCTATATTATTCTCAGATAATCCAGATACTGATTTATTGACTAATTGGAATACAACCGGAACATGGACAGCTTCTACAACTTCTGATGCTAGATATTCCGGCACTAGAGGAATTAAACAAGGTGGCAACTCTATTACACCTTATTCAAATAATAATACCAGTACTTTAACAACTGCTACGTCTTATGATTTTTCTAATGGAAATGACATTTTAATCCAATATTACTCAAAATGGGATTTAGAACGTAACTACGATTTTGTAGAAATTTTAGGATCAACAAATGGCTCAACTTGGCAAGCGCTTTGTGGAAAGTATAACAAGCCTAATTCAACCAGTTCCTCAAATTCATCTAACGGAGCAAAAGGATCTGCCACATTTCAATCAAGCAATAGTTCTGGTCTAGTTTATGATGGTGATCAAATGGATAAATGGATTATGGAAGAAATCGTAATAGATGCTACAACTAATAGCTTTTTATTTGGTGCGACAACCGCTCAAATTAGATTTAGATTTTTGACAGATTCTGGTAATGTTTCTGATAACAATTCTACAACATCTGATGGATTCTTTATTGATGATTTTAAAATAATTGAAATTCAGATTCCTTGTGTTAATTCTGTACCTACAGGATTAAACCTTACCTCAATTACTGCTACTACTGCTACTGCTAACTGGGATTTAATCCCTTCAGCAACATATGATTTAAGATATAGAGTTATTGGTGCTCCTACTTGGACTGACGTACTTGATTTAACTACTAATACATACAACTTTTCTGGATTAACAGTATCAACTAACTACGAAGTACAAGTAAGGTCTAAATGTGGTACTTCTAATTCTGCTTATACAAGTTCTGTAAACTTTAGTACTACTAATCCTTGTGCTGGAAATTCAGTAATTAGTTTTCCATATTCCGAAGGCTTTGAAAGTGGAATTGGGCTTTGGTCTCAAGCAACAAATACAGTTGATGATGACATTGATTGGACAGTAAATTCTGGAAGCACAACATCAACTAATACTGGACCAACAGGAGCATCAATAGGTTCTCAATATATTTATACGGAAGCGTCTTCAAATGTATCTCCTCCTGGCAACCCAAATATGTTAGCATATTTGATAAGTCCTTGCTTTGAATTTGACAACTATCAAAATGCTCAAATAGCATTTGATTACCACATGTATGGTTCAGATATAGGTACATTAAATTTAGAAGTGAGTACAGATTATGGTACAAATTATGTTTCTGTTTTTTCGTTAAGCGGACAACAACAAGTAAGTAATGGAGCTGCATGGATTACACAAGTTGTAAATCTTTCAGCTTATGATGGACAAACCATATTATTAAGATTTAATGCCTTATCAGGAACAAGTTTTAATGGCGATATATCCATTGATAATATCAATATCACTGCATCTATTACTGGCTCTAATCCTCCTGTTGCAGTTTGTCAAGATATAACTGTTCAACTGGATGCAACAGGAACAGTTACAATTACACCATCTCAAATAGATAATGGCTCTACAGATGATGTAGCAATAACTAATTATAGTCTAGATATCGATACATTTAACTGTTCTCATATAGGAACTCCACAAACAGTAACATTAACTGTAACTGATGGTGATAACCAAACAGATACTTGTACAGCTACTGTTACTGTTCAAGATAATCTTGATCCTGTCATTCCTACGCTTGCTGATGTAAATGTTGGGCAATGTAGTGGGACGCCTTCAACACCTACAACTACCGATAACTGTGCTGGAACAATCAACGGAACCACAGCAACAACATTCCCTATAACAACTCAAGGCACTACAATTGTTACCTGGAACTTTGATGATGGCAACGGAAACAGTATCAACGT
>QMOV01000160.1 GCA_003650305.1 Bacteroidota bacterium | reverse complement strand
ATAAACAATTAGTTTTTAACAGGAAAGATGAAACAGATTAAAACTGATATTGGAAAAATGATTAAAGACACAAAATATCTTTTTATCAAATTTGAAAGTGAGATAAATAATGCAGGATATCAATTATTAGGAAGTGGTCAGGTTCAAGAAGCTATTTTTGTATTTCAAATGATTACAGAATTTTTCCCAGATTCAGCAAATGCTTGGGATAGTCTTGCCGAAGGGTTCTTAAAAGCTGGCAACAAAGAAAAGGCTACCGAATATTACAACAAAGCCATAACTATGGATCCAGATGGTGCAACAGGAAAAAATGCTCGTGAAATGTTAAGAAAAATGACTGAGGGAAATAACTAAAAAAAGTTGAATAGTTCGCATGCAATACTCAAGACGTTTCTTTATTTAATACTGCAAAAGCAGCTCGTTTCTTTTTAAACAATAGTTGTATTGACACAAGAAGTCATACAATAAAAGCTGCATCTGTTATGGAATTAAGAACATTTAAAAGCTTTCACATTATTTATTACTGAAGAAACTAATAATTATCATATTTTCAATTATCTTTAGTCACTAGTTTTATCTACTCAATTTAAAAAGTATAATTATGAAAGTATATGATGATAAGCATATTAAAAATGTTGCCTTTGTAGGTGCGCATGATAGTGGTAAAACAACATTAGCAGAAACCATGCTTTTTGAAGCAGGATTAATTAATAGAAGAGGTACTATTAAACAAAAAAATACTGTTGCAGATTATCACGAAATAGAGCAAGAACGAGAAACTTCAATTTTTGCAACACCACTTCATACCGAATGGCGTAACTACAAAATTAATATTATTGATACTCCAGGCTTAGACGATTTTATTGGAGAAATAATTTCATCGATTAGAGTTTCAGATACTATCGTTACAGTTTTAAATGCACAATATGGTGTAGAGATTGGAACAGAAATTATATGGAATTATATTGATAAATATTTAAAACCAACACTATTTGTAGTAAATCAAATAGATCATCCTAATGCCAATTTTGAAGATAGCTTTAAAAGTATAAAGTCCTTAGTAGGCAATAATGCTGTTAAAATTCAATATCCTATGGTAATTGATGGAGCGCAGTGTATTATAGATGTTTTGAAAATGAAACTCTATAAATTTCCACCAGAAGGTGGGAAGCCTGAAAAATTTCCTATTCCCGAAGATCAAAAAGAAATAGCAGATGAGCTTCATAATGAATTGATTGAAAAGGCCGCTGAAAATGATGAAGAATTACTAGAATTATTCTTTGAGAAAGATACTTTAAACGAAGATGAAATGCGTCAAGGAATTAAAGCAGGAATGCTTAATCATGAATTATTTCCTGTGTTTTGTGTGTCGGCTTTAAACGATATGGGAACAGGAAGACTAATGGGTTTTATTGACAATGTAGCTCCTGCAGCAGCCGATTTAAAATCGGAGCAAAGTGTTGATGGAAATGAAATAATACGAAAAAAAGAAGAGCCAACGGTATTATTTGTTTTCAAAACAGTTTATCAACCTAATTTAGGTCAAATAACATTCTTTAAGGTTAAATCTGGCGAAGTAAAACTTAACGATAAATTGGTGAATTCCAGAAACGATGAAACAGAAATTATAAATCAGCTTTTTATAATGTCTGGTAAAAAAAGAGAGCCTGTTTCTAAGCTAACAGTTGGAGATATTGGTGCTACATTAAAACTAAAATATACCGAAACTAACGACACCTTGCATACTACACGTAAGCCTATTACAATAAAACCAATTAATTATCCTGATCCAAGAATAAAAAAAACAGTAAGTGCTGCGAATAAAAAGGATGAAGAAAAATTACATGAAGCACTTAAAAAAATGCATAGTCAAGACCCAACAGTAATATCACAATACTCTAAAGAATTAAAGCAGCAACTTATTGGTTGTCAAGGCGAATTACATTTGGCTACTATAGATTGGACACTAAACAATATTTATGGCATTCAGGCTAAATTTGAAAAACCAAGAATACCATATAGAGAAACTATCCAGCGTACTTCTACAGCAAGTTATAAGCATAAAAAACAATCGGGTGGATCTGGTCAATTTGGAGAAGTTCATTTAAAAATTGAACCTTGGTATGAAGGTGTTGAAGAACCTCAAGGATTTAATATTAGAGGTAAAGAAGAGGTAGAATTATCTTGGGGAGGAAAATTAGTATTCTATAACTGTATTGTAGGAGGAGTTATAGATTTACGCTACTTGCCATCTATTATGAAAGGTGTATTAGAAGTAATGGAAACTGGTCCAATAACAAAATCGTATGTAAGAGATGTAAGAGTAATGGTTTACGATGGTAAAATGCATTCGGTTGACTCAAATGATATTTCATTTAAAATTGCAGGAGCACATGCATTTAAAGAAGCTTTTTTAAATGCCAAACCTAAATTGCTTGAGCCTGTACAGGAATTAGTTGTAAAAGTTCCTGAAGAAATGGTTGGCAATGTAATGACCGACTTACAATCTCGAAGATCTATTATACAGGGTTTCGATACTAATGATAATTATCAAATATTAAAATGTATTACTCCAGTAGCCGAATTGTATGGCTACTCGACAGATTTACGTTCAATAACACAAGGTAGAGCTACATTTAGCTCTGTGTTTTCGTCTTATCAGCCAGTACCACATAATATTCAAGAAGAATTAATAAAAAAAAGTTCTAACAATTAAAATTTATAAATATGCAGACCAAAGTATTATATTTAAGTGATTTAAAGTTTAATTTAGAAACATGGAGAAGAGAATTAAAATTTCATTTTAATGAAATGGATACTTTTCAAGAAAAACTTGAGGAAATTGCAAGTAGAGAATTTAGTAGAGAATCTTTAATTCCTTTAGAAGGTTTTCAGAATCGAATTATGCTAGAAAAAAGTGCTATTTCTAAACTATCGCATAAATGTAAATTAAAAATGAGAAATATTAACCATGTAAATTATCAAGAAGATTTAGATGGTAGATTACAAAACGAACAAAGTCCAATACGAGATGATATGAAAACCTATATTAAACTTCATTATGAGCTTAAAGAAGAAATGATGGATTATTTTTTAGAATGGCTTTAACTAATTAAACATTAAGGAAAATGTTGTTTATTTTCAAACTTCAGAACTCAACAACATTTTCTTTATCTTTTGATGTAGTCATTAACTACTAGTCTTCGTTTACCAGATGTCAATAATGGTATTTCTTCAATATATTCTATTGTTATATTACTATCTTTTCCTAAATATTCTTTAAACTCATTTTTTAATTGAGATTCCTCATCAAATTTTTGTTTTGTAGTTAGTTTAAATACATAATCTTTTTTTCCTACTTGAATAAATTGAAACTGATCTAAATCAGAATATTTTGTCATTAAACTTCCAATAATTAAAGATGAGATTATTTCACCACTTGTATTATATACCAAATCTAGTTTTCTACCTTCAACACTTTTAAAAACAGGTATATTATCACTATTAGTTTCAATACAGGCGATATCTCCAGTGTCATATCTAATTAATGGCATGCAGTAATTAAATAAATCGGTAACAATAACTCTTCCAAACTCACCATCTTTTACTGGGACATCTTCATCAAACTTTAAAATTTCAATAAAATAACTTGCCCAATTTATAACAAACTCGTCACCTCCATTAATGTTTTGTTGAGATAAAATTCCGTTTTCATTATTAGAATATCTTGAAACAACAGGAGTATTAAAATATTTTTGAATGGCTTTTTTTGTATATTCGTTTAAATGTTCAGCATTTGAGATAATTGAATTTAAATTACAATCTAAAGAGCCTGATTCAATTTTATCAAGATATTTGCATACAGTTTCTAAAGAGGATGCATAAGAAATAATCCCTTTTTCATTATTTTTAGTTAAGGTTTTAATAAGATTAGCTAACGCTTCATCATTAAGATTAAAAATATCCTGCATTTTTATATTTTGCATCCAAGCCAAGAAAGGACTCTTTTT
>QMOV01000159.1 GCA_003650305.1 Bacteroidota bacterium | reverse complement strand
TGTTATGACAAACGAAACATTACAAGATATAATTGGCAGTTGGTTTCCTAATCCTAAAGCTGACAAAACTTCTGAAAATGTAGAAGTTTCTGAAACCGAAGACACTTCAGAAGAAAAAGTTGAACCCTCAAAGCCAATTAATCCTAGCCTTTTAGAATTTACCGAAGAAGACTCTCGGTTTTTAAACATTATCGTGCAGCCTGAACAATTACATCAATTAATGTCTAAATTGAAGACTAATGAACAAACCCATTTTGATTATTTGTTTTGTTTAAGTGGTGTAGATTGGGGAGAAGAATTAGGCGTTGTGTATCATTTAGAATCTACAACTCACAGACACAATATAGTTGTAAAAGCGAGTACAAAAGATAGAGAAAAACCAATATTAAATTCGGTTTATGATATTTGGGCAACTGCCGAATTTCATGAACGTGAAGTGTTTGATTTCTTTGGAATAAAATTCAATAATCATCCAAATTTAAAACGACTCTTTTTAACCGACGACTGGGAGGGTTATCCATTAAGAAAAGATTATGTTGATGAAATTAACATGGTTATCAAATAAAAAGAATGCAAGAAACAACGATAGATAAAAGTTTTAAAACTGAACCGTACCAAATTAATATGGGACCTCAGCACCCTGCAACTCATGGTGTTTTACGTCTTGTATTAACTATAGATGGTGAAATAATTAAAAAAGTCGAACCAGATTTGGGATATATTCATCGCTCCATAGAAAAAATGTGTGAACGTGATAGTTATCAACAAATAGTTCATTTAACTGATAGAATGGATTATTTATCCTCGCACATTAATAATGAAGCCGTTTGCTTAACCGTTGAAAACGCTTTAGAATTAGAAATTCCTGAACGCGTAAAATATGTTAGAACCATTATTGGAGAACTCACTAGAATTGCTTCTCATTGCTTGTGGTGGGGCGTTATGGGCATGGACGTTGGCGCGCTAACTACATATTTTTATGGTTTCAGAGACCGAGAACTGATTAACGATATTTTTGAAGAAACTTGTGGTGCACGACTCACAATGAATTACAATGTGCCAGGAGGATTAATGTTCGATATTCATACAAATTTTGTTAAAAGAATTAAAGATTTTATAGCTCATTTTAAAACAAAACTTCCTGAATACGACAGGCTTTTAACAGGAAATGTAATCTTTCAAAAGAGAACAAAAGGCGTTGGTATTTTAACCAAAGAAGATGCTATTTCTTTTGGAGCAACAGGTCCAGTTGGTCGTGCTTCAGGTTTTTCTTGCGATGTTAGAAAGCACCATCCTTATAGCGCTTTAGATAAAGTAACTTTTAATGAAGCCTTAAAAACCGAAGGAGATACTTTTGCACGTTACCAAGTGAGAATTCAAGAAATGTGGGAATCTTTATCAATAGTTGAACAATTAATAGATAATATTCCTGAAGGAGATTTTAGAGTAGCTACGAAAGCAGTAATAAAATTACCAAAAGGGGAATTTTACCAAAAAGTAGAAACCGCTAGAGGAGAACTTGGAGTATATGTTATTAGTACAGGAGCTAAAAGTCCGTATCGACTTAAATTTCGTTCCCCTGGATTTTCAAATTTATCATTATTAAATCATATTGCAGTTGGAGGTAAGATTGGAGATTTGGTTGCATCAATGGCAACATTAGATCTTGTAATTCCAGATATTGACCGATAAAATTAGTACAATGAATATATCATTAAGCATTACAAAAAATATTCATGACTGGCTTTTTAGCATAATGCCAGAAAGTGTAGCAAGTATTGTAGAAATGGTATTAATAGGATTACTTTATCTGGTCATTTTTGCGATTTTAGGCTTGTTTTTGGTGTTGCTTGAAAGGCGTATTGCTGCTTGGTTTCAATTACGAATCGGACCAAATAGAGTTGGTTTTCAAGGGCTTTTGCAAACTATGGCTGATGCCTTAAAATTGCTTTCTAAAGAATTAACTGGAACTACAAAAGCAGATAAGTTTTTGTACAATTTAGCACCTTATTTTGTAATTGTTTCTTCATTAATGGCATTGGCAGTTATTCCATTTACAAAAGAGTTTCATGCTTTCGATATTAATATTGGTATTTTCTTTTTAATTGCCATTTCATCCATTGGAGTTATAGGTATTTTATTAGGTGGTTGGGCAAGTAACAATAAGTTTGCGCTAATTGGTGCAATGCGTAGTGGTGTGCAAACTATTAGTTATGAACTTTCGGTTGCCTTATCATTATTAACTATGATAATAATTACAGGGTCTTTACAACTTTCTGAAATTATTGAAATTCAAAAAAATGGCTGGCTCATTGTTCAAGGGCATATTCCTGCAATTATTGCCTTTATGATTTTCATGATTTCTGGTACTGCCGAAAGTAATAGAGCGCCATTTGATATGGTAGAAGCCGAATCCGAGTTAGGAGCTGGCTTTCATACCGAATATTCGGGAATGAAATTCGCTTATTTCTTTTTGGCTGAATTTATTAACATGTTTATAATAGCTGCCATTGCAGCAACAGTATTTTTTGGCGGATGGTTGTCGCCATTTGGCATCACAGAATCAATCCCTTGGTTAGGTGTATTTTGGTTTTTAGGCAAAACTTTTGTCCTTGTGTTTTTAATGATGTGGTTCAGGTGGACATTCCCAAGATTAAGAGTAGATCAATTACTTACTTTAGAGTGGAAATATCTACTACCAATAAACCTAGTAAATATTGTAATAATGGCATTAATTGTTTGGCTTAACTTAACAATTCAATTTTAAAAGAGTATGAGTTATTTTTCAGATATATATAAAGGTATAAAGACACTACTTACTGGTATGAGTGTTACAGGAAAATACTTTTTAACTTCGAGAAAAGGAGCCATCACGCAACAATATCCAGACAATAGGGCAACTCTAAAAATGTTCGATCGTTTTCGAGGTGAAGTTATTATGCCACATAACGAAAATAATGAACATCGCTGTACTGGTTGTCAAAAATGTGAAATCGCTTGTCCTAATGGTACAATTGAAATTATTTGGGACAGAGGAATTGATGAAACCACAGGCAAAAAGAAAAAGAAGATAGATCAGTTTGTATATCATTTAAGCATGTGTACTATGTGTGGTTTATGCATTGATGTGTGCCCCACAAATGCGATAGAATGGGGACAGAATTTTGAAAATTCGGTGTATGACAGAACAGCACTGACTAGGGTTTTAAATAAACCAGAATCTAAATTACAACCAGGAGTAGAAGACTAAATTTATGGAAAGATATATATTTTACATCGTAGCATTAATTATGATTGTTTCTGCAATTGCTTCTGTAAGTAGTCGTAAAATGCTTCGATCGGTTATCTATTTATTATTTGTTTTAGCTGGTATAGCAGGAATTTTCTTTTTAATTGATTATAACTTTTTAGCTGCCGTTCAGCTAACGGTTTATGCAGGTGGAATTATTGTACTTATAATTTTTTCGGTATTGCTTGTACATCATATTGAAATGAAATTAGAAGTAGAAAAAACATCCAAACGTTTAGTAACTGCCATAGCCTGTTTAATTGGAATTGGTGTATTTGTTTCAACCATTTACTCCTATGATTTTAAAGTGACAGATATTTCGACTACTACAACTACTGAAGACATTGGTCTTGGCTTATTAAGCTATGAGGCAGGTGGATTTATTTTACCTTTTGAAGTCATTAGCGTGCTGTTATTAGCTGCGATAATTGGAGCCATTGTTATTGCTAAAGGAAAGAAGTTAGAATCTAATAACGAAGAAACTATATGATTGAAGGAATTAGCATATACGAAATACTAACACTTACATCAATATTATTTTTTATTGGCGTTTATGGGTTTATTACAAGGAAAAACTTGATTTCAATTTTAATTTCTGTCGAACTAGTTTTGAATGCATCTGTTGTAAACTTTGTTGTTATCAATAAATATTTATATCCAGATATGTTGCAAGGTGTTTTCTTTTCAATATTTATTATTGCTGTTGCTGCAGCCGAAACTGCATTGGCTGTTTCGATAATAATAAATCTTTACAGGCAAATTACCTCTGTTGAAGTCAAAGACATTGAAACTATGAAGTATTAATTTTTTATAATATGAATTTTAGCTATACA
>QMOV01000158.1 GCA_003650305.1 Bacteroidota bacterium | reverse complement strand
TACCACTCAATACCCTTATAACAAAGAACTTATTACAACTCTACCTTAAGCTATATTTATTGCTTTTTTCTGGCTTCTCTTTTTTGCGTTAAGGATTGTCGCGGCATCCTTTTTAAGCTGTATCAAATTCAGCATTAAAAAGATAGAGCATAAAGCCTGACCTTTTGTGATTTCACAAAAGGTAACGCCTAAATAAATATCATACTAAGAAAATATCGTATAAATTGTGTGTAATTGATTATACCATTATCTTTGAGCTTAAATTTTTGAACAGTTTATGATTAAGATTACTTTACCAGATGGAACAATAAAGGAATTCTCTAAAAGCAGTACTCCTATGGATGTTGCTAAAAATATTAGTGAAGGCTTTTCGCGTAATGTTATTTCAGCAAAATTTGATGATGACATTATTGAAACTTCAACTCCATTGACTCATGATGGTAGTCTTATATTATATACATGGAAAGATGACGAAGGTAAAAAAGCGTTTTGGCATTCGTCTGCACATGTATTAGCACAAGCTTTAGAAGAATTATATTCAGGTATTAAACTAACTATTGGTCCAGCAATAGAAAATGGCTTTTATTATGATGTAGATTTTGAGAAACATATAGTTTCTGATAAAGATTTTAAAACCATTGAAAATAAAATGATTGAAATAGCTCGTGGTAAACATGAGTTTAAAATGAAAACTGTTTCAAAAGATGATGCATTAACATTTTATAAAGACAACGAATATAAAACTGAATTGATTGAAAACCTTGAAGATGGTACTATTACTTTTTGTGATCATTCTTCATTTACCGATTTATGTCGTGGTGGACACATTCCAAATACTGGAATAATAAAAGCTGTAAAAGTATTATCAATCGCAGGAGCATATTGGAGAGGTGATGAGAACAACAAACAACTTACTCGAGTTTATGGTATTTCATTCCCCAAACAAAAAGAATTAACAGAATATCTTCACCTAATAGAAGAAGCAAAAAAACGTGACCACAGAAAATTAGGTAAAGAATTAGAGTTGTTTACCTTTTCCCAAAAGGTTGGACAAGGTTTACCATTATGGTTACCTAAAGGAGCTGCATTGAGAGAGCGTCTTGAAAACTTCTTAAAAAAAGCTCAAAAAAAAGCTGGTTACGAAATGGTCATTACGCCACACATTGGTCAAAAAGAATTGTATGTAACTTCTGGTCATTATGCTAAATATGGAGAGAATAGTTTTCAACCTATAAAAACACCAAAAGAAGATGAAGAGTTTTTATTAAGACCTATGAACTGTCCTCATCATTGTGAAATATATAATGCTAAACCATTTTCATATAGAGAACTACCTAAACGCTATGCCGAATTTGGCACAGTTTACAGATACGAACAAAGTGGTGAACTTCACGGTTTAACGCGTGTTCGTGGCTTTACACAAGATGATGCTCATATTTTTTGCACAGAAGAACAACTGGATAGCGAATTTAAAAATGTAATAGATTTAGTATTGTATGTATTTGGTTCTCTTGGTTTTGAAAATTTTACCACACAAGTATCAGTTAGAGATCCAGAAAAAACAGATAAATATATTGGAGAGGCAAAAAGTTGGGAAAAGGCAGAAAATGCCATTATTAATGCTGTAACAGATAAAAAATTAAATTTTATTATTGTAAAAGGTGAAGCTGCTTTTTATGGTCCTAAATTAGATTTTATGGTTAAAGATGCTCTGGGAAGACAATGGCAACTTGGGACTATTCAAGTAGATTATAACCTTCCAAAGCGTTTTGACCTTACCTATAAAGGCAGTGATAATGAGCTACATAGACCTGTAATGATTCATCGTGCTCCTTTTGGAAGTATGGAACGATTCGTTGCAATTTTATTAGAACATACTGGAGGAAATTTCCCGCTTTGGTTAGTGCCAGAACAGGCTATAATATTATCTATTAGTGAGAAATATGAAATATACGCCGAAAAAGTTTTAAATTTGTTAGAAAATAACGAAATTCGCGCCCTCGTAGATAATAGAAATGAAACTATAGGGAAAAAAATTCGGGAAGCTGAAATGAAAAAAATCCCTTTCATGATTATTATTGGTGAGAATGAAGAAAAAGAAAACAAGATTACTGTACGCCAACATGGTGGTAACGATTTAGGTTTAATTCCGGTAAAAGAATTCGCTGAAATTGTTGAAACAGAAATAAACAAAACATTAAAGCAATTTAAATAAGTTTAACTAAAAATTTAAAGTCATAGCAATACGAAGAAGAAGGAATAGAGGTCCTGCAAGAATTATAAGAGAAGATAAGCACAAAATAAACTCCAAAATTAGAGCTGAAGAAGTGCGATTAGTTGGAGACAATGTAGAAGTTGGTGTTTATGCAACAACAAAAGCAATGGAAATTGCTAACGAAGAAGGTTTAGATCTTGTGGAGATTTCTCCTAATGCCAATCCTCCTGTTTGTAAAGTTATGGATTATAAAAAGTTTCTTTACGAACAAAAGAAAAGGGAAAAGGCTTTAAAATCGAAAGCGACTAAAGTAATTATTAAAGAAATTCGTTTTGGTCCAAATACAGATGATCATGACTACCAGTTTAAAAAGAAACATGCCGAAAAATTCTTGAAAGATGGAGCAAAGTTAAAAGCTTTTGTATTCTTTAAAGGACGTTCAATAATATTTAAAGAGAAAGGTCAAATTTTATTATTAAGACTAGCTCAAGATTTAGAAGAAGTTGGCAAAGTGGAGCAAATGCCAAAATTAGAAGGTAAACGAATGATTATGTTTATCGCTCCAAAAAAAGGAAAATAAACCTACGCATAAAGCTACGGTTTATTATAGATTAAAAAAGATGCTGAAACAAGTTTAGCATAAAGATAATAAGCGAAGTAATAAAAACTAGGAGAAAATGCCTAAAATGAAAACAAAATCTAGTGCTAAAAAGCGTTTTAAGCTTACAGGTACTGGTAAAATTAAAAGAAAGCACGCGTTTAAAAGTCACATCTTAACAAAGAAGTCTAAAAAACGTAAGCTGGCTCTAACTCATACTACACTAGTACATGAGTCAGACAAAGATAATGTTAAAAAAATGTTGCGTTTAAAGTAATATTATTTTTAACAGGTTAAAATTATTTATAAACCATGGAGTTAGGCTATATGATTCACGATTGTAGATTTTTGATTTACGATTTAAAAAATAATTAAGTGTCGATTATCGATCGCCTACTACAAAAAACAATTAAAAAAATGCCAAGATCAGTAAATTCAGTTGCTAAAAGAGCCAGAAGAAAAAAGGTTATTAAGCAAGCAAAAGGTTACTTCGGAAGACGTAAAAACGTTTGGACAGTAGCAAAAAATGCGGTTGATAAAGCGATGCAATATTCGTACAGAGATCGTAGAAACAAAAAAAGAACATTCCGTGCATTATGGATTATGCGTATAAACGCAGGAGCAAGAGAACACGGATTGTCTTATTCGCAATTTATGGGGAAATTAAAAGCTAATAATGTTGAATTAAATCGTAAGGTTTTAGCAGATTTAGCCATGAATAACCCAGAAGCTTTTAAAGCTATTGTAGATAAAGTAAAATAAGGCGTTTCGCCTATTACATAACATCATTTCGCTTAAAAAAAACCCGATTCTTAAATTGAATCGGGTTTTTTGTTTTATATCCAAAAGCTTCTAAAATATTAAACATAAATTTGATTTTTATAACTACCTTCATACTCAATTAAAACACTTCACTCTATGTATCGTTTAAAACTATTTACAGTTCTCTTTTTATTAGTTGTATTTAATTCCTTTGCACAAGAAAAGGACAAAGAAAAAACTTGGGACGTTTCTAACCCAGAAGGAAACTGGGATTTTAAAGAATTAAAACTTTCTACCAACGAAGGGACTTGGATGAATCTTGATGTAAGTCCAGATGGAAATCATATTGCTTTCGATCTATTGGGAGACATCTATATAATGAACTCAAAAGGTGGAAAGGCAACCATTTTAAGAGAAGGTTTACCGTTCGAAATCCAACCAAGATTTAGTCCTGATGGAAAAACCATTTCTTTTACAAGTGATGCTGGAGGAGGCGATAATATTTGGACAATGAATCTCGATGGTAGCGATGCAAAACAAATAACAAAAGAAAAAATTAGATTGCTTAACAATGCT
>QMOV01000157.1 GCA_003650305.1 Bacteroidota bacterium | reverse complement strand
TTATAGGATGTTTACTGTCTAAATACATTTACTCTTTTAACCAAATATTTTTATAGTTATATATGGTATTTAATTCTTTAGAGTTTTTTATATTTCTTTTCATTGTTTATATGTTGTATTGGTTTGTGTTTAAAAAAAGTTTAAAAGCACAGAATATACTTATTATAGTTGCAAGCTATACGTTTTATGGGTGGTGGGATTGGCGTTTTCTCTCATTAATTTTATTAAGTACTATAGTTGATTATTTTGTAGCCCAAAAAATTTATTCTCATACATTACCATCCAAACGGAAGTTTTGGTTATGGATGAGTGTCTTTTTTAATGTGGGTCTTTTAGGATTTTTTAAGTATTATAATTTTTTTATCGATTCATGGATAGATATGTTTTCTCTATTTGGGTATTCTATTAAAAGCACTTGGACTTTACAGGTAATTTTACCTGTTGGTATTTCGTTTTATACCTTTCAAACTATGTCCTATTCTTTTGATATTTACTATAAAAAAATGAGGCCAAACAAAGATTTCTTGGGGTTTGCGGCTTTTGTAAGTTTCTTTCCTCAGTTGGTAGCAGGACCTATTGAAAGAGCGTCAAATTTACTTCCACAAATATTAAATAAAAGAGTTTTTAAATATAACCAGGCGGTAAGTGGTTTGAAGTTAATATTATGGGGCCTGTTTAAAAAGATAGCAATTGCAGATTCTTTAGGGCCCATAGTAGATGATATTTTTGTTAATTACGCAAATTATCCATCTTCGACTCTTGTTTTAGGAGTTATCCTATTTAGTTTTCAAATTTATTGTGATTTTTCTGGATATTCTGATATAGCTATAGGAACAGCTAAACTTTTTGGAATAGAATTAATGTCAAATTTTAAGTTTCCTTACTTTTCAAGAAGCATTGCTGAGTTTTGGCGTAGATGGCATATTTCCTTATCTACTTGGTTTAGAGACTACCTTTATATCCCTTTAGGAGGCTCTCGAGGTAATAAATTAATTTCTATACGAAATGTTTTTGTCATTTTTCTAGTAAGTGGTCTATGGCATGGTGCTAATTGGACTTTTTTATTTTGGGGCTTAATTCATGCTCTATTATTTATGCCATCATTTTTATTGGGTACTAATAGGAATTTTGTTGAATCTTTTGTGGGTGAAAGGAAAGTGATATTGTCACTCAAAGAATTTTATCAAATTATAGTTACATTTTTTTCAGTAACATTTGCATGGATTTTTTTTAGATCAGATTCAATATCGCATGCTTTTAACTTTATAAAAAGAATTGGATCAAACTTTTCTTATGAAGCATATCAACATCCTATGGGCTATCGTATGATTGATTATTATATTCTTATCATTTTATTTATACTTTACGAATATAGTATACGAAAAGATGAACGTTCTCCATTTAAGTTTAAATCTAAAGCGATTCGATTTATGGCGTATGCACTTGTGATTTTTGGGATGTTACTTTTTTATGATAGTTTTATAGATAGGTCATTTATTTATTTTCAATTTTAAAATGAGTAATCATAAAAAGAAAAGATTAACTATTAAAAAACATTAATATGATAATATTAGGATTAAATTACTATTTTCATGATTCTACAGCTTGCATTATTAAAGATGGCAAATTAATTGCTGCTATTGAAGAAGAACGTTTAAATCGTGATAAACATACAAGATCCTTTCCTATGCTAGCTATTGAGAGATGTTTAAAGATTGCGAAATTAGAATACAATGACATTGATCATATAGCGGTGTCAATAAAACCTAGCCATAATTTAGGAAAGAAAATTATGTATAGTTTAAAAAATTTAAAAACCCTTAAAGTCTTTCTAAACCACGAACTAGTTCATGGCTATAATAAACAAAAAAGTTTTTGGAATTGGTTTGGTTATCATTGGGATAGCAAAAAGACTGGACCTAAGGTTCACTTCATAGAACATCATTTAAGTCATGCAGCTGGCACTTTTTTTGTATCCCCTTATGAGGAAGCAGCTTTATTAAGTATTGATGGTTCTGGAGAATGGGCGACTACTTGGTTGGGTTATGGAAAAGAAAATACTACTGAATGTTTAGGACAAAGTTACTTTCCACATTCTTTAGGGTCTTTTTATGAGGCAGTAACCCAATTTTGTGGGTTTCGAACGAGCTATGATGAAGGAAAAACAATGGGATTGGCTCCTATGGGAAACCCAGAGGTATTTCTAAAAGAGGTTGAAAAAATTGTGACTGTTTCTAGTGAAGGCCAATTATCGTTTGATTTGAGCTATTTTAACTATCAGAATATGAGTTGGAAGCGTTGTTCAGAAAAGTTTTTTAAAATTTTTGGAGAGCCAAGAAAGCATGGTGAAGAGTTTAAAGAACATCACATGAATGTTGCAGCAGCGTTTCAAAGAGTGTTAGAAAATAAAGTGTTAGAGATTTGTGATATTTTGTACAATAAAACAAAAGCAGATTATCTAGTTATTTCTGGAGGTGTATCATTAAATAGTGTAATGAATGGACGAATAGTTAGAGAGAGTCCTTTTAAAGATATTTACGTTATGCCTGCCGCAGGAGATAATGGAACAGCAATTGGAGCAGCATATTATTTGTATAACGGAATTTTTAAAAACCCTAGAAACTTCACACATACAAATCCTTATGTAGGGACAAGATATACAAATGAAGAAATAGAAAAAGTACTTAAGGGTTCTAAACTTAATTATGAATATCATGAAGACATCTGTGATAAGGCTGCATTATTGTTAGAAGAGGGTAAAATTATTGGCTGGTTTCAGGGAGCTATGGAAATAGGTCCTAGAGCACTTGGTAATAGAAGTATTTTAGCAAATCCAGCTTTCCCACAAATGAAAGATAAAATTAATGCAGAAGTTAAGTTTAGAGAAGCTTACAGACCTTTTGCTCCTTCGGCTATATTAGAATCTAAAGGCGAATTTTTCGATTTAGAAGTGGAGGCTCCTTTTATGTTAAAAGTATGTAATGTATTAAAAGAAAAACAAGATGTTATTCCAGCAGTTACTCATGTAGATGGAAGTGCTCGATTACAAACTGTTTCAAAGGATCTAAATCCTCGCTATCATAATCTTATAAAAAAATTGGGAGATAAAACAGGAATCCCTGTGGTGCTTAATACAAGTTTCAATATTCAAGGTGAGCCTGTAGTTGAATCACCTCAAGATGCTATTAGATGTTTTTTTTCAACTGGTTTGGATACGCTCATAATTGGTGATTTTATAGTGTTAAAATCCTAAAAGAGGCTTAGATGAAGCCTAATGTAAGTTTGCTGTTATTTAAATATTATTTCCGATGGAATTAAAAAAACTCATTCTAAAAACCTTTGTATATATTGTACTAATTCTTTTATTTTTAGAATTTAGTATTCGCGTTTTTCATTTAACTAAGGATTATCCAGTTCGCATAGTGGATGAGTATAACGTTGAAAAATGGATGCCTAAACAAGAAGGTTATTCTGTTACTGGTAATAGAAGACAAAATTTTAGTAAATTTTATATAAATAATTCAGGATATAATTCTTACAGAGAGTTTACACCTTCAAAAGATAAAGTTGAAATAGCCTTGGTTGGCGATTCATTTATTGAAGGGTTTCATCAAAATTATTACAATTCAATAGGGAAGAAGATAGAGAACAGTTTAAAAGACGTCGAAGTTTATGAATATGGATATGCGGGTTATGATTTGGCTGATCAGCTTCATTTAATTCATCAATACAAATCTACTTTTGATTTGATTGACCATGTTATTTTGGGAATAAATTTTGAAGATGATTTGATACGAGGCGATTATGGTATTATAGCAGATAGAATGAAGTTTGAATCACCTATTTATAGAGCAATGCGCCAAATTAAATTATTAGTCTATTTACAAAATATTGGCGCGTTTGATGCGCCTAGAAAACTAATTAGAAAATTGCTTTCTGGTGGAAGTAGCAATAAAATTAAAAGAACTGCATTAGAAGAAGAAACTCTCAGAAAAGAATTAGAGATTAAATATATTATAAATTTCGAAAATTTGATGAGGCTATATGAGTTTGATAAAGAGCGATTTACTTTTCTTTTAGATTCTGCTAACACACCATTAGTATTTATAAAATATTTAAAGGATCATGATTTAAAATATATTGATTTCTCTAGTGTTTTAAAAAAATCTAAAACACCTACTAC
>QMOV01000156.1 GCA_003650305.1 Bacteroidota bacterium | reverse complement strand
TTCATTAAGTCATTACGTTCATACTTTCTAATCCATTCATTAATGGTTGTAGGAGCAATACTGTAAAGTTTTCCTAATTGGTTCTTAGTATATTTTCCAGTACTAAGTTCGGCTAAAATTTTTTAATTTGAAAGGTTCGCTGTAACGTCTGGTTACTCTGTCATTTTTATACATATACTTGTGATTTTGTGTATACATATTTCAGGACGGGTCAAAATTAGGTACAACGGTCTTGTATAAGAATAGTGGCGGTTTTAAGACCACAAACTGTTTAGTTTAGACCAAATTTTATTATTGCTACCACTCTTAAATTAACAGAATTTCCGCCATTATTTTTATACTTTGTTGTGCTTTCGTTCTTTATTCTCATATGTTCTTCAAGTCCGAATCTGTCAAAAATATAGTGCATTATTCAAATTTCCATTAATTGACCATTGATAGTTATCGTACCCTTCATTTCCTTTTGATTTTCCTGTTGGGTTTCCAAATGCCTTTTCAAAATGAGTCTGGAAATCATCGAACGATTCTTTTCATGTGACAGTTAAAATTTAAAGTTAGTAAATTCTAATTCTAAGCTATCCTATCTTTAGGGAAGGCTACTAATCTTAACCATGGCATTTCAAGTTTTAATTCAATTCACTAACCCAATCTTTGATTTGATTTTGAAAATTTGAATCAAAATCATTTTTTTCAGCTTCACCCCATGGCACACATCTGTTTTCAACTTTATAAAATCCATGTTGTCCCTTTGGCATTGTTTTTACTGTGATGTTATTCGGAATTTTATTTTCAAAGATTTGATTTAAATGATCAATATTTTCTTCCGGATCTACATTGATGTCAAATTCTGCAAAAAGTAACAATGCAGGACATTTGATAGATTTCAAAACCTCATTATTTTCATAGTTGAAAATCAAATACAAATGTTTCGCAGCTCCAATAATGCCAAAGTTTTTGCCGATATTATACGATTTATTCAATGATTTCTTTCTTTTTTTAATTTTCTTCTCAAGCTTATCACCTTCATATCCTTCACACTCAAATTGGAACTTATCATGACTATAGATTTGTTCTTTCACACCAACCGTTGGTCCTGCTAGGCAAATAATAAATGCTACGTCATCGTATTCAGCCGCTGTAATTTGCGCAATCCAACCTCCCTGGCTGTGACCTGAAACACCTATGCGATTAGCATCTATTTCCGGTAAGGTTTTTAGATATTCTATTGCCGCATAAGCATCAGCAGCTCTTCCATAAAAATCATTTTTCCTCCAATTCCCAGTTGAACCTCCTAAACCTCTTTTATTGCAATACAAAACTGCATATCCCTGTTCTAAAAGAACATCTTCTATATAGAATTTATGGGGCCCCCATGCTTCTTTGTCATAACCTTCGAAGGCAAAATTTCCAGATCCCTGCTGAAAAACAACAACAGGTAGATTATCGCCAGAATTAGGTTTAACCAAAATTCCGGTTATCGTTTCATCTCCACTTTTGAATGAAACTTTTTCAGTTATTCTATTCTGACCGCTAACGAATTGAATTGCAAGGGTCAATGCCAGTATTATATAGATAGTTTTCATTTTATTTCCTGCTTTTAATTGTTGAATAACTCATTCTCTTCCACAAGTATTCCATAGGCCCTTGACTCCATGTCTTTAGCCAAAAATAGCTGGTGATAGATTGTAGTATAAAAAATAGCGTTGCCAGCAAGTAGGTTTCAGGCTCAGAAAGTTTTCCGTACAATTGAAACAGATTCGTGCAATGGTAAATAACAATCAGATAAAATACAGATTGACTCAAGTAATTAGTCAAAGCCGCTTTTCCAACATACCTGAATCCTGATAATATTTTCCGAATAAATACAACTCTGTATAGTTCTACAAATAAGGTGATATAAGCCAGACTTTGAAACAACATCCCAACTATGATCGCAAAAGGAACCCACAATAATGGCAGGTCCAATTCTAAATTTCCAGTCATTATCAAATGAAAATAATAGCTTGCAGGAATTCCAAGAGTGACTCCTAAAATGACGAACCATCTTTTCAATCGCTTTAGTCCATTTTCGGGATTAAAGAAACCAATTTTCCCTAAAATCATTCCAATGAGCATGTTGCCGAAAGTGAAAAATAAGGTCAATGGCATATCATTTAAAAAGTTAATCCAGGGAGATGTGATCCAATTCATTTTTAAATATTCCAAATAGGAATTGGTCAGCGCAAGGTCCGTGACTATGGCAAAATCATAGTCATAAACCGCCCATCCTAAGGCACTGTTACCAATAAATGTTGCTCCGGTTAATATCACATTGAATACGATAGCCAGAATAATCAATTTTTTAACAGACCAGTTTCTCAAAAGCAATAAGAATACGCCGCCAAAAGCATAAGACATTATTATATCACCATTCCAGAGCACGAAAGAATGTATGCAGCCAATTAAAAAAAGCAGGCCCATTCTTTTCAAAAAGTAGCTATTGAAATTAATCACCTTTTCTTTAGCTCTTGAAAATTGGATGAAAAATCCAAAACCAAATAACATAGAAAATATGGTGATGAATTTCTTTGATATCAGAAAATTGTATAAAAAGTGAATTGTTTCATCATACGCTGATTCTATTGGAGGATTTCCTCCAAAGGGAATATTGGCATATAGAACTCCTAAAAGAGCAAATCCTCTCAAGGCATCAACAACTTCAATTCTGTTTGAGTTGTTTGTCGGTTGAAATAGTGCTTTCATATCGTAATAATTTTAGAATTAAACTTCTCGTGGTTAAGAATGTCATACCGAAAGTATACGTTATTAAAACACTGAAAAAATGAAGCATGTACTCGATACAGGATGTAGGACAAGCCCATATCATTTTTACAAAAATCAGGACAAATTTATTACTGATTACAGGATTCAGGACATCAAATCTTCCTATAATGACCCGGAGAATGCCCTAGATTCTTTTTGAAAGCAGCGTACATGGCAGACCGCGATTTAAACCCAGAATCACTTCCAATACCCTCAATGGATAGCGAATTTTTTTTATCCGATCTGATTATCTGAAGCGCTTTTTCAACTCTATAATTGTTTACCCATTCATTAAAGTTATACCCCATGTTTTTATTAATACAAGATGAAATTAGTCTTGAAGACATATTGATTTCTTTGGCAAATGAATGTAGTGTCAATTCTTCATTTAAATAGAATTGCTGATTTTCCATTTCTGAAACTATCCTTGTGCTGTTCTCTTCAATACACGGATGATTTTCTCTTCCTTCATTTCGAGTGCCTTTTCCCTTCTGAGCGCTTAGAGGCACATATTCGAAAAGGTTTGGATTTCTATACGCTTTGAAGCTGAAGAAGTAAAGAAATACAAAAACAAAAAACCAGGTAATACTCAAATAGTCGGAAGGACCTGTTCCACCCGAAATGATGTATGCCAACTCCAAACCCCAAAGAACGATAATAGGAAACAGAATAAAGATAAATTGCCAAAGCCAGTTAATTTGGAGCATTCCAAAGTCTGTAAACTCATTCTGGACTATTTTCCTGTATCGATATGTCTCTACAATTGAAATTATGAATGCCATAACGGTTAAAACAAAAGCACAATACTGTGATGTCATAAATATTGTATTTGTAATCTCTACTCCAAAAACTTCTCTAATTGAAGCATCCGATGTTAAATGGAAAACAATGTTTAGAGGTGTTAAACAGATAATAAGAATGGCAAAGAAATAATTGACCCTTAAGTAAATTTTATAGGGCAATACTCGATCCAGCTTTTCTAAAACGTAGTTTAAAAATAATGCAGGGAAAAATAGTTTAACCTCAGGAATCCCGAAATAATCACCTACAAGGTAATTTCCAACATAATTATACGGAAAGAAATCACTTGACAACGCTTCAAAAACAAAGGCTAGCAAAAAAAAGCCTAAAATCTTATTTGCATTGCTTTTCGATTTTTTAGAGAATATATAGATAAATCCCAGGAAGATTCCTTGAATTACGATTACCCATATAATAACATTTGCTATTTGGTCCATGAGATATCAAAAATTGAATATTGGTTGGTTATAATGAAGCACAACGCCCTGCTAAACGTAGTTCTGGTTTGAGAACGAAGATACAAAAAGTAGGCGATAATAATGCGTCAAGTCGAGCGGAAGCGAGGTAGCTATTATCTATCTTGCGTAATCAAAGTTTATTTTGATTAGCGAGCTACTTTATTGTATTGGGAGTTAGA
>QMOV01000155.1 GCA_003650305.1 Bacteroidota bacterium | reverse complement strand
GATAAGCTCTTCATACAAAGCAACACCTATACATAATACAGGACCAAACCAAAGCACTAACAATAGTGGGTTTTCGCGCATATCCAACATCAAGTTCAGTAACTCCATGTTTGGATTAAAGCTTAGCAAATTTGAAAGAGTCAATCTTTCAACATAAAAAAAGATAAAATAAATAACTGTTAATGCGAATCCCCATAGAATATCAATCCCCCACTTTCCTTTGCCCGAATTGAAATCGGATAACCCTTCTCTTAAAAAATACTTTTTCAATAATACCAGAGCCACAATACTAAGTCCACCGAACAACAGAGGGTAAAGAATGAGTTCAATAGACGCAAAGCCTGATGAATTATGGTTACGAAACCAAATCATCATACCAAATGGAATAAAAACCATTATTGCAAGCGAAATAATCTGTTTTAAATTTTTCATGATGCTGTTATTTTAATATTAATTCTTTACAAAGAAAAGATAAATAGTATTAATAAACAAGTATTATTTATTGTTTATCAATAATATATAATTGTATATCGATAATTTATTCTTGTTTATTAACAATTTAATCGTATCTTTACTGTTGAAACTATTTAAAACAATAGTGTTATGGAAACAAAAAAAGCACCGTTGAGTATTAGGGTAATTTACTGGTTAACCAGCATTGTGTTTGGACTATTAGCCACTGTTTTATTAGGGGCAATAGTATTTAATATTCTACTTTATACAGATTTCTTTGGAAATGATATGCAATTGCATATTCTTTTGCCTGTTAAAGTTGATTTTTTGGAGATAGGGAATCTGCGGTTGAATAATCAAAATATTAAGATTGAGCTAGTTGAGGCTACAACAAGAATTCACTTTTTTAATACTCCGGGATTTATTGCCAAGAAATTTGGTATAGCAATGCTATGTGTGTCCTTATTTACGTGTTATTTAACCTGGACCTTCAGAATGTTTATTAAAAATGTTAAGGATGGAGAGATATTCACGCTTATCAACATAGCTTTACTTAAAAGAATATCGTATACATTAATCGGATTTTGGCTATTTACAGTTATCTATATACGAATAGCTTATTATTACATAGCAAATGGTCTTGAGTTTGATAATGTATTTATAACAGATGATATCCCTAACTATTCAGGTATATTATTTTTTGCTTTATTTATTTGGGTTCTTGCTCACATATTTGGTACCGGATTAAAATTACAGCAAGAAAAAGATTTAACAATATAAGATATGGCGATTATAGTAAATTTAGATATAATGCTCGCAAGGCGAAAAATGAGTCTAACTGAACTATCAGAAAGGGTTGGTATTACCATGTCAAATCTTTCAATCCTAAAAAAGGGAAAAGCCAAAGCGATTCGGTTTTCTACTTTAGATTTAATTTGTGAAGTGCTGGAATGCCAACCAGGTGATATTCTTGAGTTTAATTTGGATGATGAAACTTAAAACCAGTCAAGAATGAGTTTAATTGTTTTTACCATTATTCTAAATTTCAATAAAAACCCCATCCAGTAAAATACTTAGATGGGGTATGAGGAATTATAAACAAACTTAGGTAAGTCCTCTTTAATCTCCCTATTATACTTTTTCACTATCAACGTCTGATTGTTCAATACAAGTTTATAGCCTTTATTAAAAGCTACACAAACACGCTTAATATAATTAGGGAGATTATAAATGTATAAATCAAATTTTAACCTCAACTTGGAAGTATTTGGATTTACTTGTTCCTGTAATATGCCCAAATTGCACCCATACCAATAAACCCAACTCCCAGACCTATCAATGCAGCTGCACCGACTTCTATTTCATCAAACATGTTTCCAATTCCAGCACCTATTAACAAACAGCCCACAAGTACAACTCCTCCTATTCCCAAACCGCCTTTCTTTTTTCCTTCCATATTTTTGTTTTTAAGTTGGTACTTTTCCTATAACCCTTTATATTAAAGACAATATAGTCTTTTAATGATTAATCCCCAATCGTTTCATTACTAATTAGTTAAATTGATCATTAATGTCGTATAAATGCTAAATAAAAAAAGTCTCCCTCGACGGAGTTTATCTTGAGCCCAGTCGAAAGGCTCGGGACAGGCTCAACATAAAACAATAATGAACAGGGGTGCAAATCAAAAAAAAGCCCATTAGCCAAAGGCTAACAAGCTTCTCATCGGTTTAACTACAATAAACCTAGCCAAATTTAAGTGACACAACACTATGATTTAGTCATTATCAACAAAATAACCGCTTAAATTTAAAAATTGATTAGCATCATCCATTCTTAAAACTTTTTTTATAGCTTCATTTTTATTTGGTGCTTTGTTATATAATGATTTGCAAATTTTATATCCCATAGCATAACCTAATAATATGGGATATTCCTTTTGATTTATTGACTCCCATAACCAAAATCCCTTGTCTTGAACTTTTAGGTCCTTTATAAATTTTAATTTAAGCTCAGATTCATTTTTATTTAGATAAATTAATGCTTTCTCTTGAGTGATTTCTTTTAATACCAAAGAAGTGATGAATTCAGCTCCACCCTCTCGTAAACATAACTCTAACATATTATTTGGTTCAGAGTACAGAGCAACATATTTTTCACCGCCTATAGACATTGCTTGTTGAAAGTGTGAAAGTTCATGGATTATAAGCTTCATTAGTTTCTCTTCATCATCAATTACACGGGTAATTGTTACTAACTGACCATATTTTGATGCCTGAGCAATACCTCTATTAGCACCAACTAAAAGATATGTTGGAGCATACATTGCATTAGGCAAAATATTACCGAATTTTTTTAATTTATCTATAAACTTGGGCTTTAAGTCATCAATACTATTTACAAAATTTGAAACTTGTTCATACTTAGCTGGATTTTCACGTATGGCAGATCTAATCAGTATAGGTGTTAATTGATGTCTGGTAATGTATTCATTTAACCCTGTGGATGCCTTATCAAAATAGAACTCATTCAGAACTGCTATAGTGTCAACTCCATGTTTTAATTGATCATAAGCTTCTACGAAATTTTCAATATCACTATAAATCAGATTAGCTTGTTCTGCGTCTCTCGGATAATTAGGTTGTGAGACTGCTTTATTAATATTTCCAAATACTAGCATCAGTAAAATAAAACTGACCACAATTTGTTTATAAATTTCCATAATAATGTTTTTTGATTGAAATATGTAAATTTATTAAAATAGACGATGAATAGAAAAATAAGTTACACATCATAAAACAAATGTAATTTTTATAAACTTGACAAGTTGACGATTTGATAAGAAACGAGATATCCCGACCTGTGGCGGGATTAGTTCGATTATTCGTATAAGAGATTCCCAAAAAAACTTGGAGATTGCTGGAATCCCGCTTGCCAGCGGGATTAATTCGACCACGCGAATCATAGATTCACTGTCTCATTAACAAAAAAAGCCTCTCCAAATTCTCAATCCTTTCTCATAAGACTATTTCTAAATGAATCCGCCTATAAGTCGTTTCCCTAATTATTATATGTTTCGTCCCATTATTCTAAGAAATTTCTGGTGAGAATTAAAAGCATCTTTCAGCGTAATAAGTTCATAATAAGGTATTCCAAATTCCTTGGCTGTTCTTTTGATAATATGGGAGATTTGCGGGTGATGAACATGACATATTCTCTGGAAAAGGTGATGTTCGATGTGGAAATTTAGTCCTCCAAAGAAAAAAGCAACAAGCTGGCTCTTCCTGGCAAAATCGGCAGTAGTACGTAACTGATGTATCGCCCAGGTATTTTCTATTTCTCCTTTTTTATTTGGTACGGGAAAATCGAGTCCTCCTAAAAGGTGAGCCATTTGAATCATTATAGCCAGGCAAAAACCTTCAATTAAATGCATTGCTACAAACCCCAATAAAATATGCCACCAAGCCAAATCAATGAAAATAATAGGTACTACCAGAAAAGCGCTGTAATAGAAAGCCTTAAAGAAAAGAAAACTAAAATATTCGTACGTTGGAGGGTTCTTTAATTTGTGATTGACAATTTTTCTTCCGAAGAATTTCTTATAGTCTCCAATAAATACCCAAGAAAGTGACGTCAGGCAATATAAAAACCATGAATACCAATGTTGGTATCTATGTATTTTTCGTAATTTCTGATGAGGTGACATACGAATTAAAGGAGTTATACTAATGTCTCCATCAAAATCTTGAATATTTGTGTAAGTATGATGTATTTGGTTATGCCTTAATTTCCATATATAAGCATTGGT
>QMOV01000154.1 GCA_003650305.1 Bacteroidota bacterium | reverse complement strand
GCTAACTCTTTTTCAAGCAGTTCATGCTCATCTAGATTTCCTGACATGATTCTGGAACCCATAGGAAAAGCCATAGAATATCGATTTGCTAAATCAGTATCAATGGCGTGAATTTCAGGATTAGTTGCCAAACCTAGATAATCATTTAGACTCCAAACAATTTTTTCCGTTCCATTAAATTGCATTCGTGGGCCTAATGATCCTTTAAGTTTTGGAAATGTAATATAACCATGACCTTCAATAGCTACGTTACTAAATGCACCATTTTTAACTTGCAAGGATTCTAACAAATCTTTTGTCATAATACTCCTAATTAATTATTCACTTTATCTTTTCATAAACCAAAATTTAATGCCCTTTGCGTCATCTTGCCAATAATCATAGGTTTCGTAACCTACTCTTTCATAAATTAATTTATTTCGTTCTACAGAGGTTTCTAAATAAATTGGAATGTGTTCTTTGTTTGCAATATTTATCAATCCTCTATTCAATTCAAACCCTGCATTTGCCCCTTCCTTTAAAACCCCTAAAAACCAGAAATAATAGTAAGGTTCATTTTTTGGACGTTTGCTTTTCCTATATGACTCCCTCTGGAGAACTTCCTTTAGTTTAGTAAGCTTAATTGATAATAGCCCAAACCTAAATTCGTAATAGATTTCCTGTAATGAAAATTTTTTCTTGTCGCTTCTGTAAAAGAGTGCAACTCCTTTACCGTTAGTAGAAATTAATACACCATTTCTATTGTAGCACTTAATAAATGCATAATCAGCGAGTCGTTTAATTTTTTTTGTGCGATTACCTTTTGCTGAAAACATCCAATTAACACCTGGATTACGCTCAAATGTTTTGGCAATAATGTTAACTACTTTGGTTCGATCTTTCCTTTTAGCTTGATGCATTAAATTATGACTAACGTTAAGATAAAAAGCGTTTTAATACTGAATTAAGTTCAGCACATGTGTTTGTTTATCATATATTAAACGAAGTTAGGTGTTTTTTCTCACAAAATCAAGCCAGTAATTATTAGGTATAAAATAACAATTTCACACTTCATCTATTTAATATTGTAATTGGGAGATTTATTTTTTATGACTATAATAATGTTTTAGCATAAGATCAGTAGTCATATAATAGAGTAAACATTATTAGGATTGTTTTTAGCTGATAAAAGTCATAGTTATTCTCTTATTATACTAATAACTTTATATTATAAAATTATTATCATGGAAATAAAAAAGAATCCAAAGGTTGATATACGAAAAAATAGTGGTCTTTATTTTGCTATTGGCTTAAATATTATGCTGCTTATTACATATACTATGTTAGAGTATAAAACTTACGATAAACAAGATACTATTCTTGATGTTTTAGTAATGAATCAAGAATTAGAAAATGAAACGCCCTTGTTAAAAATAGAAACACCTCCACCACCTCCACCACCAAAGGCAGCTCCAGAAGTTATCACTATTGTTGAGGATATTATTGAGATTGAAGAAACTATTATTGAAAGTACAGAAACGACTCTGGAAGAGAAAATAGAAGATGTTGTAAAAGTTGAAGACGTTAATGTTGATGAGGTTGAAGAAGTTATTAAAGTGCCTTTTTCTGTAGTTGAAAATCCACCTATTTATCCTGGATGTGAAGGCTTATCCAAAAGTGAATCTAAAAAATGTTTTCAAACTAGAATACAAGCACATATAAAAAAGAATTTTATATACCCAGAAACAGCTCTTAATCTAGGTATTAATGGTAAGGTTTTCGTTCTTTTTGTAATTGATTCTAAAGGTTATGTGTCTAATATAAGATTGAGAGGTCCTGATAAAATATTAGAAAAAGAAGCTTTGCGTATTATAAATTTATTACCAAAGATGACACCTGGAAAACAACGTGGTAGAGCTGTAAAGGTACCTTACAGTATCCCAATACATTTTAAATTAGCTTCTTATTAGTTTTAACAATTTTGTTTATCGTTTGGCTAACTTATTAACAAATTCAATATAGTTTCTGTATTTTGAATTTGAAACCTTATTTTTGTTGAAATATTTATTGTCAAATACAAGATTAACAGCAAACCTAAACATTGTTAAACCAAATAATTACATATAAGTCTTTAGGCAAAATATTTTTTTTGAGCCAACAAAGTTAGATAAATATTTCAACAAAAATAAAGAGTATTTAAAAGTTAGTTGTTATAGTTATAAAGATTGTTCTTATATGAAATTATTAGAATCATTTAGAAAACACGCTTTTTGGGCTATGGACTTTTTTAAAGGAAGTCACAATAGAAAGCATTATAATGATATTAAATTTATTTTAGAAAATTACGATTCTGAAAAATCTATAAACATAAGGAAGAATCACTTAAAAAATGTGCTTAATCATTCAGTTCAAACGACTCCATTTTATAAAAATATAAACTTAAGTCCAGAACTTTCAGATTTTCCAATTATAGATAAAAGTGTGGTAAGAAATAATTTTGAAGAATTTAAATCTTTACAATTTATAAACAAAAATAACACTCCAGTTGTAACAAGTGGATCTACTGGTACACCTTTTAAATTATTTCATGATAAAGGTAAAAGATCAAGAAATACAGCAGATGTTATTTATTTTGCAAAAAAAGGAGGTTTCGATATAGGTTCTTGCTTAATTTATATGAAGGTCTGGAACAAAATAAACACCAAATCTCCTTTTAAATTATGGTTGGAAAATATTATACCATATAGTATTTTTAATTATACAGATGAAGATATAGTTAAGCTTATAGAAGATATTAAAAGTTATAAATCGGAATGTGGAATTGTTTGTTTTGCATCTACTTGCGATGTTATTGTTAATTATTTAGATTCTATTAAAGCTAAGCCATTCGATTATAAAATTAGTTCAATTATCACAAATTCTGATGCCTTAAGTAATCATACTAAAGATAGAATGGAAAAGTATTTTAAAGTACCTACTTTATCTCGTTATTCTAGTATGGAGTGTGGATTGATTGGGCAACAATGTTATTCTGGAGGATATGAGTTTCAAGTAAACTGGGCCAGTTTTTATATAGAGTTATTGGATTTGGAAGAAGATAAGCCTGCAGAACCTGGTAAAATGGGTAGAGTAGTAATAACAGATTTGTTTAATTATTGTATGCCTTTAATACGTTATAATACAGGAGATTTAGCATTTTTAAGCCCTAATAAAAAAGATGTAAATGGTGCACCAGTTTTAGAGAGAATTGAAGGAAGAAAAGTAGATTTAATAAGAGATACAAACAATCAAGTTATTACATCTCATATAGTTACTGTAAATATGTGGAAATATGACGAGCTTAAACAATACCAATTTGTTCAGAAAGGAAGTAATAATTATGTTTTTAGATTGAATCCATGGAAAGAGTTTCTTAGAGAACAGGAATTAATAAATGAGTTTAAAGGCTATTTGGGTAATGATGCGAATATTACTATAAAATATATAGATGAAATCCCATTGTTATCGTCTGGAAAAAGGAGATTGGTAACAAACGAAACATTAAATAGTTAATTTAAACAAGCAGAAATTAAATAAAAATAGTAGGAAATATTAAATTGTTATAGTGAGTTTATTTTTCGCATACAATATACAGCATACCTTTTCTTTTAGTAGTAGTTTTATTAATGAATTGATTTGCGTTTTTTACTTCTAATATTGTATAACCAATATTTTGTAAATCTAAAAGAATCTTATCCTTACTAACCCAATATGAAAGTGCCTGATTTTTATTAAACATTTTCCAGTTAAGCTTATTATTTAACTTAACCCAAGGTAGTCGTTGGTTTAGAATTTTTTCTTTTCTAATTATTCTTAACAAGTTTAAAACCATATTTAAAGGTTTATTAAAAAATCTTGTATTATAGTCTAAAAACGCAAAAATTGCTATTCCTCCTTTTTTAGTAATTCTAAAAGATTCATTTAAAGAAGTATTGAATTTTTCTTCTTCAGGAATAAAATTAAGTACTTGTTGAAGATATAGCGAATAATCAAATGTATTGTTTTCATATTCAGATAAATTGACAGCATCAGCTACCTTAAATTCGATATTTGATTCCTTTTCTTTTGCTACTTTTTTAGCGTGTTTAATCATATCTGGGACAATGTCAAATGCTGAGATATTATTAAAACCCATTCTTTCAACATAAAATGCAAGTCTGCCTCCACCTGTTCCAGCATCTATAACATTTTTAGTGTTATCTATAAGATATTTTGATAGTAATTTGTCTTCAGCAATAAGCAGGTGATTTTTTTTTGACCATT
>QMOV01000153.1 GCA_003650305.1 Bacteroidota bacterium | reverse complement strand
GCGCTTCAAAGCAATTTTATTCCTGTAACTTTGGGTAAAACCAGATTACGAACAGAAACTGCTGCTATTGTAGCTTGTCATACAGTTGCTTTATTGAATGAATAATTATGAAATATTTGCTGTCTTTTCTCTTTAGTCTTTTCTCTTTTTTCTCATTTTCTCAAGACATTGCTATTCTTAAATACAAAGGTGGTGGCGATTGGTATAGCAATCCAACCGCTTTACCCAATCTTATAAAATTTTGCAATGCAAATATTAACACTAAAATTAACAGCAAACCACAAATGGTTGAAACTGGTAGCGTAGATATTTTTCAGTTTCCTTTTTTGCATATGACAGGTCATGGTAATGTTTTTTTTAATGAAGTAGAAGTTGAAAATTTACGCAATTATTTAATATCTGGAGGTTTTTTACATATTGATGATAACTACGGCATGCAACCTTACGTTATTAAAGAAATAAAGAAGATTTTTCCAAATGAAGAATTAGTTGAACTTCCTGCAACTCACGCCATTTTTAACATCGCATATAAATTTCCTAAAGGATTACCAAAAATACACGAGCATGATGGCAAACGACCACAAGCTCTTGGTATTTTTTATGAAGACAGACTAGTTTTGCTATTCACTTTAGAAAGCGATTTAGGCGATGGTTGGGAAGATGCCGAAGTACATAACGACCCTAAAGAAGTAAGAGAAAAAGCATTAAAAATGGGAGCAAATATTATTAAATATGCTTTTGAAAATTAAAAATGCAACTTACACATTATAATACCAACTTTAAACAACAATTTTTCTCCATTACACTAGTTTGTGATAATATCTCGAATGCTCCAAACATAGGAAGTTTATTCAGAATTGCTGATGCATTTGGTATTGAAAAGATTATTTTTTGTGGAACTAATATTCCTCTAGGGCGAAAAATAAAAAAAACGTCGAGAGCTACAGAAAAAATTGTAAAATTTAAAATTTCCGATTCTGCTTCAGAAGTAGTTAATCAACTAAAAGATCATGGTTATTATATTATATCTCTTGAAATAACAAGCAAAAGTTTACCAATTCATACCTTTCAATTTTCAAAAGAAAACCCAATCGCACTCATTGTTGGCGATGAGAATTTTGGAATTTCAGAAGAAGTTTTAAAACTTTCAGATGCAGTAATGCATATTAATATGTTTGGGAAAAATAGTAGTATGAATGTGGTACAAGCCACAAGTATTGCTTTATATGAGATTACAAAACAATTAATCTAATTCGTTTTATATATTTACTAAATGAAACGAGCATGTTAAAGTTTTTCTCACCCAATAGAATCATTAATAGCGAACAGCATGTGACATTAAAAAAACAATAGATATAAACACATGAATTCTAACACCATAACTAAAGGAATTTTAAAATCACTTGCTATTGTTTTTGGCGTTTTTTTGCTGTTCTTCTTCCTATATAAAATACAATCTGTTCTTGTTTACATTGCAATAGCTGCTGTACTCTCTTTAATTGGACGACCAATTGTTCGGTTTTTAAAATCGAAACTAAAATTTAAAAACACATTCGCTGTTATAATAACAATGTTAGCCTTAATTGGCTTTTTTGTTGGATTAGTAAGAATGTTTATTCCCTTAATTGTTGAACAAGGACATAATCTTTCTTTGTTAGATATTGAACAGTTACAAGATAATATCGAAAACCTGTATTATCAAGTCACCGAATATTTTGCAATCAACCAAATTGATGTTGAGCAGTCTTTAAAAGAATCTAATCTATTATCAAAAATAGATTACTCTGTAATTCCCGATTTTTTAAATTCGGTAGTAAGTGGCTTTGGTAGTTTTAGCATAGGTTTGTTTTCAGTATTATTTATTGCATTCTTTTTGCTAAAAGACAGTCAGTTATTAGAACAAGGTATATTAATGTTTGTTCCAGACAGTAAAGAAGCTAGGTCGATAAAATCTTTCGATAAAATAAAGGATTTACTATCACGTTACTTTGTTGGCTTGATTCTTCAAATCTTGATTTTATTTGTTATTTACACTATTGTTTTACTCATCTTTGGTATTCATAATGCCATTGTTATTGCATTTTTATGTGCTTTACTCAATCTTATTCCTTATGTTGGACCTCTCGTAAGTGCTTTGTTAATGGTTATGCTTACCATGTCTAGTAATCTTACTGAAAGCTTTAGCGAAGTGATTTTACCCAAAACTATTTATGTAATGATTGGATTTATTATTGCTCAATTAGTAGACAACTTTTTTAGCCAGCCTTTTATATTCTCTAAAAGTGTAAAATCTCATCCTTTAGAAATCTTTTTGGTTATTATAATTGCTGGTTTACTTTTTGGAGTTGTTGGTTTAATTATAGCCATACCAACATATACAGCTATTAAAGTGATATTGAAAGAGTTTTTATCTGAAAATAAGATCGTAAAACAACTTACCAAAGATTTATAATTTTGATTTGAATAATAGAGTTTTAAATACTGAAATTCAAAAGTTTATAAATGATAATTTAGATTCTGAAATTACTCATTTATTATTAAAAGGAATCTCTTTTGAAGGTGTTGAAGCACGAGAAATTATAGAACAAATTGAAGCCAAAAAAAAGTGTAAAAGCAAACTGCCAACTTGGTTTAATTCTGAAAATATTTATTATCCAAACAAGCTCAATATTGAGCAAACCTCTTCCGAAATTACTGCACAATACAAATCGCAATTAATTTCAGGACATTCAATAATAGATATTACAGGAGGATTTGGAGGTGACAGCTTTTACTTTTCAAAACAGTTTAAAAATGTCACTCATTGTGAAATCGATGATGAATTATCTCAAATTGTAAAGCACAATTATAAACAACTTAATGCAAATAATATAAATTCGTTCAATGTAGATGGTATAGTTTATTTAAACAAAGCGACTGAAACTTTCGATTGGATTTATACAGATCCTTCACGAAGACACGACACTAAAGGAAAAGTTTTCTTTTTAAAGGATTGTTTACCAAATATTCCAAAGCATTTAGACTTGCTATTTCAACATAGCAATAATGTTATGATTAAAACGTCACCATTACTTGATATTTCTATCGGAATTGGCGAATTAAAATTTGTGAAATCCATTCACGTTATTGCAGTAAATAACGAAGTCAAAGAGTTACTCTGGGTTTTAGAAAACGGTTTTAACAAGGATATTTCCATAAATACAGTTAATATTAAGAAAGATGGACTAGAAAGCTTCAACTTTAAATTAGCAAAAGAACAAAATGCAGAAGTAAATTACAGTTTACCACTCGCCTATTTATACGAACCAAATTCTGCTGTTTTAAAATCAGGAGCGTTTAAAAATATTTCAAAACAATTTAAGATAAGTAAGCTTCATCAGCATTCTCATTTATATACAAGTGATAAACCAATAGATTTTCCAGGCCGTTGCTTTAAAATTATTGAAATATTACCTTATAATAAGAAAGCTATCCGAAAAGTATTAGGTTCAAAAAAAGCTAATATAAGCGTTAGAAATTTTCCTGAAACTGTAAATCGAATAAAAAGCAAATTCAATATTCAGGATGGTGGAAATTTATATGTGTTTTTTACTACAGATTTTGAGAATGAACGAATTGCCATACTTAGCTCTAAAATATAAAAGATTACTTTTTTATTTTGAATATAAATAACTCTGTAAAATAATTGTCGCACTAATTTGGTCAACTAATGCCTTATTTTTTCGCTGCTTCTTATTTAATCCACCATCAATCATGGTTTGAAAAGCAATTTTAGAAGTAAATCGTTCATCTACACGCTCAATAGGAATTTTAGGGAAAGTAACTTTTAGCTTTTTTAAAAAAGAATTTATAAACTCTTCACTTTGTGAAGGTTCATTATTCATTTGCTTTGGCAATCCAACCAAAAATAATTCAACAGACTCCTTTACAACATAATCTTTTAGAAAAGGTATAAGCTCATTTGTAGCAACAGTTGTAAGTCCCGAAGCAATAATTTGTAATTCGTCCGTTACAGCAATTCCTGTTCTTTTTAATCCATAATCTATAGCTAAAATGCGAGCCATTAATAATTTTTATGCAAATTTAACTTTTATAATGTTATACTCTTAAATTTCGTCCCATAATTGATATTTAGCTATTATATTTGCTCAAACTATAATAATGAGTGATTTACAACAAACTATTGAACATGCTTGGGAAAACAGAGATTCCTTAAAAGATAAATCCACTATAGATAGTATTAGAAGTGTAATAAATTTATTGGATAAGGGTGAATTAAGAGTTGCTGAACCAACAACTGATGGATGGCAAGTTAACGAATGGGTTAAAAAAGCAGTAGTGCTGTATTTTCCTATTCAAAAAATGGAAACATTTGAAGTTGGTATTTTTGAATATCATGATAAAATTCCGTTAAAAACAGGTTATGCAGAAAAAGGAATAAGAGT
>QMOV01000152.1 GCA_003650305.1 Bacteroidota bacterium | reverse complement strand
TATCTTCGCATTAAAATTGTATAACAAATTAAAATACACATATATGGAAGCAGTTACAACTGATTTCGGAATACAAGAAGCATTAAATCAATTAGGTATAAAAGGGATAAATGAAGGAACTTCTACAGGTTCAAATAATTTTTCTAATGGAGATTTAATTGAAAGCTATTCTCCTGTTGATGGCAAATTAATAGGTTCGGTAAAATCTACAACTATTGAAGATTATGAACAGATGATGAGTGTTGCATCTTCAGCATTTAAAACATGGAGAACAATGCCCGCACCTCAACGTGGAGAAATTGTTCGTCAGTTTGGAGAAAAGCTACGTGAGAAAAAAGAAGCTCTTGGCAAATTAGTGTCTTACGAAATGGGTAAAAGCTACCAAGAGGGTTTAGGAGAAGTACAGGAAATGATTGACATCTGCGATTTTGCAGTTGGACTATCTCGCCAATTGCATGGATTAACCATGCATAGTGAGCGTCCTGGGCATAGAATGTATGAGCAATACCATCCACTTGGTGTAGTTGGAATTATTTCGGCATTTAATTTTCCAGTAGCAGTTTGGGCTTGGAATACAGCTTTAGCTTGGATTTGTGGTGATGTTTGTGTTTGGAAACCAAGCGAGAAAGCACCACTTTGTGGTATCGCATGTCAAAATATTGCTGCCGACGTTTTTGCTGCAAACAACTTACCAGAAGGTATTTCATGCTTAATTAATGGAGATTATAGAGTTGGTGAAATGATGACAACAGATAAACGAATTCCATTAATTTCGGCAACAGGTTCTATAGGAATGGGTAAAATTGTTGCACAAGCAGTGGCAAAACGTTTAGGAAAGTCACTATTAGAACTTGGTGGAAACAATGCTATAATTGTAACTCCAGATGCTGATATAAAAATGACAGTTATTGGTGCTGTTTTTGGAGCAGTTGGTACAGCAGGACAACGTTGCACATCAACTCGACGTTTAATTATTCACGATTCTATTTATGATACTGTAAAAAATGCTGTAATAAAAGCATACGGACAACTTCGTATTGGAAATCCTTTAGATGAAAACAATCATGTTGGACCATTAATTGATACAGATGCTGTAAAAATGTATGAAGCAGCATTAACAAAAGTAGTTGAAGAAGGCGGGAATATTATCGTTGAAGGTGGTGTGCTTTCGGGAGAAGGCTATGAAAGCGGTTGCTATGTTAAACCTGCAATTGCTGAAGCACAGCCACATTATGAAATTGTACAACACGAGACTTTTGCACCTGTTTTATATTTATTAAAATACAGTGGAGATGTTGAAAACGCAATTGATGTTCAAAACGGAGTTGTACAAGGATTGTCTTCAGCTATTATGACAAATAATTTAAGTGAAGCTGAACATTTCCTATCTGTTGCAGGATCAGATTGTGGCATTGCGAATGTTAATATAGGCACTTCAGGAGCTGAAATTGGAGGAGCTTTTGGTGGTGAAAAAGAAACTGGAGGAGGTCGCGAATCTGGAAGTGATGCTTGGAAAATATATATGAGAAGGCAAACCAACACCATTAATTATACAACAGATTTGCCTTTGGCACAAGGAATTAAGTTCGATTTATAAAAGAATAGATATTTTAATGAATGATACGGTTTTACTTAAAATTTCAAAATTATAATTGTTAAGATATAGAATTTTTAATCTAGCTTATCAGTTAATTTCTTAAATACGGTTTTAGGGTCTTTGCCTTCGTAAATAATGCCATATACAGCATTTATTATTGGCAATTTTGCTTTCGCTTTGTTTTTTTCGTTAAGTAAAAAGGCACTTTTTGTAGCATAATAACCTTCGGCAACCATATTCATTTCCATTTGGGCAGATTTAACAGTATAGCCTTTACCAATCATATTGCCAAACATTCTATTTCGTGAAAATACAGAGTAACCTGTAACCAACAAATCGCCTAGATAAGCAGAGTTGTTAATGTTACGTTTCATTTCATGCATCTTTTTTATAAAACGCTTCATTTCTCGTATTGCATTACTCATAAGTACACTCTGAAAATTATCGCCATAACCTAATCCGTGTGCAATTCCTGCAGCAATAGCATAAATATTTTTAAGCATTACAGCATATTCTACACCAATAATATCATCACTAATTTTAGTTTTAATATAATTGCAAGAAAGCTTGTTTGCAATAGACTGTGCTTTATTTGCATCTGCACAAGAAATGGTTAAATAAGATAATCGTTCGAGAGCAACCTCTTCGGCATGACAAGGACCAGCAATAACTGCAATGTTTTTAAAAGGGATATTATAAAGATCATGAAAGTGCTCACCAACCAGCAATCCAGTTTCTGGAATAATACCTTTTACAGCAGAAACAATTATTTTATTAGAAATATCAACACTTATTTTTTCTAATTCAGCGTGAATAAATGCTGAAGGAATAACAAATATTAGCACATCTGCATATGCTGCCATTTCATTAATATCGTTGCTTAATTTAAGCTGTTCAATATTAAATTCAACCGAGCTTAAGTAACTAGGATTGTGCTGCTCTTTAAGTAAATGTTCCTTAATATAAACACTTCGCATATACCAGCCAACTTCATCCATATTTTCACAGAGCATTTTCACAATAGCAGTTGCCCAACTTCCGCTTCCAAATACAGCATACTTTAATTCTGAAGACATAAATTTTTTATTGTTTCCAAAAGTACACAAAATAATCACGTTTTAAACAAGGATGATAATCAAACAATTACATCTTTGGCACGCAATTTGAAATCACTAAAATATAACTGTAAAAAGAAACATTTATGAAGACTTTAAAATTACTTTCAGGATTTGCTTTAATAGCAATATTATTTACCTCTTGTTATACAGAAGTAATTATTGACGATTTTGATAATGCACCATCTATTTCTTTAAATCAGTTATTAAATTCACACGAATTATGGTATGTAGATATCAATCAAACTAGCGGTTTTGGTGAAACTCCATTTTTACAAATGGCATTTACTTTATCTTTTAAAAACGGAACCTTATATGCTAACAACAATTTGGTTGGATTTGGCAGTCAAGGCAATGGATTTGGTATTCCTGTTGGGAATTATAATACCTACGATATGATACTAGACGTGTACCATGATATTGATGGTTTTGAAACTTTTGACGTCTATCAACTAGATGATAATACCATAGAATTATACAACCCAAATAACGACACATCATATTTTTTGCATGGTTATCAGCGTAATAATTTTGATTACGATTTTATATTTTTCGATAATATTCATTATTTCTTACAAGAATATGAAGCTTGGGAAAAAACCTATACAAGTGAAGTAGGCGTAATAAATGAGTTTGATAATGAAAACTATTTGCAGTTTTTAGCTGGTGGAAATGATTCAGAATTTAAAAGCTCACAAGACGAAAATATTGGCAATGTAGATAATATCTATTGGGATTATACAGGAATTTATGGAGTGCAAGATGTAACCAATAATATGTATTTAAAAACCTTAACATTGGATTATGACTTTTTTGATAATGAATATTTTGAATTAGATGTTATTAATGATGCATTAATAGAATTGTATCATCCTTCATCTGGAACATATTATGAATTTGAAGGTCAAGGATATATACAGTTTTTAAAATCAGCCGATGGCAAACTAGATAAGTCTAAAACCTCTGGCGAGAAAAAGCGTAAACAAAAAAGCAAAAAAACAGATAATCCTAGAGAAAATACGCGAAGCTAAAAGTTTGGTTGGTTATTTTAGTTTTAAATCGCTTAAAGGAATTTCTTTAAGCGATTTCTCTTTTTACTGTGTTTTGATCCATAAACCATAACAATAATACATCTTAAGAGTTCTTTTGATGAATGGAATTAAATAAAAAAAGGTGCATTTCATCGAATAAAAATGCATTTCACGGATATTTTTAATATATTTTATATATTTACACCCAAACCTACTAAAATTTAATAATTATGAAAAAAAGTATTTTTCTTTTTTCTGCCCTATGTTTACTATTAATATATAGTTGTAGTACAGAAAAAGTTTCGGAAGACCAAACAAGCATAAACCCGAATTTTAGAGTCGCTGAATCTACTATTAATAGCAATAGCTCAAGTAGAGAAGTTGTTGACGCTTGTTATACTACAAACTTAATAGCAGGACAAAACTACATAGCTGGAGTTGTTACTGTAGAATTAGAAGGGGATGACTTAATTATTACTTACACAACAAATGAAGATTGGACAATTAACGCAACTCATATGAGTATTGGTAATTGTGAAGATCAAGAAATCCCTACTACAGGCTCAGGAAACCCAAAAGTTGGCAAATTTGAACATTCTACTGAACACTCTGAAGGTGTAAACCAGGTTGTTTATATGGTAGCTTGGAAAGTTGCAGAGGATGGAAATCATTATTGTTTTGCAGCACATGCAGAAGTAACGGGACCAACTGGAGGAGAAACTGCTTGGGCAGAAGGTATAGAATTTGATGGAAAAAGCTGGGCAATGTATGTTGAGGGTAAT
>QMOV01000151.1 GCA_003650305.1 Bacteroidota bacterium | reverse complement strand
ATAGTTCCAAATTCTGGATTAATTTTAGTAAAATCTGAAACAGCATAATAGCTTCCCAGCATTTTATCTCTAGTTTCTTTGTCTTCAATTAAATGTGCAAAATCGCCTCCAGTAGCTTTACGTTTTGTTTCCGAAATTGGAAACACAGGCATTAACCAAATTATTTTTACTCCCAATTGTTTTAACTGCGGAATATCTTTAGTGAATTCACTAAAGGTTCCTTCAGGAGAATATTGACGAATATTTGCTTCGTAAATCACAGCGCTTTCCATCATTTCATCTGAAACTGCTGCTATTTCTTTGGTTTCTTCAACTACTTGTACTTCTTCTTTCTTTTCTGTTTTACAGGCTATCATAACGATTGACAAAACCAATACTGTTAAAAGTTTTTTCATTATTCTTATTGTTTAATTATACTTATTGCTGCTCCACCACCTTGAGCCAAATTTAACGTGAGTTTAGTGTCTTTTGTTACAGTAACAGTTTCTATATCTAGTGCTAATGGATTATCATTCCAATGCGCATTGTTACCATCTTTATATATGATTGCTGAATAACTTTGCCCTTCTTCAAGGAAATCTAAATTAATATTCAGTTCTCTTGAATTTTCATCAGTAATACTTCCTATAAACCAATTACCTGTTTCTCGTTCTTGACGAGCAATGGTTACAAAATCTCCAATTTCGCCATTAAGTACTTGGGTTTGTTTCCAATCTACACCAACATCTTTAATAAATTGAAATGCTTCAAGATTGGCTTCGTAGTTTTCAATTAAATCTGCTGCCATTTGCACAGGGCTATATATTACAACAAACAAAGCCAACTGCTGTGCAATAGTTGTATTAACTTGATTGTCCTTTTTGTATTTATCAAATTTTATATCGAAAATTCCAGGTGTAAAATCTATTGGACCAGACAACATTCTTGTAAAAGCAACAATTGATATATGTTCTGGTGGATTTCCACCATCACTAGCCCAAGCATTAAATTCCTGACCTCGTAAGCCTTCTCTTGAAATTGTGTTTGGATAAGTCCTTCTTAATCCAGTAGCTTTTATAGGTTCGTGAGCATTAATAGCAACTTGATATTTAGCTGCTTTTTCAACTGTATTATTATAGTGGTTTACCATATACTGACCATGATGATACTCACCTTTTGGCAGAATTTTACCAACATAACCTGTTTTTACAGCATGAATACCTAATGACTGCATTAAAGCAAAAGCTGTGTCCTGCTGTTTGGTGTAAGTTTCTGTAGCAGCAGACGTTTCATGATGCATTATAATTTCTACTCCTTTTTCTTTACCATAACGAACCACTTCTTGTAAATCGTAATCTGGATAAGGTGTTACGAAATCGAACACTCCTTCTCTATCTTCAAAACCAATCCAATGTTCCCAACCAGTATTCCAACCTTCAATTAAAACAGCTCCAATATTATTTTTTGCCGAGAAATCTATAAATGCTTTAGCATTTTTGGTAGTTGCTCCATGTTTACCATGTGGTTTTGCTTGAGTTGTGTGTGTAGTCATATCTTGTTTCGCACTCATATCCCAAGTAGATTTGCCCAAATGCATTTCCCACCAAATTCCTGTATATTTAGTAGGTTTAATCCAAGATACATCTCCTAATTTGTTAGGTTCATTTAAGTTAACAATTAGATTAGATTCGATTAAATCTGGAGCATTTTTGGTAATATGAATAGTTCTCCAAGGTGTATGAAATGGCAACGTTCTTTTTACTTTATAATCTTGATTTCTTGAACCTACAAGTCCACTTTGCATAGAAAGGTTTAAGGTATCTACTTTTAAAGTCATTCCAGAATAATCTACCAAAGCAGCTTCATGAAAACTTAAGTGTAAACCACTTTTGCCTACCATTGTAACTGGTGTATTAACTGAATTTTCTGGTATTTGGGTTTGAGCTAAATTAGAATGGTCTCTATACTTTAACGCATCAATTTTAGAAAATTTTGTTGTACTATATAAATGCTCATATATATCCCAATCTCCTGGAATCCAGAAAGTTTTATAGTCTTCGGTTAGATTAAATTGGGTGTTCTCATCAGTAATAAAAATTTCGATAAAATTATCTTGTTCTGGAAATTCGTATCGAAAACCAATACCATCGTCATAGGCTTTAAAAACAATATTAATCTTTCTGTTTGGCGCAACTGTTTCTTGTAATTCAATTATTAACTCATTGTAATTATTTACTACATCTAACTGTTCTCCCCAAGGCATTTGCCAAGTTTCATTAAATGAATTTGTTGTTGAATTAATAATTTCAAAATCTTCATTTATATCTGGAAAATCTTTTAAATTGAATCCTAAAGTTGAAGTTTTAATTACTTCCTCGTTTTCAAACGAAACTTTATATGAAGGCACTCCTTTTTCAGTTAAATTGAAATCAATTTGAATAGTATTATTAGGCGAAGTAATTACAGTAGGTAAATCTTTCTCTTTTGAACATGAAAATATGATTATACTCAATACTATTATACTTAATTTAATGTATTTCATTTTATTAATTTTTAGTTTCTAACAATACAATATCAAATTCAGAATCAATTGAAACCTTTCCGTTTTTCACTTTAACTGATACACCAGAATAGGCATCTCTTAATTTTTCTCCATCTTTAAAAACAACTCTAACATCTATAGTTTTTTCACCTTTTGGCAAATCTAATCCTACAACGACTTCGTCTTTATAATCTCCTTTAAAGTAACTTCTATAAAACACATAAGGCTCTTGTGTAATGATTTGATGAGTTCCTGCACCAACTGCTGGATGATTTGCTCTAAACCTTCCCAATTTTTGCCAATGACTTAAAACTGCTTGGGTTTCTTTGTTGGTTTCAATATCATTCCAATTCATATTAGATCGCAGCGTTGCGTCACCAACTGTGCCTTCAATAACTAGCGAACGAGCAGACTCATCTCCATAATAAACCTGAGAAGTTCCAGGAGATAGCAATAATTTGGTTGCTGTTTCAAATGGTTTGTTTCGATTACCATCAAAAGGTTGCCCATCGTCATGAGAATTTAAATAATTTAGCGTTCCATAGCCTTTTAAATCTGAATTTAAGATATTAGAATATCGTTTAAACAAGGTTTCAGTGTCTTGTTGTTTTACATTCCATTTAAATTCAAAATTGATTAAGCTTTGAAAACTATTATCAAAATAGTTCACTTTTTTATCTCCAAAATCGAAATATTTTCCAGAGCTTACTACATAGTTATAAATTTCCCCAACAAGATAAAAAGCATTATCATCTAAAACTTTGTCAGGATTATTTTCTTTCCATGTTGTAAATGCATAATCGCATTCGGTTTTAAATTCCTGCCAAACATATTCTTCGGTGTGTTTTACAGTATCCACTCTGTAACCATCAATTCCGAATTCGGTAATATAATCAGTAAGCCATTTTATAATATAAAAACGTGGTGCTCTTGGATAACCTGTTCTTTCAAAAAACGCATTTAACTCATCTATTTCTTGTTCGTAGCTTCCTTCAGCCTTCCATTTCTCAATGAGTTGAGGAGGCAATTCTACAGCTTCGTTACTTTCAGTTTTAATATCTGGAAGGTTTTTAACCAAAGTACAGGTAATTGTACTTTCATAAGATTGATAGTTGCATTGTGGCTCTGTTCTAACCCATTCTTCTGGCCAAACAGTATCTTTTTCGGTTACTGGTCCAGTATGATTAATAACAGCGTCCAACAAAATTCTGATGCCTTTTTTATGCGCTATTTTAACCAACTCATGTAAATCTTCTTTGGTTCCAAAATTTGGATCGATTGCTGTCCAGTCTTTTGTCCAATAGCCATGAAAACCATAAGTAATTCCTGTGCCTTCATCAGTTCCACCATGAATTTGCTCTACAATTGGTGTCATCCAAATAGCGTTTATTCCCAAGTCGGTAAAGTAACCATCTTTAATTTTTTGAGTGATTCCTTTAATATCTCCTCCTTCAAAGCCTCGAAGTTTTCCTGCTTCTTTTGTTCTGTCAAAATTAATATCGTTTGAAGAATCTCCATTATTAAATCTGTCAGTTAATAGGAAATATAGATTTGCTCCTTCCCAAACAAAAGGTGTTTCATCATTAACAGAAATTGTTTCTTTATTGCTATTTTGCGCACAACTGAAAATGAACAAAAATGTAAATACTATGGTTATTATCCTTTTCACTTTTTAAATTTTATGTTTATCTCTAACTCTTTATTTGTATCCCAATTAACAGGAATTGAAAGGGTTTTATTTTCTGAATTCCATACAACTGAAATCTTTTTACCATCGCCTTTAATTCGTTTTGGTTGTTTATCAATATTGTGAATTACTAAATCAATTGTTTTATTTTCTGATGAATAATTTTTCCCTACTTCTGCTTCAAACTCAATTTCCAACCATCTGTTTTTAATTTCAGCTTCAAATTGAAGCAATTCGTATTCACCTTTTTCAAAAGCATTTGCAGTTTCACCATCATCGTTATATATTTCACCATTACTTTCTTTTACTGAAGCATCAAAATAATAATGCAAACTGAAATTATT
>QMOV01000150.1 GCA_003650305.1 Bacteroidota bacterium | reverse complement strand
TACCCGAATTAGCAGATTCAACAACAGACCGTGCTTCACCATCTACACTTATTAAAATTGGTTTTTCAAAAGCCATAATTTCAAATAGTTTTGAAGGAATGACCTTTTTAAATATAGGTAAATCCTTCAACGAGACAATAAGAATATCAGAAATTGAGTAGTAGGAGGCAATTTTTTCTTTTTCCACTTTTTTTATAAAACAAACATTTTGGAGATCATATTGTTGTGATTTTTTCAAAAGGTTTTCTCTTTCTGCACCATCTCCAACTATAAGGAATCCTACTTCATTTTTGTTAGATAACAGTTTCGCTGTCTCCAAAACTTTATCAAGAGCATGAGACAAACCTAATGTGCCTATGTAAGAAATTATCGTTTTTCTATTCAATCCCAATTTTACGCTTAACTCACTATCTTTCTGTTGAGGAATTACTTCATTAAGATTAACACCATTTTTAATTACAGTAATTTTGCTTTTTGAAATTCCTTTTTTCTTCAATACCGCTGTAGTTGATTCGGCAACAGGAACAATATGTATAGATTTTTTATATAAAAACCGTTCTATTGATTCCAAAACTTTTATTATAAACTTATTTTTCAACTGACCAAGTTGAATAATAGATTCAGGCCAAAGATCTCTAACCTCAAAAATAAAGGGTATTTTTTTTAAGCGACTAATTATATATCCCGCTATTCCAACCGAAAAAGGAGGGCTGGTAGCTATTAGAATATCTTGTTTGCGGGAAGCTTTTGTTCCCTGAATAATACTTGAGAACATGAAAGAGCTAAAACTTATAACGCGTTTTAAAAATCCCCTATTGGGAGCGGCAACTGTATAGGTACGGATAACATTTATTCCCTGATATTCCTCTTTTAAAAATTTATAATTTTTATATTCTTCAGGTATTACTCCATCTGGATAATCTGGAAAACCAGTTATCACAGTTACACTTGCTCCCTTTTCAATCCATCTTTTTGATAGTTCGAAAGCTCTATTTGAACCCGCCCCTATTTCCGGGGGAAAATACTCTGTTACAAGTAGGATTTTAAGAGGCATTATCAATCAGAATCTTTTTTGATAAATTGAATTTGGTTTAAATAATGCCACAAAATAAAGATTTAAAACTTCCCTCATTGCTTTGGTTGACTCAGCTTTGGAGAAAAATAATTTCATAAACGATAATCGTATCGAGAATATTAGAATACTAAAAATAACCAGGATAAAATAATTCGTTCGGTTATAATGTTTGTAGTGAAAAATTATTAGTCCCTTGTTGCCATAGATAAATGCAGTGGAATTCTCTAAAGCTGCAACATGCCAACCAAGATGGACAACATTTTTTGTGTTCACTAGCCAATTTACTTTGCCGATTTTCAGAGCTCGATAAGATAGATCAACATCTTCCATATATATAAAGTAATCTTCATCGAAGCCACTTAAATCAAAAAATATCTGTTTTGGTATCATAAAAAAAGCCCCTTTAACAATTTTCACTTTTAGATTCTCCGTTTCTTCCTTAACCTTTTTAAGATATATAGGTAGTAGAAGCTTTTTAAGACCCAACAATTCAATAATTCTTTTTGATAGTGATGGCAATTCGTAATATGAGCGTTGCAATGTGTCATCTGAGTTTAATAACTGACAGCCAACTAACGCAGTATCATCATACTTCTCATAAATCTCCAGCATCTCAGGGATTGGATTTCCTGAAAGAATAATATCACTATTTACAAATAATAAATATCTTCCACTTGCAGCTTTAGCACCAGTATTACAAGCAGATGCAAAACCACGATTAGTAACATTTTCAATAAGTAAAACACTAGGGAAATTTTTCCTAATCATTTTCACATTATCAGCAGTTGAAGCATTGTCAATAACTATAATCTCATAAAAAGTACTAGTGACATGTTCTTCAATTCCTTTTAGTGTCTGTCTTAAAAGATCATGTTTATTATAACTAACTATGATTATTGAAAAAGTAATTTCACTCTTCGATTCACTCATATAAATAAATGATTATCCATAAAATTATTTGATGACTAAATAGTAAAGATAAATAAACTTTTCTTTCAAATTGTAATCTTCAAATAACACCAACTCCCAAAAGCATTTAATTGCATTTATAAATTTTTTTTGTTCAAGATTATTAATAACTAACAAATTGAACCGAATAATTTTTTCCAGCACTTCTGTGTATTTATCATTAAGAAAATCATTCTTTAATAAAAAGGATTTTAAGTCGTTGTAAAACAAAACCTTTGAATTAAATCTAGTAATTATTGCTTCCTTTTTTCTATAATGAAAGTGTGTCCCAACAACATTCGTGGAATGCGTTCTATAGTAATCTAGAGGTGTCTTTACGAAACCCACTTTCCCAAATATTAGGGAATTAAAGTAAATCCATTTGTCATACAAATCAAACCTGGAAAAAGGAATAAGCCTCATTAAAAACTCTTTTCTTACCAGCATTGTTGCACCACGAGCATTATTATATTGTAATCGAATGTAAAAATCCGAGGAATAATTTTGTCGCGGATAAAGTTTTGTTGTCTTGGTCTCTTCTTTCAATATCAATGATTGGCTATAAACTAAATCATATGAACCTTTTTCGATTTTTATTTTTAACGATTCAAGTTTTTTACTCATCCAAACATCATCCTGATCACAGAATGAGATGTAATCTCCATTACTATTTATAACACCTCTTTCAAACGAACAAGTAGCGCCTAGATTTTTATCGTTTTTGATTAGCTGGTAGTTTGTAAAATCGCCCGAAGAGAAATAATTCTTGATAAGCTCAACTGTATTATCTGTTGATACGTCATCAACAACGATTATTTCAAAATCCTTTAATGTTTGGTTTAGGATGGAATTCAATTGCTCAATAATATAATTGGAGCCATTATATGTTGCCAAAATGATTGAAATCATAGACTATTTTTGCTCTCTTCTATAGAATAAGCAGAATTAACTGTGAATAGCGATATGTAATCGAAATTTATTTGAATAGTGCGCAAAAATCATTCTTGTGTAGCAAAAGATAAAATGTCAAAATTGAAGATAAAATTAATAGTAATCTAAAGATATTTGATTTAATTGCTCTTCGATCCGAATTTACCCAAAATACCATTTTTGTAATCAATATAACCTTTAAACAAATACCTTATTTTTAGTGCTCTTTTTTTCTCCAAAAAAAGCATCTTTATTACAGTATTTCTAAAAACTTTCTTTTCCTTCTTCTTAAAATATTCAGGAAATTTTGATTTGTATTTAGCTCTGAGATATAGTCTATTTCTAGCTTTATAATAATATCTTATGGGGGAATGATGATAGGGATAAACTTTCCAAAACAAAAACCTCTGTTGTTGAATGTTTCCTTCACTGTGAAAAAGAAGAGCTGAATTTACCTGAATGATTTTGTAATGAGCTATATGTAGCCGTAAGTAATATTCTATATCAACAAAATCAATAAAATATTGTTCATTAAATTCACCTACCTTACTAAGAATTTGTAAGTTTACCAAGTTTCCAGATGACATTACATCAAATTTTTCTGTATATGGACCAATGTGACATTCCTGTGTATTAAATTTGTTTCCATGAATTGGAGTTATGATTCCAACATTAGAAATTCCAGAAGCCTCAAATAACATTCTTTTAATCATTTCCTTTGAGGCTTTACTATCCTGATCCATAGTTAATAGGAATTCAAATCCTTCTCGAATCGCCCTTTCAGCTCCAACATTAAACGCTTTTCCAATACCAACATTACTAATATTCAGAATATATTCTACCTTTTCTATTTCTTTTATTTTATCTGTAACATATTGATTTGTAGTCTCAGAATTATCAATGACATAGATTTTTTCAACTTGGTTTATGTACGACATAATATTTGCCAATACTACTTTATTAGGATGGAATAAAACAACAACTGGAGCAACTTTTATTTTATTCATATAACAACTTAAAATAAACTGATCTAAATGCGTCAATAGCATCTCTAATATTGAATTCTTTCTTAGCAGTATTTCTGCACCTATCATGAATCTCTGGATCTTTAAGTAATTCCATCATATTATTGATGGCTTTTTTATAATTCTTATCTCTAATAATTACACCAACTTTATATTGTTGAATGATTTGCTCAGTATCTCCAACGCCTTCACTCACCATAACAGGAAGTCCAGCTGCTAAATACTCAGCAAATTTTAAAGGAGATGAAACCTTATTTATTAAATTGTTTTCTCTTAAAAGAAGTCCAAAATTGGCTGTAAGAAGGTGTTCTAAAACATTATCTGAGTCTACCTCAATAATTTTTGTAATTTCTTTCAAATCTTTGCTCTTGTTTATCTCTGTTTTAAACGTTGAGGGATGATAGGTCACAATTTTTAGATTAAAATCTTCAATTAATAAATTACATTTTTCAGCAAAGGATATTATCTCAGGAATATTTTGCCAGGGCACACCCGAACCTGCATAAATGCAAGTTACCTTTTCATTATGCATTCTCAAGTTTAGTTTTTGAGAATCCAGATTGTGATTTAGTATTGTT
>QMOV01000149.1 GCA_003650305.1 Bacteroidota bacterium | reverse complement strand
TAGTTCTTTCAACACACCAACTACATAGTCAACCTCATCCTTGGTATTATAAATACTAAACGAAAAACGTATGGAAGGTTTTTGCATATCAGCATCACTTAATATTTCGGTCAACACATGTGATGCCGATGTGGTTGGTTCAAACTCATTATGGCAAGATGTTGAGTTTGTGCAACTGTACGATGATGTGTTTGATAGTTTAGGATTAGAAAACGTTACTATTAAAATAAATAATCGTAAAATATTATCTGGTATTGCAGATGTTATTGGCGCAAAAGATAAACTCATTGATTTTACGGTAGCTTTAGATAAGCTAGATAAAATAGGAGAGGAGAAGGTTAAACAAGAAATGTTAAGCAAAGGAATTCCGCAAAAAGGTATTGAGAAATTGCAGCCTTTATTTAATATATCAGGATCTTTTGAAACTCAAATTGACAGCTTGAAATCAATATTAAGTACTTCTGAAGAAGGTCTAAAAGGTATTGAAGAGTTGGAATTTATTAAAAAGTCAATTTCACGCTTATTACTTAAAACAACTACTTTAGAGCTAGATGTTACCCTAGCTAGAGGTCTAAACTACTATACAGGAGCTATTTTTGAAGTATCTGCACCAAAAAATGCAAATATGGGATATATTGGAGGTGGAGGACGTTATGATGATCTTACTGGAGTTTTTGGGCTTAAAAATGTTAGTGGCGTCGGTATTAGCTTTGGATTAGATAGAATTTATTTAGTTATGGAAGAGCTGAATCTTTTTCCTGAAACGGAATCAAACAATGTAGATGTTTTGTTTGTTAATTTTGGTAAAGATGAAGCATTGTATTGTTTAAAAGCAATTAAGTTATTAAGAAATAATGGAATTAATGCCGAATTATATCCTGATACATCCAAAATGAAAAAGCAAATGAATTATGCAAACAAGCGTAATATTCCGTTTGTTGTATTAGTAGGTGATGAAGAGTTAAAATCTAATCTTTTTGCACTTAAAAACATGAATTCAGGAGAGCAGTTGAAAGTTTCTCTTGAAGAATTGATTTCTCGATTAAAATAAAATACTATTCATCAAAAATAAATTTCAATCCTGATTTAAATGAGGGATCCACAACACTCATATGATCTTTGATTAAAAATTCCTCATATTTAAAAGTAAGCCATGTATACCCTTTTAAATTAACATTTTCAGTGAACTGTCTGATTCCTTCACGATCACCTTCACCAGATAAAGCCAGATATAGTTTAAATTTTTTAGCTCCTTCAGAGAAATCATAATCATGTAACATTTCAGCAAAATAGTCAGGGTCACAACCAAGTAAAGGATCACTTGCTATGAAATTATGGAACATCACATTTTCAGGGTTTTCCAAAAACATAGATACAAGGGTAAATATTCCGGCAGCAGAATGACCCATAAATGATCTAGAATTATGGTCATTATCGTATTTCACATCAATATTAGGAACCAATTCCTTTGTAATGAAATTGTAGAAATCAAGATGTTTACCCTGTGCGCCTTGGCAGTTGGTTCCAGGCATAAAATCGGCAAATCGTCTTTGCCATTCTTCATTAGCTGCAAAATCACCAATACCAACAATAATGGCCTCAATATTTGGATCAAGATTGTTTTTAACTTTTTCGAAATTCAATGTACCATCTAATATGTAAATAATCGGTAGGTTTTTATTGGTTGCATAAGTTTCCGGCAAAAATATTTTAACGGGATAAGTATAATTATCAAAAACGAAATTTGAAGTTATAGGCATTGTTTCTGTTCTTGGGTATACTATTGAAGTAGGGCCAGGAGGAGGAGGAGTGTCATCACCTGAATTATCAGAACATGCAGTAATTACCAATATAAAAGTCATACTTCTGAATATTAAATTTCTTACTGAATTTTTCATGATTTAATTTTTTTAGATTTAATTAATTGGATATAAAGATATTTATAATCTCATTTTATCTATATAAATATTAAATCATTGGATTGTAATCCTATATCAAATGATTGTAATTTTAAGCCATAAATGGTAATTTTAGACCATTTTAAATATAAAAGGATTGAAAATAGAATGGATAAAGTGGAACTTTTAATTTGTAGGTAGGTAATGTTTTTTTACTTTATTTTATAATGCAAAGATTTATAAAATAAATAAGAGACGCATAACTATTATGTTGCATTACTTATTATTATATTCTGAATGTAAGTCGTTTGGATTCTTATAATAGGAGCTGCCAAAATGCAAAGTCTGAGTACTTATAAAATGCATTTATTAACGAAGTTTATTCAATTTTTGAAAACCCGATTTTATGATAAAGATCTATATATCTCTTATCATCATGCAGAGGAATCAGGAGAGGCTCTGCACGATAACGGGTCATCTCTACTTCGTGACGATCGTAAGATTTTTGTAACCAGGCAAAAGCATTTTCATAATCTTTGATATAACAATAGTAGAGAGCAATAAACCAGGCCGGGCTTCCAGAGCTGTTTGTTTCATAAAGCTTAATCAACTGATCTAAATATAATGTAGCATCTTGTGTTTTATCATCCATTTGAGCAAAAACTGCATCTAGCCAGATAAAACTAGATGGGCTTTCATTTGGAAAATTGATCCTGGTTTTTTTTAATTGATTTTTGGATATTTCATAATCTTCGAGATAGAAATATAATCCTGTTGACTGGAGTAAATACAACATATCATCGTCATACAAAGCGTTATATTTCGCCAATACTTCAAGTGCCTCATCCTTTCTGCCAAGCATCATTAATATTCCTGCCTTAAAGGAGTACAAGTAACTAATCTCAGGGGAATTTTCTATATATCTTTCATTTATAAGAAGCGCTTCATTAAACCTTCCTGTTTTTATGGCATAGTCTTGAAGAAGACCTGGCAGAATGTCATAATAAGGCATTAATAATCTTTTTTGATAGTATTTTTCCATCGATTCAAAATCCCATTCATAGTAAAAAAGACCAAAATTCAAATCATAAGCTAACTGATTGTTAGTCGGATTAATACTACTTGCTTTTAGTAATAATTTTTTAGAATTTTCCCAGGCTTCCTGCTCATCGTATAAGCCCCAAATTAATCCACGAAGTTGCCAGATTTCTGATAAGCCCATATATGCTTCAACAAAGTTAGAATCTAATGCGATTGCTTTTTCAAACAATGGAAATGCTTTTTCAAACGAATTTTTATTAAATAAATTTTTTTGGTATTCAGCTTTAAGATATAGGTTATAAGCCTCCAAATTATCTGTTGAATACTTTTCAATGTTTTTCAACTCTTCCGGACTCAAATCAATATTAAGTTGTTGAGCAATTAATTTAGAAAATTCACTTTGCACCCTTATTGAATTGATTAAACTTTCCTGATAATTAATAGACCATTCATGTTTATCTTTTAGATTGATCAACTGGGCAGTAAGGCGAATGGAATCGTTGTGTCTTGATACACTTCCTTCAAGAATATAATCTACATCAAGCGCTTTTGCTATTTCAGGAATGGATTGATCAGAGTGCCTAAACTGTTTTACAGAGGTACGGGAAGTAACCATTAATTGATTGATGCCTGATAATTTTGAAATAATTTCTTCTGTAATTCCGTTACAGAACCATTGCATATTTGATTCAGGACTGTAGTCTTCAAAATACAAAACTGCAATCGATATTGTGGGAGGATTAATTTTATCTGCAAAACTTTTGCTTTTAATAATTGAAAATATTCCAAATAATAATAAAGCTGCTCCAATTATATAAAAAACAGGTTTAATCTTTTTGATACCAGATTTGGAAGGCTGTTGACCAAAGGTTTTTATCAGCGGGTTTTCTTTGTATTCACCTGGTGTTATACCATAATATTTACTAAAACATTTATTAAAATAAGAGGGACTGCTAAAACCTACTTTATAGGATATTTCGGAAGCATGAAGATTGGATTCTAAAATTAATTTAGCAGCTTCCTGAAGCCGTATTTCATTTATAAATTGACTTACAGATTTGCCGGATACAGACTTTACTTTTCTATAAGTTTGGGATTTACTCCAGCCCATTTCAGATGCCAAATCACTTACACCAAATTTCCCATCATCTAAATGATCTAAAATAATTAGCTTAATTTTATCTAAAAATTGAATCTCCATATAAAAAATATAAACTAAAGTTACAATTTTTTTTTAATGTTATCATATTCCTATTTATTGAGCAAGTAAGGTAAACGTATCTAAATCACATTTTGCTATTAAAAATTGATACTTCTGAAAATAATTTCGTATCACACTTTTTGTTGATGAAGTAATCAGTTTCTCACTAGGTTAATGTTAAACCTTCGATTAGACAAAAGACAAGCTAGACAAAGCAAACTCATGAATTAAACTTCAATTAATAAGATTACTTATATCGCCGTGATAGTTGTCTTAACGGAGAAATCTAATTGTTGTGAGTTTCATTTTAAAGACTGCCACGTCGTAAAACTCCTCACAGTGACGTTATAAATTATATTAATTCTTTCAAAACACCAACTACATAATCCACTTCCTCTTTTGTATTATAAATACTAAACGAAAAACGTATGGAAGGTTTTTGCATCTCTTCATCACTTAATATTTCGGTCAACACATGTGAGCCTTGTGAGCTTCCGCTTTGGCAAGCACTTCCTTTAGAGCATGCAATACCTTTTAAATCTAATTGAAACAAGAGCATTG
>QMOV01000148.1 GCA_003650305.1 Bacteroidota bacterium | reverse complement strand
GATAATAATCCTCTATCAGTTGCTATATAGACTAAACCATTTACATTATCGATTGATACATCATTAATATTATTTGAAGGCAATGGTGAATTGTCTTTTGTAAAATGATAGATAGTTTCCTGACCGTTTGGTGAAAAATAAAACAGACCTGCACCAATAGTTGCAACCCATTTATTATTAGAACCATCAACCTTAATATCTGATATAAATTGCTCTTCTAATAATTCTTTTGGAATACCATCTTCTAAAATAATTATAGCATCTGTACTTACACTTCCATCCGTAAAAAAATTTGATGTGTTATATAATACTCTTAACCCTTTTATGGTTCCTATCCATAGTTGGTTTCTATTATCTATTGCCAAAGCACGAACTGTTTTGTCTGGTAAATTCCCATCATCTTCACTAATATTTTTTAATTGATTTCCGTTAATGTTGAATCCAATAATTCCGAGTGAAAATGAGGCAACAAAAATAATTCCAGAAGGCTCAATAACAATCTCTTCAAATCCTAAATTATCTGCAATTGGATTAGGAATTAATTCTGTAAAATCATAGCTCCTCCATTGATTCGTATTTGGGTCATAAGACTTTAAAGGTCGATCTATTAATGACGTAATTGACCATAACAAACCATTTTGGTCAAATGTTGTACCAGAAACCCTAATGCTTTTAAAATCCGGATTACCTGGTAGAACTAATGATTCCAAACCGCTATTTAAATGATCATATCTGATGGTTGGCTCCCTGTTGTTAATTTCTAATATTCCATCTTGAAATGAGCTTATAAATACTTGCCCAGTATTAAAAGGGTTAATAGATATTGCGTTTAAATTTCTTGAATCAAATAGGCTATCGTATGGAATATTAGTCCATTGCTTTTCTTGTAAATGACTCACTCCATATTTTCTTGCTGGACTTGGATTATAAAATTGTGTATAGTCGCCATAAGTAGCCCAAACATTATTATAACCAGCTTGTATTGAAAAAGTGTTATTTCGCAAAGGACCATCTGGATGAATTTCAATAAATTGGGTTGGGTTTTCGATTGTTGTTCTTAATAGTCCAAAATCTTTAGTTCCAATATATATTCCCTCGCTTGTTGTTACAGAAGTAGTAAACACTGTATTAAAATCTTGATTAACCATTGGGCTGGCCAATAGATTAAAACTGCTGTCATAAACAAATACCTGACTTTTTGTAGTTACTACAAGGTTGCCATTAGATGCTTTTAAATCTAATGGTGTGTTAGCATAGGTAAATAATTCGTTTAGAATGTTATTATTTATTTCATAAATTTTATTATTGAGTCTCGTTGTATATAGCTTACCATCTAAAGTTTCAATTCCTAGAAAATTTCCTGCAATAATTTGTGTCCATTCTTGAGAATCTATTAAATTAATGCTGTTTACTAAAGCTGTTTTTATCCCGCTATTATTCATACAAGCAGCAAAAATATTATCTCCAAAAACAGCTGTTTGGTTTACAATTATTTGTGCGTTTCCATTGCCAATAAAAAAGGTGTCTCCAAACTCTAACCTCTCTAAATCATAAACAGAAATTCCATAATCTGTAGAAATATATACTAATCCATTATACTCATTAAAGTGGTTAATTCGTTTGTTGTCTGGTGGAATTGTTTGCTTTTCTATAATATCTACAACGGAAAGAACTTCATCATTGTGTTCAAAAAATATTTCAATTAGTCCATTTTCGTATCCAATTATAAGTTGTTCAAATGTTTCGCTATAATGTATTGTAGAAATAAATTCTCCCGAAAGACCATGAATCGTAGAAATTTTATTTAAATCTAACGTTTCTATATCGTAAGTGAATACTGCATTTTCGGAAGCTACATAGACTTTATTATTACCTTGTACAACATCTTTTATATTTAAATAAGAAAAATGCCCTTCCCATAATGCTGAAAAATCTTGAGCATTGATAAAAAAAGAAAACAATACCGAAACAATAATTAATATAAATTTCTTTTTCATTTAATAATTTTTCTACTTTCAAATATATTTATAACAAACGAGAATTGCTCTAAAATAATATGTATTAAATTGAAAAAGCTTTCAAAATAAATTCTGAAAGCTTCTTATATGTATTAAAAATACTTTTGTCAAACTACTCCTTGAGCCAACATTGCATCTGCTACTTTTACAAATCCTGCTATGTTTGCTCCTTTTACATAATCAATATATCCATCATCTTGTTTGCCAAACTGGATACAAGAATCGTGAATATCAGACATAATATTCTTCAGTCTTTCATCTACCTCTTCACGAGTCCAGTTAATGCGTAAAGAATTTTGAGACATTTCTAACCCTGAAGTTGCAACTCCTCCTGCGTTTGATGCTTTTCCTGGAGCATATAAAATTTTAGCTGCTTGAAACGCATGAACAGCTTCTGGAGTAGAAGGCATATTCGCACCTTCGCTAATAACTTTACATCCATTGCTTAATAATGTTTTTGCTTGTTCTTCATTTAATTCATTTTGTGTTGCGCAAGGCAAGGCTACATCACATTTTACACTCCAAGGTGTTTCACCTGAAAAGAATTTTGCGCTTGGATATCTTTCAACATATTCGTTAATTCTTCCTCGTTTAACATTTTTTAAATCCATTACAAATGCTAATTTATCAGCATCAATACCTTCCTCATCATATATATAACCTGAAGAATCTGATAACGTAACAACTTTTGCTCCCAATTGGGTAGATTTTTCGCATGCATATTGTGCAACATTACCCGAACCAGAAACTACTACCGTTTTACCGTTTAGAGTATCGGTTTTGGTTTCCAACATACTTTGCGCAAAATATACTGTACCATAACCTGTTGCTTCAGGACGAATTAAAGAACCTCCCCAAGACATTCCTTTTCCAGTTAATACGCCTGTAAATTCGTTGCGTAATTTTTTATACATACCAAATAAGAATCCTATTTCTCTTCCACCAACACCTATATCTCCAGCAGGTATATCTGTATTAGGACCAATATGACGACATAATTCAGCCATAAAGGCATGGCAAAAACGCATAATTTCATCATCCGATTTTCCTTTAGGGTCAAAATCAGAACCACCTTTACCTCCTCCCATTGGTAGCGTAGTTAATGCATTTTTAAATACTTGCTCAAAAGCTAAAAATTTAAGAATACTTAAATTAACTGAAGGATGAAAACGCAAACCACCTTTGTATGGTCCAATTGCCGAATTCATTTGAATGCGATATCCTCTATTTACAACTATTTCTCCACTATCATCAACCCAAGGAACACGGAACATTAAAACTCTTTCTGGCTCAACCATTCTTAATAAAATATTTTTACCACTATAAATTTTTTGACTTACAATATAAGGTATTACAGTTTCTGCAACTTCTTCTACAGCTTGTAAGAATTCCGGTTCGTTGCCATTTCTTTCTTTTACTAGATCTAAAAAGGCATCAATTTTATTTTTCATTTGTACTAATTTTGAATTAACAATAATTTTGTTGGACTTTAACGCTACAAATATACGATATCTCTAAAAATAACGTGTATTTTTTTAAAATTTCATAATAAAAATCGTCAAACCTATTTTACCATAAAGCAATCTAAAGTTGCAGATTGTTTGCATTTTGTCGGATTTTTTTGTTAGTTTGTCGAAGTTTTATATATTTGTTCCAACAAGTCTCTAAATATTTTGAAATATACTATGCTTAACCTGAAACAACTAACTATAATCTCCTTCTTGTTTTTTGGAATGAACTTAACATTTTCCCAATTAGGGCTTTCGCACGAAATAGGTGTAATTGCTGGTCCAGTAGAATTTCGCTCTGATTTTGGAAGCCGTTCTAATTTAGAAACAAATTTTGGAAATTCAGGTATTGGTATTGGAATAGTTCACTATATAAATTTTGCTTATAGAGCAGATTGTAATTGTTACTCTACAGATAATTTTTTTAACGATCATTTTAAATTAAGAACTGAAATCTCTTGGAATAAAACAAATCTTCAGCATTTTGGAGCATGGGTTGCACCAGACAAAACGAGTATTGAAGCTAACCAACTTAGAGCGCATAAAGGTATAGCAGAGAATTTTGATGTTGGAATGCAGTTGGAGTATTTCCCTAGAAGTATTCGCGCTTTTCAAGGTTTTGGTTACAAATTTGCTCCATTTTTTAGTTTAGGTGTTCACTATACCTCCATTAACCCAAAAGCGAGTACTGATTATGGTGACGGAGAAATCTCAAATCCAAATAATTTTTATAATTTTTGGGAGGATGGATCTGTTAACCCTAAATCTGGAACTACGTGGTCTATGGTTACTAGTATTGGAGTAAGGTATAAACTATCTGCACTTTCAGATTTAATGTTAGATTTTAGATACCAACTATATTTTAATGATTGGGTAGATGGTTTAAATCATCAATTGAGCTATAATAAATCTAATGATTGGTTATTGTGGTTAAATTTTGGTTATATCTATTATTTAAATTAACTATTATTGTAAAGCTTGTTTTAAATCGTTTATAAGATCTTCTATATCTTCAATCCCAACACTTAACCTTATAAGCGAATCTACAACTCCTGTTTTTTCTCGCTCTTCTTTAGGTATGCTAGCATGCGTCATACTTGCTGGATGACCAGAAAGGGATTCTACACCACCTAGTGATTCGGCTAAGGTAAATAGTTGCAAGTTTTCTACAATCTTAATCGCTTCAGCATAATTATTACCTTTAGTAGTAAAGGAAAGCATACCTCCAAAATCCTTCATTTGTTCTTTTGCAATGTTGTGATTTTGATGG
>QMOV01000147.1 GCA_003650305.1 Bacteroidota bacterium | reverse complement strand
GCCCAATTCCATTGAAACGTTGAACGCTCAATATGAGGCATAGTAACCAAATGTCTTCCGGTTTTATCACACATCATGGCAGTATTAAAATCTGAACCATTTGGATTTGAAGGATATGCATCATAACCATATTTTGCTACAATATTGTATTTATCTTCGGAATATGGTAAAGCAAATTTTCCTTCACCATGAGAAATCCAAACACCTAAAGTGCTTCCTGATAATGATGAGAGCATAACCGAATCATTCTCTTGAATTGTTACAGAGGTAAATGCACTTTCGTGTTTTCTTGAATTGTTATAAGTTAGTTTACCATGAACATCATGCTCTGGATTGATGAGGTCTAATTCTATCCACAATTGGCAACCATTACAAATCCCAACAGATAAAGTATCTCTTCGTTTAAAGAAGTTTTTGAGTGCTGTATTCGCCTTTTCATTATACTTAAAAGCACCAGCCCAACCTTTTGCAGAGCCTAACACATCGCTATTACTAAAACCACCAACAGCTCCAATAAACTGAATGTCCTCAAGCGTTTCACGTCCAGAAATTAAATCGGTCATGTGTACGTCTTTTACATCAAAACCAACGAGATACATGGCATTTGCCATTTCGCGTTCGGAGTTGCTTCCTTTTTCACGAAGTATTGCTGCTTTTGGACGTGAATGAGATTTCTCACGTTCGTTCGAAATGACAGGTAATTTGCCTGTAAAATGTTTTGGAAATGTATATTGTAAAGCTTGATTTTTGTAATTATCAAATCGTGTTTTTGCTAAATTATTAGCTGTTTGTTTTTGGTCTAATAGGAAAGAAGTTTTGTACCACATATCTCGTAAACGAGAGATTGTCATGGTAAATACTTCATTATTATTAATGATGCTTAACACATCACTTTCTGTAACTTTTCCTATGTTGAAGAATTCTATATTTGCGTCTTTTAAAACAGTTTCAATTGAATTGTCTTTTGCTTGAAACACAATTCCAGCATTTTCTGCAAAGAGTACTTTAAACGAATCTTTTTCATTCAAGGATGTAATATCTAATTCAGCTCCTAAATTATTTTCAGCAAAACACATTTCCAATAGTGTAGTAATTAATCCACCAGAAGCCACATCGTGTCCTGCAACAATTATTTCGTTTCGGATTAAATATTGGATTGTATTGAAAACGGTTTTTACATAAGAAGCATCTTGAATATTAGGCGTTTCATTTCCTATTTTATTTAATACTTGGGCAAACGAACTTCCTCCTAATTTATAAGTATCTTGAGATAGATTGATATAGTAAATATTACCAGAATTTGCTTGTAAAACAGGTTCTACAACTTTTGAGATTGCGTTACAATGTGCAGCAGCCGAAATAATAACCGTTCCAGGAGCAATCACATCATAGTCCTTATATTTTTGCTTCATTGATAGCGAATCTTTTCCTGTAGGAACATTAATTCCTAAATCGATAGCAAATTCTGAAATAGCTTGTACAGCTTCATACAATCTTGCATCTTCGCCTTTATTTTTACAAGGCCACATCCAGTTTGCAGAAAGCGATACACTTTTTAGACCATTTTTTAAAGGTGCCCAAATAATATTAGTTAAAGCTTCGGTAATACTATTACGGCTTCCTGCAACAGGATTGATTAATCCTGAAATAGGCGAATGTCCAATGGACGTTGCAATGCCTTCTTTCCCTTTATAATCCAATGCTATTACACCAACATTGTTTAATGGTAATTGCAAAGCTCCAACGCATTGTTGTTTGGCAACTTTACCACCAACACAACGATCTACTTTATTAGTTAACCAATCTTTACAAGCCACAGCTTCGAGTTGTAATACTTGTTCTAAATAATAATGAAAATTATCTGAATTATAGATTATATTATTGTAATTTCTGGTTATAGTTTTATCATGCATAATAGTTTTAGGCGAACTCCCAAACATATCTTCCAAAGCTAAATCCATTGGTTTATTGCTTTTGGTTTTAGATTCGAAAGTAAATCGATTATTACCTGTAACATTACCAACAGTATACATTGGTGAGCGTTCTCGATCTGCAATTCGTTTTAATTTATCTAGATGTTCTTCGGCAATCACTAATCCCATACGTTCTTGAGATTCATTACCAATAATTTCTTTATCAGACAATGTTGGGTCTCCAACAGGGAGTTTGTCTAAATCTATTTTTCCACCTGTGTCTTCAACTAATTCAGACAAACAATTTAAGTGTCCACCAGCACCATGATCATGAATTGAGACAATATGGTTTTCTTCACTCTCAACCATTGCACGAATTGTGTCAGCAGCACGTTTTTGCATCTCTGGATTAGAACGTTGCACAGCATTTAACTCAATTCCTGAATCAAACTCACCAGTATCAGCACTTGATACAGCTGCGCCTCCCATTCCGATGCGATAATTATCACCACCAAGTAGTACTATTTTATCACCCTTTTTTGGTATGTCTTTTAAGGCTTGATTAGCTTTGCCATATCCAATACCACCAGCTTGCATAATCACTTTATCGTAGCCTAATTTTTGTGAGTTTTCTTCGTGTTCAAAAGTTAATACAGAACCACAAATTAATGGCTGACCGAATTTATTTCCAAAGTCAGAAGCTCCGTTAGATGCTTTAATTAAAATATCCATTGGAGTTTGGTACAGCCAATCTCGTGCTTCAAATTTTTGTTCCCAAAGTTTATCTTTTTCTAATCTTGAATATGATGTCATATAAACAGCAGTTCCAGCTAATGGGATTGAGCCTTTTCCTCCTGCCAACCTATCACGAATTTCTCCACCAGAACCTGTTGCTGCACCATTAAAAGGTTCTACAGTTGTAGGAAAATTGTGAGTTTCAGCTTTAAGAGAAATGACTGATTCAAACTCATTTTCCGAATAGAAATCTGGTTTATCTGTACTTTTAGGTGCAAACTGAATTACTTTAGGTCCTTTAATAAAAGCAACATTGTCTTTATAAGCAGATACAATTTCGTTATGATTTTGTTTTGAGGTTTCTTTTATAAGTTTAAAAAGTGAGGAAGGTTTTTCTTTTCCATCAATAATGAATGTTCCATTAAAGATTTTATGTCGACAATGTTCGCTATTTACTTGTGAAAATCCGAAGACTTCGGAATCGGTTAATTTTCTACCAATATTTTTTGAAACGTCTTCTAAATATTCAATCTCTTCATCATTTAATGCTAACCCTTCTTGTTGATTGTAAGCTGCAATATTTTCGACTTCCAGAATAGATTCTGGTTGAATATTAATTGTAAATGATTCTTGATTTAGACCTTTGTATTTCTCTGAAATCATTGGGTCGAAGTCTGAAAACTCTACCGAAATAGCTTCAAATTCTTCAATTCTTATAATTCCTGAAATCCCCATGTTTTGGGTTATCTCAACAGCATTGGTGCTCCATGGTGTTATCATTGCAGCGCGAGGACCAACAAAAAAAGCATCGAGTGATGCTTGATCTATTTTTGGTTGGTTAGCAAATAACCAAGTTAATTTTGAGATGGTTTTGGTTGATAATTCTTCTGTTGTTTTAACAGCATATACTTTGCTGTTTACGTTTCCAAAGAAGTGAATCATTAGTTATGTGTTTGTTTTATTAAAAAGCAAATTTAATTTTTTTAGTTGGAAAATTGTGTAAAAATGAAAACAGAATTTATAAGTTATTCACGTATTAATTCACAATTAAAAATAACTATTAAAAATTTGTTTTACTGAATTATAATATGATCTTCCAAACAAATTTAGATGTACAAGTAAATAGTATAATTGATATAGTTCAATTCTTGCATCAAATCCTTTAGTTTTTGGAAATGAACTATGATAGGTTTCATAGAAAGAAGCTCCAAAATCACCAAACAATTTACTCATAGCAATATCCACTTCAGAATGTCCATAATATACAGCTGTATCGATTAGATATGGTTCTCCTTCGGTAGATATTAGATAATTACCACTCCAAAGATCGCCATGAAGTAAAGATGGCGATACTTTTTTAAATATATTATTACAAACCTTGTTCATAGTTTTAGTATCTGGAACATCTTTTTGTTCTAATAATTTTTTAGAGATTGCAAGTTCTATTTGAGGTAACAATCTTTGGGATATGTAAAATACTGTCCAATTGTTATGTTTATTGTTTTGTTGAGGAAGACTTCCAATAAAATTATCATCAATAAAACCAAAATCTGAAGACTGATGTTTATGTAGTTCTGCCAATTTTTGTCCTAAATTTTCAAAATCCTTGTTATTAGGCGATTTAGATTCTATATACTCTAAAATGAGAAATGCATTATTTTGAAAAACATCTTCTGCGAAAACTTTTGGAGTTGCGATTGTATTGGTATTTGCAATAGCTTCAAGTCCCATTTTTTCTGCATTAAACATGTTTAATGCATTATTATTGGAATTAATTTTTAAAAAATATTTTTTTCGAGAGGTTTCTATAAGATATGCTTTTGAAATATCTCCACCTGAAATCGACTGTGTGTTTGAGATGAAATCCCCTATAAAATTAGAAATATGATTTTTAAAAGTTATTGATAACATCTTTGTAAAAGTAAAAAAGACCATTTAAAAATGATCTTTTTTACGAATTAAATTTTAAATTTTATTGACGAATTAGTTTTTTAGGTATTGCGCCTTGACTGGAATTAATTTTCACTAAATAAATTCCTTTATTAAGATTTGAAACATTAATAAAATCCTTTGTTGAATTTACATTTTCAATTAAAACTTGTTTTCCTAATATGTCATATATAATTATATCTAAATCTTGTGTAGAAGAAAAATAAACAAAATTATCT
>QMOV01000146.1 GCA_003650305.1 Bacteroidota bacterium | reverse complement strand
TCCTACATGCCAATCGGTACCTGATAAGTAAGAGAACGATCCTTTAGCAGCAAATTTATCGCTAAAAGCATGAGCGGCTCGAATACCGAAATCATAAAATTTGTTATCGCCTGCTAAATCTTGAACCGTAAGTCCAGTTTTATAATAGGCACTTACTCCTTGATCATCCCAAGGGCTTTTGCTGTTCATAAACAAAATACCATTAAAAGCATTCGCACCATATAATGCAGAAGATGCTCCTGGTAATAGTTCTACACTAGCAATGTCTAGTTCGTTTAAACCAAGCATATTACCAATTACAAAATTTAGTAATGGAGACGCATTATCCATACCGTCAACTAATTGAACGAATCGTGTATTAGCAAAAGTTGCAAAACCTCTAGTATTTACAGAATTAAAAGTTAAACTACCTTGGTTTACATCCACACCTTTTAAGTTTTCTAAACTTGTGTAAAAGTTAGGAGATGCTGCAAATTGAATATCGTTAGCATCAAATCTTTCAATAGTAACAGGAGATTCTCTCACGCTTTCAGGTGTTCTTGAAGCAGAAATCACTATTTCGTCAAGTTCGTTACCTTCGTTTAATACAAAGTCTAACGTTTGAGGATTTGTGGTTACTTCTTTAGTTACAGATTCAAATCCTACACTACTTACTCTTATAGAAAATGGAGGTGCTTGATCAACAGTAAGGGTATAATTTCCATCAAAATCTGTAACGGCTCCAGTTGTAGTTCCTACAACAATAACGTTTGCACCTGGTAATGGTTGACCACTATCATCTAAAACGTTACCATTTACTGTGGTTTGCGCATAAGTAAATGCACAAAAAAACAATAAAATAATTTTAGTAATTGTTCTCATATTGTGTATTAATTTGTTTTTATATAACAGCAATATACACTTTTTTGATAAAATGGTATTAAAAAAAAGGGAAGTGAAATAAAAATTATAGTAATATAGAATTATTCTACGGTAACAGATTTGGCTAAATTACGAGGTTGGTCAACATTTTTATCGAGCATTACTGCAATATGATAGGATAATAATTGTAAAGGAATAGTGGTTAAAAGAGGCGTAAGAGACTCTAATGTTTCTGGGACTTCAATAACATGATCGGCTAATTCTTTAACACTCGTATCTCCTTCGGTTACAATAGCAATTATTTTTCCTTTTCTAGATTTAATTTCTTGTATGTTGCTTACAATTTTATCGTAATGCCCTTTTTTTGTTGCAATAACAACAATTGGCATATTATCATCAATTAAAGCAATAGGACCGTGTTTCATTTCTGCTGCTGGATATCCTTCGGCATGTATATATGAAATTTCTTTTAGTTTTAAAGCACCTTCAAGAGCTACGGGAAAGTTATATCCTCTACCTAAATATAAAAAATTATGTACATCTTTATATATATCAGCAATCTTTTTAATATGAGCTTCTGATTTTAAAGCGTCATTAACTTTTTCTGGAATCATTTCTAACTCAAGCAAATGAAGACGATAGTCAGAACTTGAAATAGTCCCTTTTGCTCTAGCTAATCGTAATGCTATTAAAGTTAAAAGAGTAATTTGTGTCGTAAACGCTTTTGTTGATGCTACACCAATTTCTGGCCCAGCATGTGTATAAGCTCCAGCATTAGATTCCCTTGCAATAGAAGACCCTACAACATTGCAAACACCAAAAACAAAAGCACCTTTTGATTTTGCTAATTTTATTGCCGCAAGAGTATCTGCTGTTTCACCAGATTGAGAAATTGCAATAACAACATCATTTTCTTTTATTACCGGATTACGATATCTAAATTCTGATGCATATTCAACTTCAACAGGAATTCTCACTAAATCTTCAAAAATATATTCAGCTACTAATCCTGCATGCCAAGAAGTACCGCAAGCAATAAAAATTATTCTTTCGGCATTTATAAATTTTTTCATGTTGTCCTCTACACCAGCCATTTTAATGATAGCTTCCTTGCTTAAAAGTCTTCCTCTATAGGTGTCTTTAATAGCACTAGGTTGCTCAAAAATTTCTTTTAACATAAAGTGGTCATATCCTCCTTTTTCTATTTGTTCTAGGTTCATTTGCAGTTCCTGAACATAAGGATTTACTAAAGAATCGTCTTTAATCTTTCTAATTTTAACATCTTTATGCTTTCTAATAATTGCCATTTCTTCATCTTCTAAATAAATGGCATTTTTAGTATACTCTAAAAAAGGTGTAGCATCGCTTGCAATAAAAAATTCCCCATCTCCAATACCAATAGCCAATGGGCTTCCAAGTTTAGCAACCACAATCTCATTGGGCTTTTCTTTATCGAATACTGCAACAGCATATGCTCCAACTACTTGATTTAATGCAATTTGCACTGCCTTGCCAAGTTTTACGTTTTCTTTTTCCTTTATGTCTTGAATAAGATTTATTAGGATTTCGGTATCTGTATCTGAAGCAAAAGAATATCCTCTTTTTAGTAACTCTTTTTTTAAAGATTCGTAGTTCTCAATTATTCCATTATGAATAATTACTAGATTGCCTGAATTTGAATAATGCGGATGAGAGTTAACATCATTAGGAACACCATGAGTTGCCCAACGTGTATGACCAATACCTAAAGTTCCATTTGTAGATATTTCGGATTCGATCTTTTTTTCAAGATCATTAACCTTGCCTTTAGTTTTTGATAGCTTAATATCTTCACCATCAAATAAAGCAATTCCAGCACTATCATACCCTCTATATTCTAAACGTTTTAATCCATTTAGAATTATAGGATAAGCTTCACGATGTCCAATATACCCAACTATTCCACACATGTTTTAATTATTAGGTTCTGTATAATATACTTTAAAAGTAACTTTTTTATCTGAATTAGAAGTATTGTTTCCATGAAGAACGGTTCCTCTAGGTGATAATATTGCGCCTGAAGGGATTGCACCTAAAACATCAGTTTCATTTTGTAACTCAAAAGCAGTTATTGAAGCAACGTTTGTTGTAACAACCAGACCTAGTTTAACATTTGTAGAATCTTTAAGAGCCAAATTTTTTATATGCTCTGTAATCCTAATTTTATATTTTATGCCTTCTCCATTAGGATTATCATCTACTCTTTGTAGTGGAACTAAATGATCTAATTTAGTTGTAGTTGCAGTTACAGATTGATCAAAAACATAATCAATTAGCGTGATGTTATTATTTAAATCGAATAAATATACACGATCTGGCTCTTCTCCTTGTACAATAGTTTGTTCTACATAAAACTCCAAATAGGCTTCGTTTATTAGCTTTTTTTGAATATTATTTTCTTTATAATCGTTTTTAAACTGTTCAAACTCAATTGAGTTTCCTTCATCATCACCATTAAATAAATTAACTATTGCCATCGAACCTTCTCCTCCCTTTAAGTATAATTTTTCATCTCCATTAATGGAATCGCCATCAGGAATAGTGATAAAATTGTTGTTAAAAATGTTAACTTTGTTACCAGTAAAATTAAGAACAAAAGTACCTTCGTTTTCAATCGTTTCCGTGTCAGAATCAGAATCGGAGTTAACAATATCACTAGTAAAAAATAATGTAAGATGAGTGCTAGTAGAAGTAAAATCAAGCATCATTAAAGTTCCGTTAACAGCTGTTGCCTCCACTTTAAAATAAAGACCTCTAAAGTAATCTGCGAAATTATTTATGTTGCTTAACTCTGGCTCACCTTCTTTATTAAAAATTAAATCCTGCCAAAACGTATCGTTAGGATTGTTGAGTTTTACTCTTATGGCTGGAGCTAATCTATTAGTTACTACTGGCTCATTGGTAGAGGTATCAATTACAGTTAAAACAATTTGTTCTTCACTAGGAGAAAAACTTAAATCCTCATAAAGGAGTTCGCCTTCTGAAAAAGTAGATCCATTAGAAAAATATTTTTGAGGGTCATTAAATTCAGAGTCTGGATCGAAATCTCTTAAAAAGTAATTGTTTTTATAAATGGAAAGTTTTATTGGTGTATCGCCAAAAATTGAATCTAATTCGTAGGTGGTATTACCATCCTCATCAGTTTCTATAAGCCTACTAAAATATGGTATCGTTAATACAACTGAATCTAACACAACATTTTCTCCAAATGTTGGATTGAAAGTAGTTGGGCTCATTTGTGACACAAAATTAGAAATTGAAGTTCCAAAAACAGGATCAAAATAATATCCTAAAAGATTAGATGATAATCCGTTAGTTTGAACTGGACCAGTATTTTTGTTATATGTTATAACAGAATATTCATCGAAACCTGTCGAAAAATTTGCTGCATTATCCGGGTTTATAACATCGGAATCTAAACTGGAAAAATCTTTATCGCAAGCAATAAACCCTCCAAGAATAAATGCGATTAGTGTTATGTTTTTTAAAATTAATTTTATCTTTTTCATGTGTTATTTGTTATTGTCTTTTAAAAGACACATGCTGTTCGCTATTTATGATTTTCTTGTGTGAGAAAATTTTTATCATGCTCGTTTCATGTATTTTTTACTGACTTAAAACTTGGGTCTTGTAAAACTCGGTGTAAGCTTCTGCAAAAGTTTCTGCACTGTGGTATTCTAAAACAGGTTTATTGCAATTATTTAAATAGTCTTGTAATTCTTTTGGGATTTCTTCTGAACCGACAATTAAAGCATCAGAATAATCTATAGCAACTTTCATTATATTATTATAAGTAGGTGTTTTTAATATTTCAATAGCTTCATTTTCTAGATTATCAAATTTAATTTTGTTAATCATGTCTTTATTTAACGCACCATTAAAACTTTGATTGTATAAGGAGGTTACAATTTTACTGCTTGTAAATAAAGGTTCGTCTTTATAATATTCTTTAAGATAAAGAGGCAATAATGATGCTAACCAACCATGAACATGAATAATA
>QMOV01000145.1 GCA_003650305.1 Bacteroidota bacterium | reverse complement strand
TGGGAGCGATAGCGGACAACGTAGCAAATTGGGTCGGCCTTTTCGCCGAATGTTCTCCATCGTTTCGTATATGAAAAGTAGCAGACTTGTGTGCACTATTTTCGGTTTGTAAACAAAGATAGCAGAAAAGAACCAAACTTTAGGTTTAACTCTTAACTGCTATTTTTTATATACATTGTTAGCGGCTGGCTTTTATTACTCTACTAAGGGTTTATAACCTCAGCTTTAAAATTTATGGAACCATCTGTTAAGATTAATCCCGTATTAGATATGATTATTTTTAAATCTTGCATCCCACCATTTTGATGCCCATTGATAAAAAATTCATTTTTATTTATTGGTATTAATTTTGCGGTATTGATATGAATTGTTTTAACTGAATCATCCATAAACATTCCTTGTATTTTATGGTCGGCGTTAATACTGAGTACAATTCCAATATCCACTGTTTCAAAATGAAATCTGATATGAACATTTTTAACTTCATCCCCTTCAATTTTATAAATATTATATGATGTAAATTTACCTGCATGTTGTAAAAAATTTGCCCACATTCCTTTTAATTGCCCTAAACCTTCTTCTGTGCCTAAAAACCCTTTCATTTGATCATTGGCATAATTTATAAGTCCTTCAAAATTTTGAGTACTCATTGCATTCGCAAAAAACAAAGCCGTTTCACTAAAGGCATCATTTTCTGTCGCATTTCTTGAAAACGTATACGTAAAAATCGACCAAGGTTCTTTACCAGTTGTTTCTAACGAGTAGGTGTTTCCTTCTTTTTTTATCAGAAGTGAGTGTTCATTATCCAATTGATATTCCTTTGTAACATTAACAATACTATTGTTTATAATCTTTGTGGGTATTGGTAAATTTTCTACAATTTTCCCTTGAACCAGTGAAATAATTTTATCAGTAATTTCAGGGACAAAAGTAACTTCACCTTGAAACTCATCCACAACTGGATTTACAGACGTAGCGTTGGATAAGATAATTATTTCAATATTTTTTTCTGGTAATGAACCCATTACAGACGCATAACCAGGAAGTAACCCGTTATTGTATATCCATTTTTCATCTCCTTTTTTATCAATAACCCAACCTAAGCCAGAAGCCATTTCATTAACGCCCATTGCTTGTGTAGAGGTGTATAGTTTATTCATGGATTCTGATTTTAATAATGTTCCATTATCTAAAGCTTGCATAAATTTAAATAAGTCAACAGTGGTTGAATTCATATCAGCCGCACCTTTAAGCCAAGAAGGATGGAAAGGCGCATTGAATTTTTTAAATTTATCCATACCTAAACCTAAATATGGTTGCGCTTTTTGGTTTAAAGATTTGAATGAAGTAATGGCTGTATTTTTCATTCCTGCAGGTTTAAAAATGGCTTGTTGCATAAAGTCAGCATAAAGCTGTCCGCTTACTTTTTCAATGACATTAGCTAAAAGCAAGTATCCAAAATTATTATAGTCGTAACCAGTTCCTGGCTTAAACTTTAATTTAGAGCTTTTAAATTTTTCTAAAAGTTCATCAAGAGTTATTAGCGTTTTTTCTGGCATAAGTCCATTTCCATTGTCGTCTGTTCTGCCAATATTGGCCTCCATACCAGAACTGTTATTTAACAAATGTTGTATTGTTATGTCTTTTGAATAATCAGGCATAAAATCTGGAAAACAGGTTGAAATAGGTGTTTCTAATGTCAATTTTCCATCTTCAACTAATTTCATAATTCCAACCGCTGTCAATGATTTTGTGAGTGAGGCAATACTAAATATTGATTTTTAAGTATTTTTTTTATTTCCGGCTATATCAGCATAACCAAAACTTTTTTGATAAATGATGTGGTTGTCTTTGCTAATTAAAACATTTCCAATAAACCGATTATAATAAGAATAACTTTCAAATAAGCCATCAATATTATTTTCTAATTCTTTGTTGGAGCTTGATTGTCCAAAGGAATTAATTCCTAAGATTAATGCGATGAATACTACAACTGCTTTTTTCATTTTTTTATGATTTAATAATTAATTTGAAACAATATTAGAATGTTTGAATGACACCATAAAATGAATGTGATTGTTGCCTTCTTTGCTGTGATAGAAATCCATAATTGTGTGAAAAAAGGCGAACTTCACAGCAATATGGAATTTGGTCACTATAATGACATCTTTTGTACCATTTAAAATTTTAAATTATTTTAAACCCTATTTTTGACAAAGAAACGATTCAGTATGAAAAAATATATAGAGCCAATAATTCATATTTTAGTATGGGGAATAGGTTACTTTTTAATTTTAAACTATACAGCTACAATAGGTGACTTTAGAAAAGAAAGTGGTCCATATTGGCTTGCAATAGGGTTTGGGATGTTTATGAATCAAATTGTTTTTTATGCAACCGCATTTTTTTTAGTTCCAAAATTTTTGCGATTGAAAAAAATTAAAACATTAATCTTTTCGTTGCTTAGTGGTTATATACTTATTAATTTATTTGAAAGTATTGTAGATTATAGGTATTTGGCAGCTTTTTTCTCTTCAGTGAGTGAGTCTTTTGTTGTGTATTTAATTTATAATTTAGTTGTTAGTTTCTTTATTTTATTAGTTGCTTTGTCTTATTCGCTGATTAAATATTGGATACAAAATGAAAAACTTAAAAGAGTTTTGCTTGAAGAAAAACTTTCCACAGAGATGGCTTTTTTAAAGTCTAAAATTAATCCTCATTTTTTGTTTAATGTTTTAAATAGTTTTTATGCCAAATCATTAAAGTATAATGCTCCCGAATTAGCCGATGGAATTGCTAAACTGGCAGAATTGATGCGTTATATGGTTTATGAAACGAATGAAGATAAAGTAGCACTCGAAAAAGAAATTCATCATCTTAAAAATTTTATTAAGGTTTATCAGTTACGGATTGCCGAAGAAGACGATGTATCTATAAATTTTGTTACTAAAGGAGATCTAAACGCAGATAAAATAAGTCCAATGTTACTTATTCCTTTTGTTGAAAACGCGATTAAACACGGGATTGATCCTAAAGTAAAATCAATAATCGATATCTCTTTAAAGGTGGAACAAAAAAAGTTATATTTTAAAGTAACCAATACAATACATCAAGGAGTTTATGGCTTAACAGATGAACCCTCTGGTTTCGGACTTGATAATTTAAAAAAGAGGCTCGCCATTTTATATCCAAATATGTATACTTTGGATACAAAAGAAGAAAATGGATATTATGTATCTTTACTTATTCTGCAACTTGATTAGGAATACTTATGAACTGTGTTATAATTGATGATGAACCCGCTGCTATTGATGTACTTAAATTTCATTTAAGCAGCATACCATTTGTGGTATTAAAGAAAACTTTTAGAGATCCTTTGTATGCGCTTGAATATCTGCCTCAGCATAAAATTGATCTTATTTTCTTAGACATAAATATGCCGAAATTATCGGGAATTAGCTTTCCTAAGTTTTTGCAAAATCCACCGCTTATTATATTTACTACCGCTTATTCTGAATATGCTTTAGAAAGTTATGAGCTTAAAGCAGTTGACTATCTTTTGAAACCTATTGAATTTGATAGACTTCTTCAAGCAGTTATGAAAGCAAAACAGCTTTTAGAAGGAAATATTAGGGGTGAAACTACAAGTTCTGAAATTTCTTCTGATATCTCTGATCAAACAATTTTTATTAAAAGCGGATCAGAATTTCATCAATTGTTTGTTCAAAATATAAAATACATAGAAAGTGATGGTAATTATGTGACTTTCTATACAGACAAACGACCTATTTTGGCTCGCTATAAAATATCTGAAGTCTTAGAATTACTTCCAAAAGAGTATTTTACAAGAATACATCGATCCTATATTGTTGCATTAAAACATATAGAAACGGTCAAAAAACACTGTGTAGTCATTGATAATAAGGAGATTCCCATAAGCAGTAAATATAGAGAAGACTTTTTAAAAGTAATACACGATATTGATTAGAAGCATGGCAATTAAGCCAATAGAAGACTTCATTTTTATGAAGTTTTTTTGACGCTTGCCGCTAACGGTTTTGTGTATGATTAGTTGCGAAAAATCAGTTACAATTTTCCGCTGTGGGAATAAAGTTAATTAATTCCGAGGAATTTCCGATGAGGAAATTCAGAAACAATTAATTATACACGTTGTTAGCAATAAGTTTTTTGGTCAATTAAATATTAAAAAAAATTATTAATCGTTTTATCCCCATGCTTAAGTTGTATATTGATGTCCAAACCAACACATAACTATTATGAGAAAAAACATGAGATTATTTGTATTATTAGCAATTCCGGCTTTAATTCTTTCCGCCTGTACAACTACTGAAAAAAAAGAAGTCCTTGATATGGAAAAGGTTAGGGTCGAAATTCAAGCAATGGAAGATGCCTATTCAGCAGGTGAAAAAGCGAAAGATGCTGATGCAGTGGCTTTGTATTACAGCGACGACGCCATAAGTTATAGCCGAAACAGACAACCTCTTTCAGGTAAGGCAGCCATCAGAGACTATATTGCAAATAACATTGCAAAAGATACAACTGATAATTATAATGTATATAAGGTTGTAGACCTATATGCTGAAGGTAATACTGCGGTTGAGATTGGTTCCTGGACCGAATTTGATACTTCTGGTAAAGAAATGGAGAATGGAAATTACATGTCCTATTTCGAAAAACGAGATGGAAAATATATATGTGTACGAGATATGAGTACGACTACATCTCCTGTTAAGTCAGGTATGTAAGCTAAAAAATAGTGCAATTCATTGAATAAATTTTTGCTAACGTGTTCGTGTATGGTTTTTTGCGTTTAAAAGTGCGCTATACTTTCCGCCGTTGCGGAAAGATAATTAATTCGCGTGAATTTCCGTTTTAGAAATTCCACAGCAATTAATTATACACGTTG
>QMOV01000144.1 GCA_003650305.1 Bacteroidota bacterium | reverse complement strand
TTACAGTGATTTAGAAAAAATAGTTTTAATCTTATATATTAAGAAACTCTAAAAATACTATATTATGAAATCAAAAAAAATTCTTACAATTACATTAGCGTTAGGTCTAATTGCAGCTACATCAGCTATTAAAGTAGATGTGTGCCACAATGTGGATAACAATCCACATGTTATTAATATTGCTTTGCCTGGGGCTGTTGCCCATTTATTCCAACATTCTGGAGATTCTTTAGGTAGTTGTGGTGATGACTCAAACAGATAGACAATTTAACTTTTTTATTTTAGGCTTTAAGTACAAAACTTAAAGCCTTTTTTTATTCAAAACGAATAGCCTTTACAGGAGTGATTTTGGTAATTATATACGATGGAACTAAAAGCATAATTAAACACAATAAAAATGTGCCAATGTTTAAAGCAATGATGTAACTAAAATTTATATACACAGGCACTTCTGTAACATAATACACACTTGGATCTAAAGGAAATAATTTAAATTGTTTTTGAATAAATAATAACGATAAGCCTATAAGATTTCCCCAAAACAACCCGAGCACAATAAGGTACGAGGCATTAAATAAAAATAACTTTCTTATACTCCAATTATTACTCCCTAAAGCCTTTAAAATCCCAATCATTTGTGTGCGTTCTAAAATTAAAACCAACAACGCAGTAATCATATTAATGCCAGCCACAATAATCATAATGCCAATAATGCCATATATGTTTTTATCGAAAATACCAATCCACTCAAAAATTGTAGCATATTTTTGTGCAACGGTTTGTGTGTTAAATGTTGAAGGTGTGTTTTGATAAACCGCTATACCTTTAGCTTCCAGTTGATCATAATCTTCAATAAAAACTTCGAAATTCCCTATTTGGTCTTTGTTCCATTTATTTAAACGTTGTACATGTTTTAAATCTCCTATAAAATAGGTTTCGTCTAATTCTTGAAAACCCGAGTTGTAAATACCAACAATATCAAATTTTCTAATAAATGGTGGTTTGCTTTCATCGGCTTTCATAAAGTACATATGAAAACTATCACCAACATTAAATCCTAATCGGTTGGCTAAATATTGAGAAATAAGAACATTGTTGTTCATTTTTTCAGAATACTTTGGCAGCTCGCCTTCTACCAAAAACTCCGTAAAATATGTCCAATCGAAATCTTGTCCAACACCTTTAAGTACAAGGCCTTCAAAATCGGTTTCAGTACGAATAATACCAAATTTTGTTGCTACAGCTTGAATATGTTTTATTCCATCAACAGATTTGAATTCTGGATAAAACTCTTGCTGTATAGAAATTGGGTTTTGAGATTCGTCTGAAGCATTACTATCGAAACTAGAAATGGTTACATGACCATTAAACGCCACAGCTTTATCTCTAATTTTTTGCTGTAATCCTATTCCTGTTGCAATAGCAATCATCATTACAATAATTCCTATAGCTATTGCAGCAATACCAATTTTTATTATTGGTGCCGAAATACTATTTTTATACGCTTTACTACTTATAATGCGTTTTGCTATAAAATATTCGTAATTCACAATTATAATAATAGGTTTTAATATGTTCAAAAATACAGTTTTATTCCCGATAATTATCGGGATTGTTTTGGTACTGATTTCTTGTAGTTCTAATGACAGAAAAAAGTCTGCTCAAAATAATGAGATTCTGAAACAAGTTCAGGATGACAAAGTTGTTATTGTTGGAGCAAACCAAATTGGAAAGTATTTGTCTTTATTAAATGGGAATAAAGTTGGGATTGTTGCAAATCAGACGAGTGTTATATTTAAAGACGGAAGACGGAAGACAGAAGATGGAAGTTTCACTCATTTGGTTGATTCGTTAGTTTCTCTTAAAGTCGATGTTAAAAAAATTTTTGCTCCCGAACATGGTTTTAGAGGCACTGCTGATGCTGGAGAAAAAGTTAAAGATGGAATAGATACTAAAACAGGATTACCTATAATTTCATTATATGGAAAAAATAGAAAACCTAGAGCAGAACATTTAAAAAATATTGATGTCATGGTTTTTGATATACAAGATGTTGGCGCTCGTTTTTATACCTACATTTCCACGTTGCATTACGTTATGGAAGCTTGTGCAGAACAAAATATTCCTCTACTTATTTTAGACAGACCAAATCCTAATGGACATTATGTTGATGGGCCAATTTTAGAGCCTGAACACCAAAGTTTTGTTGGGATGCATCCTGTTCCTGTAGTGCATGGCATGACTATTGGCGAATATGCGAAAATGATAAACGGAGAAGAATGGTTAGAAAATGGCGTTCAATGTGATATTACTGTTATTCCAATTAAAAACTACACTCATAATACGTCTTACAGTTTGCCTATAAAACCATCTACAAACTTACCAAACGATAAAGCTATAAATTTATATCCTAGTTTATGTTTTTTTGAAGGCACAAACATTAGTATTGGCAGAGGTACAGATAAGCAATTTCAAGTATATGGCTCACCTTTTACGGCAGATGAAGATATAAATTATTGTTTCACACCTCAACCAAATGAAGGTGCTAAATACCCAAAACACCAAGGCATAGAATGTTGTGGTTTCGATTTAACAAATGAAGTACAGCTCAATGAAATTCATCTTAATTATTTAATTGGAGCCTACGCTTCATCATTAAATAAAGAAGAATTCTTTAATGATTTCTTTACTAAACTGGCTGGCACCAAAAAACTACAACAACAAATTGAACAAGGATTAACCAAAGCGGAAATTAAAGCCACTTGGAAAGACGGATTAGAAGCTTTTAAAACTAAAAGGAATAAGTATTTAATATATAAATAACATCTTAAATCAATTTTTTAACAATGCTACATCTTCTGAATCAATTGTAGTAATAGGGTGTAAGTCTTTTAGAATATGAACAACAAAAACTATTAGTGTTGGAGATTGACTAACAACAAATACGTGTTTGCCTTTACTTAAATTTTTAAGAGATAGCTTATAAGAATTTGAATTTACAAAATTATTAATCTCTCTCTTATTGTGCTTATTGATAGAGTATATATGATTAATCTTTTTATCACTTTTAAGCAATAAGGTATCTTTTGACTTATTTAAATCATGATATAAGCCACTTGCCCTAAAATTGACATTTTTTTTTATTGTGGCAAATCGCTCCTGTGCGAATAAATTCTGATATAAAGAATTTGCAAAAGCTATAACGAATACTAGTAAATATTTTTTCAAATGAAATGCTATTAAGTTCTAATTAATAATGAACTCAACAGTAACTATTAATCCCTAAAATTTAAGGTGTAAATCTAATTAGATTTGCATCTCTTAAAGAAAAATAATCTATGAAATGCATAAAAAACAGAGGAACGGCAATTATTGTTAATAACTTTGTTGAAAACTTATTAATAACATAGATTTAGCTGTGAATTTTCAATGAAGATTGGCGCTTCAAATTACTATCGAATTAATGATTATTTAAAAGCTTAATCAACCTATTTGGATAATCTGTTATTATGCCATCTACATTATAACGTATCATAAGCTGCATGTCTTCTATCGTGTTAAGCGTCCAAGGGACTATTATAAAGCCTTCTGCTCTATAATTTTTCACAGTCTTTTCGTCTAATAGTTTAAAATAAGGGCTTAATATTTCAGGTGAGTAACTTAATCTTGCTAATTTATCTTTAATTACTTCAAATTCACCCACTAATAGCGCAACTTTCATTTTTGGTGCTTGTCGTTTTACTTCTTCTAAAATTCTTAAATCGAAAGACTGTAAATTTGTAAGCTCAAAAACATCATAGTTGTAAATAAGCTCTAAAACTAAACGTACAAATTCTTCTGGTTTAGGTGTATAAATATCATCGTATTTTGGATCTGATTTAATTTCTATATTAAACTTTACCTTACTATTCTTTGCTTTAACCATCTTAAAAACTTCACTTAATAATGGTTTATAAGTTTTCATTTTTTGTTGTTCAGTAAATCTAGAAAACATTTTTGTACCACAATCGAAAACCTTAATTTCTTGATACGTCATTTTAAATAGATTGAATGATATACTATCTTTCAAAAAGATTTCTTTTCCGAGTGTATCTAAACAAAACAATCTATTAATATAGGGTTCATGAGAGACTACGACTTTTCGGTCTTTAGAAATAGCCAAATCTAATTCTAGAGTATGCACGCCTAAATCTATTGCTTTTTCAAAAGCAGGAAATGTGTTTTCTGGCATTAATCCACGACAACCTCGATGTCCTTGAATATCTATTTGATGCGAAGTATTACAATTCATTAAGAGCAAAAATATTCCGAAGATTAAAATTTTATTCATTTTTTTCTATCAAATTTATTATAGTTGGTTTTTTATATTTTTGAAACGGTTGCTTCAATAAATCTACAATATTGCTATTTGTAGCTTCATCAGGAAACACATCAATACCATACACTAAGTTTTCTCTATCCATTTTCATATAAGTGCCAAAAATTCTGTCCCAAATAGAAAAAATATTTCCGTAGTTAGAATCGGTATAAGGCAACATATAATGATGATGAATTTTATGCATATCTGGAGATACTAAAAAATAACTAATAACATGATCCACTTTTTTTGGCAACCTCATATTTGCATGACTAAATTGTGTAGCCACTAAAGACAATGATTGGTAAAGCATCACAATTCCAATTGGTACACCAATAATAAAAACTCCAATAAGTGTAAATATAAAACGGATAACGCTCTCTAAAGGATGATGTCTATTAGCTGTTGTAGTATCTACCTTGTGGTCTGTATGATGTACCAAATGTATCATCCATAAAGGTTTTACTTTATGCTCTACATAATGTGCAATATAAGCTCCAATAAAATCTAAAAGCAAAACGCCAAGAACAACATATAACCACAATGGCATTTCTGGCAACCAATTAATAATCCCGAAATTGTTAGTT
>QMOV01000143.1 GCA_003650305.1 Bacteroidota bacterium | reverse complement strand
TGTAGGAGAAGGAGGAATCCGTAGCCCATTAATTATTACAGGCCCAGGAATCAAAGGTGAACGCAAAATAGAAGCGTTTTCATATGTAACTGATATTATGCCTACAATTTTAGAAATGGCAAACTTAGACCACCCAAATGAGTTTAATGGGCGTCAAGTTGCAAGTATGCGAGGAAACTCCATCACTAAGGTATTATCGGGCGAACAAGAAAAAATTTATAGTAATACCGAAATAATTGCTGGCGAAATGGCAAATGGCAAATGGGCTCGATTAGGTGATTATAAAGCTTCGTTTGTTCCAGAACCCTATGGTGAAGCTAAATGGAAATTATTTAACCTTAGTACAGACCCTGGGGAAACAACAGATTTATCTACTGATAATCCAGAGTTACTTAAAAAAATTGTTGATGGATGGAAGCTATATGCTAGTGAAGTTGGTGTTCTAAATAACGATTTTAATTTCTAACTATCTATGAAAATAACAGAATTACTGTTGCCAACAAATGCTATACGTAATGCGGGTAATGTGCTTGTATTAAGATATTAGTATTAAATAAAATTCGTAGTAAATTGAAAGTTAATCGTTTCAAAATCCCACACTACGCATAGCCAAGACCGTTGTGCAACATAAAGCAGAAACAATGAACAGAATTTGTTTTTTTATCGTGATAACTATTTTGCTTGTCTCATGCAAAAATGAGAAAGCTAAAAACGAACTTCAGCACAAGAATTATTTACAAATCGCTAAAAATAGAATGGCAGCTGAATGGGAACCAGCCAATGGCGTTTTCTTCGTATGGCCACCGTATATTCCTAAAGAACTGATTATTGAATTTGCAAAGGATACCCATATTTATCCTTTTGTAGCAGGAGAAGAAGGGAAGAAAGAAGCTGAGAAATGGTTTGAAAAGTGGGGAATTGACTTGGCCAATGTGACCTTTATCAACTTGAAGACAGGCGGGGAGAACACACCGAGGGATTGGGGTCCGAGTGCCGTGTTTATGAAAAATGGAGATTTCAAAATTACGGATGGTCAGTATAAGTACGCATCTACCTTTACAGATTTGGCATGCAATGATTCAATTGATTTTATCAAAACAAAAAGTGGTGAAATTTATCACAGTCCAATGGATACCGTTATTGTGCCTATTGCAAATCAACTTGGATTTGAAGTACTTAAGCTCCCGTTTACTAACACAGGAGGGAATGTGCTTACAGATGGTATAGGAACAGCCTTTTCTACTTGTGCTCTATTAACGGAAAATAGATTCAATGGAGTAAGTGATCAGGAGTTTTTTAATCTGAACGACTCGCTCTTGGGATTTACAAAGTATAATATCATATCAAATTTTGATATGATGGGCATTCAGCATGTTGACTGCTTGCTAAAACTGGTTGATGAAGAGACCATTTTAGTAGCTCAACCACCTGAAGACCATGAGCTTTTCAGTATATATGATGACATTGTAAATAATGAATTATCAAAATTAAAAACAGCCTATGGTCGTCCTTACACGATCAAAAGAATTAAAATAGCACAGTACTATGAAGAAGACCAGATTGAGTACCTAACAGCATACACTAACTCTATTATTCTGAATAAGAATGTGTATGTTCCTCTATTTGGTGTCAAAGAAGATTCATTGGCTTTGAAAACATGGGAGTCTGTAATGCCAGGATACACAGTCAAGGGTTTCAGCTATAATCTAGACGAACTAGCTATTGAATTTAAATCGTTCTTTGAAGGATTTGATGAGTTAGGTGTAAAAACAGGATGGCTATATGAAGATGCTGTACATTGCCGAACAAAAGCTATTTGGGATGAGGACATGATATTTATATCAGTTAAAAAAGTTCTCCCAGAAATTCTAATAGACCAAGAAGCGATTCTCTACTCAACTATTATTGACTACAGTGGTGAAAGCTTGTCTACTGATGACATAGTTGTAAACTGGAAGATAAAAGGGGAAACTAAATGGAACGAGATAAAAATGAGCATGGATAATCATCCCAATCATTGGACAGCAAGTTTCCCAATACAGGAAAAAAATATGATAATAGAGTATTATATAGAAGTAAAATCAAATACAGGAAAAACCCAGAGAAGACCGATAAGCGCACCAGAGGGCTATTATGAATTTAAATACGTTGCACAACAAGGTATATAAGTAATAGCTTCCTGAGGTCAGCCACTACTCATATACTAAACGTTGTGCTTAATACACAAAAAAACAATTATTAACAATCCAATCATATGAAAAAAATTACAACCATAATCTTACTCTGTTTATTTTATATAAATAGTTCGTTTTCTCAAAGTAATGTATCCAAAAGTACTGGCTTTGATTACCCAAGCGTAGCAACAGAAGTTTATTCACCTGATTCGATCAAGGCTGAATTAGAAAACTTGATAAAACAAATTCGAGAAACACATCCTAATTTGCTCATGATAGTAGATTATGAAGAGTTGTTGCGAGTAAAGAATGAGATCCTAAAGCAAATAACAGCTCCTATGAATCAGCTTGATGTATTTCGCTTGTTCTCACTATTGAATCCAATATTGTCCGATGGGCATAATGGTATAGAACTGCCGGAACGAAATAAACAGGTAAATGAGGCAATAAAACTGGGAGATCGCTTGCTCCCCTTATCTGTTCATATTGATAAAGACTTCCGCTTGTTTGTAAAGACTTCCTCAAATGGTATTGCATCCGGTACGAGAATACACAGCATTAATGGTATTGATGCCATTGAAATTACAAAACATTTGGAAAAACATACGCGAGGAGATAATTCTGACATGAGAAGAAATTGGATATCTCAGACCTTTGCCAAAAAGTTATGGGAGCAATATGGTAGTTCAAAAAGTTTTGTTTTAGGCATTAAAGAAGGAGAAGAGATTAAGGAAATAACAATAAATGAAAATATAGATTTATTCTCTCAACGTAGTGGAAATAAAAGCTTTGAGGATAAGTTTTCATTTGAGTTACTTGCCGATAATCAAGTAGGTTATTTCAAGGCTAACACGTTTTATTTGCCAGAGGGCAATAAGGAATTGTACGCGCTAACTGATTCTATGTTTAGTACATTAAGAGATAAGGGCAGCAAATATCTTATCATCGATATTCGTGAAAATGGTGGAGGCTTTACTGATTTATGGATAGAGGGCATTTTTTCACATACCGCCAAGAAGAAATGGCAAAGTATGTCTCATTTTATTGGTAGAGTAAATGAAACTGATGAAGATTTTCCTGGGAGAATAGGTGAAGTAGCCATTTATGATTTTAAGGATGAGCATGAGGTTAGTAATAAACCAAAATTCGATGGAGAGATATATGTAATTGTAGGTAGAAGAACCTACTCCAGTGCAATTCAGTTTGCAAGTGTTATTAAAGATAGTCAATTCGGAAAAATCGTTGGTCAAGAAGCCAGAACTTATGCCCGAGGTTGCTCTACAGGAAGGTTTGTAAATCATGAGATGAAAACATCTGGACTTAGAGCATTTACCCCTGAACATTGGTATCAACGAAATACAGAAGGAAGTTGCATGACTGGAGTTGCAGTAGATATTCAACTACCTGACAACCCTTTTAATGAACAAGAAATTGTAGACTCTTTAGTCCGACAATTAACAAAGGAATAGTTTTATTCAATTAAGAATAAACACTAAGCACAACACCATGTAAAATGCATTAAAACGCATTTTACACCAAACGTTGTGATTCATACAAAAAAATCCGTAGAATTCTGTCAATATTTTAGTTCAAAATAATCAGTATAGAAAACGAAAGATATAATTTGGATGAACATCGAAAACCCATAAAAATGTAAATCATTATTAAAAATATTGATTGTAAAAACAAACATATGATATCTAATAGCTGAAAAATCAAAAAGTATGAGTATAGAAATAAAAGGGAAAATAGCTTTAGTAACTGGAGCTAACAGAGGTATCGGTAAAGCGATTGTTGAATCATTTATTGAACATGGCGCAAGCAAAGTTTATCTTGCAGTAAGAGACATTAAGAAAACTGATGCTTTGGTTACACAATATGGTGCTAAAGTTGTACCAGTATATGTTGACATTTCAAAACCAGAATCCATCTCTAATCTTGCTCAAATGGCATCAGATGTTCAAATTTTGGTTAATAATGCAGGGGTTCTTTCAGTGACTGATCTATTCAGTGAAAATGTAGAAGAAGTTCTTCAATACGAACTTAACATCAATGCCTACGGATTGCTCCGTATGGCACGTGCATTTGCCACTTTCCTTGAAAAAAACGGGGATGGAGCAATCGTCCAAATTAATTCTGTTGCATCGCTAAAAAACTTTAGAGATTTAAGCACTTACTCAATATCAAAAGCAGCATCTTATTCAATTACCCAAGGACTTAAAGATTCTTTAGCAGACAAAGGAATTACCGTCTTAAGTGTACATCCAGGTCCTATTGCAACTGATATGGCTAAAGAAGCAGGCATTAGTGATGTAGCGGAACCAGCATCCTTGGTTTCCGAAGGTATTGTCAATGCACTTAAAGAAGGAGTATTCCATTTATTTCCAGATTCAAGAGCAAAGGAATTCGGTACAGCCTATCATAGCTATTCGGAGAAAATGATCGAAGTATAAAATTTCTATTTTCAAATTTAGTTTTAGAACAGGAATGGTTAATACTTTAATTAATTCAAGTAATTATTACTGTGATGTTGCAATTAGGTTTCTCTTAAAGGAATAAAGTAGTACGAAAGCACAACAATGTATAAAAATAATAGCGGTTTTAATCCTTAATTAGAAGTCAGTATCTTTGTATAAAGTTTAGTGATAAATTGAAAGGTTCGCACCTTATAATCCGCTACAATTCTTATACTAACCGTTAGCATCAATTTTGACCCGTCCTGAAATATGTATACACAAAATCACAAGTATATGTATAAAAATGACAGAGTAACCAGACG
>QMOV01000142.1 GCA_003650305.1 Bacteroidota bacterium | reverse complement strand
CCCTTTTTAAATCTGTCTAATATAGATTCAGTTACCTTTTCTTGGTAAGGGCGGAGGGTTATCAACTAGTTTTTATTTAAAAAATCCGAGGTATAATAAAAAGTCGTTGCTGTAAATCATCCAACTAAGTAATTTTTTAAGTCTTTCATATCCCCTTTAATATTTTAGCTGCATATTCTCTTTTCTTATTGATTTTAAAGCTTGTCGTAGCTTTTGGATGCCTTTTTAGGAACGTTATAGCGTTTTCAATAGCTTTTGTTCCGTTACCTTTAAGGATGGCTAATTCGCCACCCTCAATAAGTTTGTTTATGTCGATATTCATTAGAAATCTAGGTCATCCTTTTCTTGGGGTTCTTCACTACTTGGCTTAGAATCCAACATAACCATTCCGCCTCTAAACTGCTCTAGTACTATTTCGGTGATATATTTTTTCTCACCATCTTTTTCCCAGCTTCTAGTTTTTAATTTACCCTCAATATATATTTTACTTCCTTTCTTGACATATTTCTCAATAATATCAACTAGGTTACCAAATACAGTAACGTTATGCCATTCTGTATTGGTTACTCTTTCGCCACTTTTGTTTTTGTACGACTCACTAGTAGCAATTGAAAAGTTAGCTACTTTGTTACCGTTTTCAAATTCTTTAATCTCTGGGTCTTTTCCCAAATTACCTATTAATTGTACTTTGTTTAGCATTTTTCTGTTGTTATATTAGTTAGAATTAATTTTATTGTAACGTCGTCATGTTCTGTTGCTTCATAATGAAGTATATGAACGAATTCAAAGCTGATAAAAGTTTTTGCTTCTAAATATAACATACTCCCTATACCTATACCAGAATCTATTTTAAATATTAATTCAGAACTAATTTGACTATCATTGTAGGTGTTTTCTTTTAAAAACATATCTACATTCTCCTTTTTTATTCTCATTTTTCTAATATTTTAATTTGTTTTTCTACTAATTCCCAAAATATGGGCATTCTTTTTTCTAATTGTTCAATTATTGTTTCATCTCGCTCAACCGTATAAACATATAAACGTTTTGGCTTATGAAACTCTGGGCAGTAACGAACAAAGTCACATGACTTTTTATTACCTATCCACATGTGACCGTGTATCTGCCATTTATGGATAGGATCATAACCGCCACGCTCGATAGTTTCCCACATCACACTTTCATTGGCCACCTTAATCTCTAAGCTCCTATCTTTGCCAATGTTACCATCTGGACTGTCACCATAGTTACCAAAAGAATAAAAACCTCCGTTATTAACCTTATACATCGTTTCAGCTTCATAAAGCTCGATTGCTTCTGGTTCGTACTCATGCCCACGGTCAAATACTTTTAGCTCTAACTTATCTTGATAAGGTCTACCTGTTACTATTTCATGTGACAATTCTCTAGCATATTTTATTGCAGGAGGTCCGAACTTAGCATTTTCATCAAACTCATCCTTTTTAACGGTATGAGCCATTATACTTGTGAAATTAGATGATGTTGCTCGTTTAAGCCTTAGTTGCTCCCAATCATAAGTATTTTGCTCTACATCATGGAACTTTCTCATTCCTCTAGTAGTTTTTGCTCAACCTCTTTACTGATAGAATAATTCTTCTTTATACTATCAATAGAAGCGTTACCAGATTTAATAGCCTCTTTTGCTTTGGTAAACTTTTCGCTGTCTAGCTTTATTTCAGGCTTAACTACATTAGGCTGAATCTTTTTAACACGTACACCACTAACAATATCACCCATTAGCTTAACGTTATTATCAATGTACAACTCTATTAGTACATTTTTCCATTCCTCAACAAAAGGCGAATGGTTACAGAAAGACTTTACTATTTTTGAATTTGTAGCGTTCAATACTAGGGGTTTAATATCCTCTTTAAAGTAGGCTATGTTAAAGTTTCCTTTTTTACCGGCTACAGAAATATTAAATTCCTGTTTAACATGTGTAATAGTAAATACTAATCTTTTTTTCGCTTCAATTAGGTCTTCCAAATCTGCGGAGCCTAAATGGTCGCTTTTAAATACCTTTCGGTAATGACTTCTTTTTTCATTCATCTTGTTTTATTTTTAAGTAAAAGTTTTTGTGTAGTAAATCTATAATATTATCTGAATCTTCGCAAAGCTCATCTGTTAAATTATTATATTTTTTATCTACTTCTATTAAATATAATCTTGTTGCATTTTCACAATTATTAAACATCTTTTTTAATTCGTGCCTATATTCAGGCTGCATGAGCTTCATAAATTGGTGCTGCACATCTTCCAATAAGATTATCATACTTAGGTAGTAGTCTTGTTCTCTGTTTAATCCCATTTGTTAAATACCCTTCTAATTAAGTAACCTCTAGCTATTGAAACAATAGTAAATACACTTGTTATTATTAAATTTTGATCCATCCTAACATTAATATTCATGATAGGATATATGATTAATTGAACTGTTAACGCTATAATAAAACCTATAACCATATTAGTTATAGATTCTATTAAGGATTTCTTTTTTGTCTGCATTAGAATAGTTTAGTTTGTCCTTTACTTTCGATAGCTATTTTAGCATTAGAAACAGATTGTTTATAATAACTATCTTTTAATTCATGAGCTATACCATAGCATCCATATTTTACAAACTGGCTTAGCTCTGATCCACTTCCAGAATAAGGAGTATAACAAGTATCACCTTCATTTGTATACATCATTAAAAGCCTTTTTATAGGTTCTAGCTGTGTAGCTGTTATATGCTTTTCATCTTTCTCATCTCTGGCTTTTCTATACTTAACGGTATCACCTTCTTGTACGTCCATCCATACAGGTTCGGCATAGTCGCACCATACATCAAAAGGTATCCCTCTGTTTACTGGTCGTAGTTCGTCTACTTGCTTACCTTTACGCATTACTATAATATAGTCGGCTAGTCCAGGTCTATTTATTAAACTATTCTTTTTAGTTGTACCATGCATTAATTGATGATTCTTAGTTCTAATGGCTGCCATTTGCGGATCCTTACGTATTGTTATTTCAGCATGAAAATGAAAACCATATTTTTGAAATAATCTAATAACATCACCTCTGAAATCTACTATTGAATAAAAACCATCACCACCTTTTAAGGTTGTTGTTTGCATAATATGCATAGCTACCATTCGACCATCGGCAGTCACTCTAAACAATTCAGGTATGATAAATTCAAAGTGTTTCATGAAGTCATCATAGTTGGTGCAATTACTTAGGTCTTGTATATCATTTGAAAAAACATACATATTTGAAAATGGAGGACTAAAAAAAGTAAAATCAACTTTGCCATCTGGTATTTCTTTTATTAGTTCAGTAGAATCACCTTTAACAGCGTGGAAATGTTCGTTTTCCTCTTCTTTGCGCTCGATAGGTAGTATTGTATAATCTTTTTTTGTGTTCATTTGGTTAATCATTTGGTTTCGCATTCTTAAAAAATTAGTTTCTTTTTCTTGGATAGATTTTTTTACGTTCTCCATTGTAGCTATAGTAATTAAGTACACATTTACAATGTTTGATTGCCCAAAACGGTACATCCTTCTTATTGCTTGATACGTTCCTTCAAAGCTGAAATCTAAACTAGCAAAAATCATATTTGGATTTTTTACATACTGAAAATTTAACCCGTATTGAGCTATTTTCTTTTTAGTTATCAATACTCTAAACTCATTATTTGCAAAACCTAGCAGTCTACTTTCTTTTACTTCTGGCTTATCCGATCCTTTTACTTCAATAGCTTCAGGTATTAACTTCCTTAATGCTTCACCTTCACTATCTCGATTTATCCAAATTAAAAAGGTTTCATTGGATTTTTCGTTGTTTACAATATTTGCTACTTCGCTCATTCGCTCCGTTAATGTATTGTTTAATTCTCTATTAAAAATAGTTGCAGAAACATTGGTGTTTTTAAATAGCTGCCCATTTTCAAAGTCAGTCATTTCAACACTAACTGAACGCTCAATCATATTTAAAGCTGGCAAATCGTAACCCTCATCATCGAAACCAATATCAGAAGGTTTTGAAATCATTAAGGCCCAAGAATTAACCCATGAAAAGAACTCGCTAATACCATGCTTTTTAAGCCTGTATTTATTACCATCTTTTCTGCTTTTCTCAGTTGTAAAAAATACAGCTCTCATGTCTTGTGAGGACATCACATTTAGAAATTCTGCATGGTTTCCAAGTTCTAGGTCATCGTTAGGTGAAGGCGTAGCAGTACAAGCTAGTTTAAAAGGTGTGTTTTGAAACCTATCAATTATTAATTGTTTAGTTGCTCCGTTGTAATTTTTTAATATCGAGCTTTCATCTAAAACGATACCAGAAAATTGAGTACAATCAATGTTATTTATCTGTTCGTAATTGGTGACATAAACACCAAATCCGAAAACCTCACTTTTTAATCGTTCACAATGTAAATCAAACTTTTTAGCCTCTCGTATTGTTTGACCTCCAACGGCTAAAGGTGCTAAAATTAAAACCGGTTTATTAGTATATTGACTAACTTGATTTGCCCATTCAAGCTGCATGATTGTTTTTCCGGTACCTGTATCAGAGAATAAAGCAAAGCATCCCGTTTCTAGTGCTCTTTTAACTACGTAGGATTGAAAAGGTTTTAAATTATGGTTTAGTGTTTCTGGTGTGAATCCAGTCTTTACGTGTTGTTTCTGTTTATTCTCCAAGAATAAAGGATAATCCATAAGTATATTTTTTTAAGTTATGTAAATATATATATTATTTTATATTTAGCAACAATTCCTTTTCTTTTTTTGAAATCTCTGTTTTTTTACGTTGCAAATCTATTTTCATTTTCTGGTATCTGTGTTTCATAGTTAAAACTGTTGATTCTTGTGCCTCTATTAGTAGAAGATAAATCTCTAATCTTGATTCATCTTTTATTGTCTCTTCCTCTAGCCTTTCTATAGTTCTAATTACTGCCTTTTCAGAAGGGCTTTTAAGCATT
>QMOV01000141.1 GCA_003650305.1 Bacteroidota bacterium | reverse complement strand
GGATAGAGCCAGAATTTTCCTGAGGGCAATTGAAGAAATTTTCCCCTGTTTAGTTTCTTTTTTATTTCATTGTAATCATACTCAACAGTTAAAACACCGTTGAGTGGATGGTTCTTTTCTGCTTTACCGCAATCGGGACAAAGGTAAAAGAAGTTATCTTCAATTAATTCTGCAGAAAATTCTTTTTTACAATTAAAGCATTTGTAGATGTAGTTTTTCATTACAAATTTATATTATTTTAACAATGCAAGTTTTCAACAAAATTTTTTCTTATTTTAAAACATTATATATCAATAGGTTACCTAACAAACATAGAATTTTATAAATGAAATTACAAAGTTCTATTTAGTTTAAAGCTAAACGAAATTAAAGGAAAACAAAATGAAGTATTTTATTATTATTCTTAGTATAGTTCTTCTTTCATCGTTTCAAACTAATCAGTCAGAAATTATAAAAAAGGAATTTAATTCTGAGCAATTAAGTGAAGCAGAACTTATAGAATTATATTTTGATGAATTGAAGATTATCCTGGAAACTAACGACAGTAAATTTTGGAATAAAGAATTATATGGACCTATTCTTATAGTGGATCCAGAGAAAAGAACATTCTATGCAAATGAAAACAATGCCTCTAACAGCTTTGAGCAAATTGGTACTATTTACACGGATACCTTGCCGAAAGAAATCAATATTGCCAATACTGCAATTGATTGGGATGATAAAAGATGGACCATGTTAATAAGTCCTCTGCCGGAAGAAAAACATTCACGGAATAATTTGTTCATTCACGAACTCTTTCATAGAATTCAACCTGAAATTGGCTTTGATAAACTTACCAACCAAAGCAATTCTCATTTAGATTTACCGGGATCCAGAATTCTTTTAAAACTTGAATTAGAATCGCTTAAAAAAGCTTTAACTGATGAAACTGAAAGAAATATTCACATTAAAAATGCATTTGTTTTCAGACTCCAGCGTTATATTAACGACAAGATAAAGAATGCGGAAAACTCATTAGAACTAAATGAAGGATTAGCTGAATATACAGGTGTTATGCTAAGCGGAAGACCAAGTGAAGAACTTGCTTCACATTTTATTGAAAGTATTAACCTGTTCTATCAGAATCCAACCTTTGTGCGTTCGTTTGCTTACCATACCACACCGGTTTATGGATACTTACTTTCTCTGATAAATAAATCGTGGCATAAAAATATTTCTCAAGAAACTAACCTAACAGATTATTCTATTATTGCTTTTGATATTGAAATTCCTGCTGATTTAGAAAAACATAGTTTGGCAAACCGGGATAAGTATAATTACAAAATGATAGTTGAGCAGGAGAATGCCAGGGAAAAAGAAAGACTTGTTAAGGTTGAACAATACAAAAATAAGTATATTGAAAAACCAACTCTTAAACTTCTGTTTGAGAATATGAACATATCTTTTGATCCGAGGAATATAATGCCATTGGAAGGTTATGGTACAGTCTATCCTAATATTAGAGTAACTGATAATTGGGGAATTTTAACGGTAAAGAATGGAGCGTTACTAAGTACAGATTGGAGTAGTGTTATTGTCTCAGAACCAACTAAAATAAATGAGAATTTAGTTAAAGGAGATGGCTGGACGTTAGAATTAAAACAGGGATGGAGAGTTGAAAAACTGAATGGGAAATATGAACTGAGAAAGTAATTATGCTAAAACACATTTATAATTAATCTAATTATATCCACAATCTAAGTTTTGCATTATTTTTTTTCTTACTTTAAAACATTATATATCAATCAGTTATGTAACAAACATAGAATTTTATAAGAGGAATTACAAAGTTGCGTTTATTTATGTAGTGCTTCATGTGGAAAATAGAGCAAACCACATTTGACTGCCCAAACACACAAGCAACCACTTCGCAGCCAAAAATTCTGTCCCAAATTTATTTTGAGAAGCTTAATTTTTTGCCAACATTCATAACAAATACTAATATTTTTATTTGCGATTAACTACATTTTGTGTAGTTTTGTGCAAACAAAGTGAAAACAATTAAAACAGCATATAATTACATTTCCGATTACCTCATTGAAGTCCGTTCTAAAGGTCGGTTTGCGATAACATTAGAGGAACTACGGAGCAAATTTGATGTTTCTGAAAAAGCTCTGCTTCAAAACATATACCGCCTAAAAACAAAGAATCAAATTGCCCAAATTCGTAAAGAGTTTTATGTTATCATACCACCTCAATACTCAAACAGGGGCATGTTACCACCTTCCCTTTTCATTGATGACATGATGAAATTCCTCGGCAGAGATTATTATGTTGGACTTTATTCTGCAGCGGCATTGCATGGAGCCGGTCATCAGCAACCGATGGAGTTTCATGTAATAACAAAAAAACCAGCCTTGCGAAACATTAAAAATCAAAAACTTACCCTCAATTTTTTTACCAAAGGAGACTGGGATAAAAAACAAATAATTAAAAAGAAAACGGAAGCCGGTTACATAAACGTTTCAACACCAGAATTGACTAGCTTTGACCTAGTTCAGTATAATAAGAAAATTGGCGGACTAAATCGTATCATCCCGATCCTTGAGGACTTGACAGAAGAAATGAAACCATCGTTCATGGCAAGAACAGCAAAGAAACAAAAGACGACTTCAATACAACGACTTGGATATCTACTGAATGAGATTGGAAAAGGAGCCTTGTCTGATTCACTTTATAAAACCATAGAAAAGAAAAAACTGAAGGAAATATCTCTGTCTCTCGTTCATACAAATAGGGTGGGTGATTTAAATGAACGATGGAAAATAATCATCAACACCGAACTTGATTTTTAATGATACCAAGGCGATATATAGAAGAATGGAAAGAATTCGCTCACTGGCCGGAAGATGCACAGGTAGAACAAGACCTGATCATTGAGAAAGCCCTGGTTCAATTATTCTCAAACCCATTTTTACAAGAACGTTTGGCTTTCAGGGGAGCTACCGCCTTGCACAAGATATTCCTAAAGCCGCAAGTGCGGTATTCAGAGGACATTGACCTGGTGCAGATCAAGCCGGAACCTATAAAAGATACTTTGGCTGCTGTAAGAGAACAGCTTGATTTCCTGGGACGCCCTTCAGTTAAACAAAAAGCCAATAACAATACTTTGGTTTATAGATTTGAATCTGAAATTCCTCCGGTCATTAATCTTCGTTTGAAAATTGAAATTAATTGCCGGGAACATTTCACGGTAATGAAACACAAAATAATTTCGTATCAAATTGTGAATGGCTGGTTTGATGGCACTAGTAAAATTATAACCTTTGAAGTTGAAGAAATGTTAGGTACAAAGTTACGCTCGCTTTATCAGCGAAAAAAAGGGCGTGACCTTTTCGACCTTCATTATGCCCTTAGCAATTTGGATTTAGATACTGAAAACATTGTAAAATGCTACAGGGAATACATGGCTTTTTCGGTGGATAACCCACCAACTCAAAAACAATTTCTCATAAACATGGAACAAAAATTGGTAGATCCAGATTTTCAGGGAGACATTTACGCTTTGCTGCGACCTGGTGTGGAATACGACCAAAACGAGGCGTATGAATTGGTTAAAAGAGAACTCATAGAAAAAATATAGCTCAAAGGATATACATCGATGGATATTATAGAACAAGGAATTGAAAAAGGACTAATCAAGTTTGATGACGAGAGAAGATTCATAATATAAGCATTATATTTGATGAGTTCTCTTTTTCATACAGTAAAACTTAAGATAATAAGCTAATACGCAACAAATATAGAATTTTAATAATGAAATTTCAATGTTGCAATTATTATTATGTATAACTAAAAAAAATACAAATGATCTCTTACATTAAGAACAAAATCGAAAAGCATAAGATTAAAACGAGCTTCAAAAAGTATGGTAGCCATATAAATAGGTTGCTTCTCAAGAGTGAAGGTGAAATTGAATTTGCTGTTTGGGACAATCCCCTCGAAAGCCCTAAATCAATTACGCAAAGTGCTGTGGATTTTTATAAGAAATTTGCGCCTAAGGGATGTTTAGCCATTGATATTGGTGCTCATATTGGAGATACAACTGTTCCACTAGCCCTAGCAGTAGGTAAAGATGGTATTACATTAGCATTTGACCCTAATCCCTATGTGTTTGAAATCTTATCCATAAATGCTCAGCTAAATAAGGAGAAAACTAATATTCTACCATTCAATTATGCTATAGCTGTTGAGCCGGGAGAATATTATTACAATTCATCTGAAGACACTTTTGATAATGGGGGGATTTCAAAGCAATCAAAAAGTAAACATGGAAAATATCAATTACAGAACAAAGTAACTGCTGTTAATCTTTTAGATTTTTTGAAAAAAGAGCTTGCTGTTTCTTTGGAACAATTGCGTTTTATTAAAATTGATGTTGAGGGACTTGATTTGGAAATATTACAATCCATTAAAGATATGATATTTACATACAGACCAACAATCAGTACAGAGTGCTTCAAGAAACTGGACACAGATAAGCGTTACAAAATGTACAATATGTTTGACGAGATGGATTTTCAATTGTTTAAATTAACTGAGTTCGATGCAAATGCCAAAGTTCAAAAATTAATGCATAAAGAAGACATGAAAAAATGGAAGCATTTTGATTTTTGCGCGATTCCCAAAGAAAGAGTAGAAGATGTATATAACAAAAACTAAACACTAATTACCAAAGGCATCCCTTCGAGAAAAACGGACGTTTATTCAAACAGTTAGGTAAAATATATTAAAATAGAAATAAGAAAATTGATGTGAGAGAATATTGGCCTTCAACTTTGAATTTTATAAGTGCTTTAGTTGTCTTTCTTATAAGTTTCTTTATTGAAACCAAAATCTCAATTTCTAAAGAAATTTTAATAAAATTTGGTGCTATTATAGTAGTCTTTGGAATGTTAATTGTTTTTTGGGCAACCATTTATATTAAAAAAGCAATATTAGGAGAAATAGAACCCAAATTAAATATATTAATCAAGAACGGTCCATATAGATTTATTCGTCATCCTGTATATCTAGGGATGACTATCGCTCTTTTAGGAGTT
>QMOV01000140.1 GCA_003650305.1 Bacteroidota bacterium | reverse complement strand
TTTTTTTAAAATCTAGTAGTTTCAACCAAAATTATTTCCTTACACTCCAAATTTCATGCATAGGCTCTCCTTTACTAGAAACTCCTGAGTGATGCCATTTATCGTCAACCATACTATAATTAAATTTTAAACTAAGTCCTGCTTTAGAGTCATCTCGCGAAAAGAATTCTATGTTTTCGGTATATTCGCCATTTACAGTTGTATAGGTTCCGCCACCTGTTCCCATAAATTGTTTTGTTTCTGTATTATACGCTATCCATTGAAAACGCGTTCCAGACAAAATTTTCATGGTTTTTCTTGGTCTATCTGTATTTCTCAATTGTGTCTTACCATCTCTAACTCTTCCGGACATTAACCATGCACCTTGCAATTTCCCTGGAGTTCCATTATCAATTCTAGTAAATTTCCTGTCACTACCAACAATTCCCATAGTTGTATCTGTGATATAGACTTTAAAACTTACTTCACTACCAACACGCTCCGAATTATTTGTATCAAATTCTACTTTTTCTGTCATGGTATCTCCTTCTAATTTCCAAGTGCCACCATTAGTGCTTATAAATTTACCTGTTTTTGAATCGTAAGTGGTTATCACTTGATATCCATCAGAAAAAATAACAACACTTTTTAGTTTCTCTCCTTTTTCAGAAGTGTGATATGATTCCCAAGCTCCAATAAAACTTTGTGCTTTAATACCTACTGATAAGAAAATACAAACAAGTAAAATAATTATTTTTTTCATGATTCTAAGATTATATTAATTAATATTCATTTTCTAAAATAGCCATTATTATCGTTCAAAATCAACAATTATCCCAACCAACCTTCTCTATCAAGGCTTCTATATTGAATGGCTTCGCTAATATGAGAGCCATTAATGGATTCCACACCTTCAATATCTGCAATGGTTCTTGAAACTTTTAAAATGTGATCGTAAACTCTTGCTGAAAGATTTAAACGCTCCATTGCAGTTTTAAGCAATATTTTTGAAGCCTCATCAAGTTTGCAATATTTACTAATTTGTTTGGTATTCATTTGCGCATTGTAATGTACGCTTTTTGAATCTTTAAAACGTTTTGTTTGTATATCTCTTGCAGCAGTAACGCGCTTTCTAATCTCAATGGATGTTTCATACCCAGCTAGTTGCAAAAGAAAGTTTAAGCGATCCTTAGGATCAAGTATATCAAGGTCTTTCTGGATGCCCTCTAGGTTAGCCTCTAGTAGCTGTTTAAACGTATCTTTTATAACTTCAGTAGAGTTTTTAGAGCCTTTAATACGTCCTTTACCTAATTTGTTATTCTTTTTAAAACCCATGTTACAAGAGTGTTAGTTTGACTGTAATTCCTTAAGCATGTCTGCAATTCGTTTATAATAGTGTTAACGTAAGATGACCTACAAATTCCAATATTTTTAGAGATTTCATTTAAGCTTGTGCGGACTGCCTCATTTATAAATATCGTTATCGGCGTTTTTGGATTGTTCTTTTCCATTGATTATGTTTTAAGTGTATATATTGTTTCATCATATAATTATAACTAAATTACTTGATATTTGTTATATTGTGTCACAGCAAGGGTTTCAAGAGTTTTAGAAGAGTAATATTTAGCCAAAACGTCAGTTTTTTAAAAATTGTAACTTTTAGTAGAAATAATCTTTAACTTGTCGCCTTATTAATTAATCTAAATTTAAATAAATATGAAGTTAATAGTTAGCGAAGTAAACCATTATTGGGTTCACTTTCAAGCCGGACAAACCAAAGAAGATATTATTTTCCCGCGTATTATCGTAAAATGTTATCATGAGGATGATTTTATTTTGCAATTAAACTTCTATCGCGATGATAAAAACTTGCCCGAAAATTATTACGACGTTAATTCTAAATTAGTGTACTTGCGCTACCGTTTATCAATGTATCCAAATATTATAGACCTTTTGAGAAATGAAAAACCAATTTATTTTAGTTATTCTGAAAAATCAAAAGTGGGTTACATCAGGACCGGGAAAGAGCCCGTAGGAGAAGGAGATAACGATATCGATTTCTTAAGGAAGTAACTTCGCACTATGAAGAAAAGAAAGAAACTACCATACATAATTTGAATTATTAGATACTATCTTAATTGCTTATGGTACTATGTTCTTTTTCCTTTAGGTACTGAAGAAGATAACTTTAAAAAGAGATTAAAAAATAAGAATTAATTATACCGCTACAAGTAACGTAATAACATCACTAATTGTATGATGTGGTGAACTAAAAGGTCGCTGTGCCATAAGCCCTGCATGTTCTTTAACACGACCAACAACCGAATGGATTTTTGTGGTTTCTAACGCTTCATGCAAAGTCATTGGAGGAAGAATGGAAGGCAATCGTTTTGCCAACATTGTTTTTCCAGCTCCTGGCGGACCAATTAAAATAATGTTGTGTCCTCCAGCTGCTGTTAAGAAATGTTAAAATAAAATGATAGAAAGTAGCAGATTAAAAACTAACAGTTAACCCAACCAACCTTCTCTATCAAGGCTTCTATATTGAATAGCTTCACTAATATGGTTTCCATTTATATTTTCGACAGCTTCTATATCTGCGATGGTTCGTGATACTTTTAAAATGCGATCGTAAGCTCTTGCTGAAAGATTTAAACGCTCCATTGCAGTTTTAAGCAATATTTTTGAAGCCTCATCAAGTTTGCAATGTTTACTAATTTGTTTGGTATTCATTTGCGCATTGTAATGTACGCTTTTTGAATCTTTAAAACGTTTTGTTTGTATATCTCTTGCAGCAGTAACGCGTTTTCTAATCTCAATGGATGTTTCTCCTTTTCTTTCTTCTGAAAGTTTTTCAAAAGGAACAGGAGTGACTTCAATATGAATATCAATACGATCTAATAAAGGCCCAGATATTTTACTTAAGTAACGTTGCATTTCAGCAGGAGACGATGTTACAGGAGCATCAGGATCATTAAAATAGCCTCCAGGGCTAGGGTTCATGCTTGCGACCAACATAAACGACGAAGGATAAGTTACCGTAAATTTCGCTCGAGAAATTGTAACTTCTCTGTCTTCTAAAGGTTGTCGCATCACTTCCAAAACGCCACGTTTAAATTCTGGTAATTCATCTAAAAACAAAACGCCGTTATGAGATAAAGATATTTCTCCAGGTTGTGGATATGCTCCTCCTCCAACAAGTGCAACATCGCTAATTGTATGATGTGGCGAACGAAAAGGTCGCTGTGCCATAAGTCCTGCATGTTCTTTAACACGACCAACAACCGAATGTATTTTTGTGGTTTCTAACGCTTCATGTAAAGTCATTGGAGGAAGAATGGAAGGCAATCGTTTTGCCAACATCGTTTTCCCTGCTCCAGGTGGACCAATTAAATTAATGTTATGTCCTCCTGCTGCTGCAATTTCCATACAACGTTTTATACTTTCCTGACCTTTAACATCGGAAAAATCGAATTCAGGAAAATCTAGATTTTTATAAAATTCTTTTCGTGTATCAACAATGGTTTCTTCAAGCTGTTTGTCTTTATCAAAATAATCGATAACTTGTTTAATATTATCTATGCCATAAACTTTAAAATCACTAACAATTGCAGCTTCTTTAGCATTCTGACTAGGTAAAATAAAGCCTTTAAATCCTTCTTCTCTTGCTTTTACAGCAATTGGCAATGCACCTTTAATGGGTTGCAAACTACCATCGAGAGACAATTCTCCCATAATTAGAAAGTCTTCTAAATTATCGACTTTAATTTGTTTTGAAGCAGCAAGTATTCCAACAGCAAGAGTGAGATCGTAGGCAGAGCCTTCTTTACGCAAATCGGCTGGAGCCATGTTTATAGTAATCTTCTTTCCAGGAATTTTGTAACCGTTATTTTGAAGTGCAGCTGCAATACGGTAATTACTCTCTTTTATAGCATTGTCTGGAAGTCCAACCAAGTGATACCCAATTCCAGAATCTACATTTACCTCAACAGTAATTGTTGTGGCTTCAACACCAAATACAGCAGATCCAAATACTTTTTTGAGCATATATAATTGATTTGCTTAAATGTAAGAAAAATTACCTAATCTTAATCAACTAAAAATTCTAAAGCTCTCAATTCATTATAATACACATTGTTTCTATCGTAAAATCCAGCATGCCCGCCATATTTTGGCATTTCTAAAAATAAATTTGATATTCTATTTAGAATTGCTTTCTATAATTGTATTATTTGATAACTCTACCAAGTGGTAACCTATCCTTATTATCAACGTTTACTTCAACTGTAATTAATACTTGAGTGATTCTTAAAATAAATAAAGGTTTTCAGCATTTAAGGAAATTTATCTATTCATTTACTTATACTAAGTTTTTCTTTAAAAATGTAAAAGCATTAATAAATACAAGGTTTTCTATAATTTCTTTTGGTAAAATATTTTTATTAACTGGTATTTGTAAGGGGGTTTTGTTTAAAATGAATAGAATTTCATAAGTTTTGGTTACTGCTCAATTTGAGTATTTTTCCCATTAAGTTTGTACAAACGATTGTTTATCTGTATTTTACCCTATTAACCAAACTATTTTATTATGAAAACTACTAACTATTTTTTATTATTTGTATTTACAATTACGTTTTTATCGTGCAAAAATGAAGTTAAAAAAGAAATGACAGAGACTCAGGATGAGGTAACTGTTGTTCAAGAAAAAACAATCTATGAAAAATTGGGTGGAGCAGAAGGTATTTCAGATGCTGTGGACCAAATTGTAGCCAAACACCTCGAAAATGATGACATTAAGCATTATTTTCTTCCTTTGACAGAAAACCCAGAATATTTCGAACAATTTAAACAACATGTAAAGGATTTCTTAGGTGCTGGCACTGGAGGAGGAACTGAATATAATGGGAGAGATATGGTAGGTGCTCACACGGGCTTAAATATATCAGAAGCTGACTTTTTAGCTGCAATAGATGATATCCTTTTTGTTCTTGATGCCAATAAGGTTGATCGAGTTTCACGAAATGAATTGCTTGCAACTCTTTATTCTATGAAGGCCGCTGTTATTAAACAATAATTTGAAACTATAGTAATCCCTCATCGCCCACC
>QMOV01000139.1 GCA_003650305.1 Bacteroidota bacterium | reverse complement strand
CCACTGTATTCTAAATTTTCCGAGATTACTAAAAATGGATAAACAGGAGGGTCTAATAAATACCATGGTGGTCCAAATTCTAAGGCGATGTCTTGCAAGTACCAAGTCTGAAACAAATCGGGATCGGGATCTTGGGCATTAACATGTGATCCTATTGATAAAAATAATATTGTAATCAGCAGTCTTTTCATTTTCTCAGCTTGTGGCTAACGGTATTGTATAACGTTCCGTTGCGGAAGTTTTTACTAAATCACTTCATTTAACGCCTGCGAGGATTTTCAGATATGAAAATCAGAAGCAATGGACGTTATACATTGTTGTATGCTGTGGTTTAATTAAAATCTATTTCAATATAAGTTTCCTCATGCGGCTTTCCCGGAGCAATTATAAATTTAGGCTTCTTCGAAAGTTCATAAATCACACTGGCATAGGTACTATTATTGCTAACAACATCTCCACTTTCATTATCCCTTGAACGAAGCACGTTTTTAATTTCCTCAATTTCAATATTTGTCGTATTCTCGTTAAACCTTTCTTGGAATGATTTTATTCTTTGGCATCGAAATTCTTCTTTCTCGACCTCTTCTATTGTTACATTTCCTTTTTTTAGTGCTTCGAGAAATTTACTGTTGTAATCCGTATTACTCATTGGGTGGTTTGTATGATAAGTGAAAATAGAATTTTCAAAAGGTCTGAATTCAACCACTTTGTTTGCTGAACATTCCAAACTATATACTTTTTCTGAACCCCCTATAATATAGTTTTGACCAGAAGCATGGTTTACTTCATTTACAAAATTCAAAGCCTCTTGTTGGGTGTTTTTGTCCAAAACACCTATTACAACAAAAGTTACGGTTAATCCTGTTTTAGCATAGTCCAATTGCATTAAAGTATTACAATTAATGGATACCGATTTATTATTCATTCCCGTAATACCTAAGTGTCCTGGAATAGTGAGAACCATAGTTTCTTTATCCGAGTTAGGGTCATTTATCTTAATCACTGTTTGGAAGCCGTGATAAAACTCAGGGATGTCCATATTTTGTGCAGTAATGCTTGGATTGTCATTACTTTTGTTCACACCAAAAGAGCTACAACTATGTGCTAAAACATCTTTTGTGTTAAACCAGTATTCATCTCCTAATTGATGCATAAAAATAGTTTCCAAATCAATTCCTGAACCTTCTGAAATTCCTTGTAATTCTTTCATTAATTCTGGTGTCCATTTTTGAACAGAAGTCTTGTAATCTGTTTGCTCCAAAAATTTTGCGATAAATACGTCAGGATCTTCCTGAGTTGTCTCAGCAATATCTTTTTTGAATAAACTTATTACTTCTTGTATTTCCTTCTTTAATGCTTTGCCATGAGTTAAACCTCGTTCATATGGTGTGCCGCTAAGCTCAAGATATCGAAGTTTTCCATTTGCGAGCAATTCAAACTGTTCCGTTTGATTTTGTGCCGTAAGAGAATTCTCCTTTTGTTTTACATCATTTAAGCACGAGGAAAGAAATATGCTCGTTAATAGCAGTAATAGTATCTTGTTTTTCATAGTTATTGAGTTTTTCAACATTGCATACAACGGTTTTGTATATGACTTGTGCCGCCTTGGACCTGCGAGCGTGGCTGTTTCAACATCAGAAAGGCAAGCCTTGACGGAATAATCAGTCAAGCTATAATTTTAAATAAATGTAGGAACTTTAATTTGATTGACAATTAGCGGCATAAGTTATATGCTTTGTTGTGTGCTGCCTTTTTATTCATTCTCAAAAATAAAAACATCTTCAATCCTCATTTTGAATATCCTGGATATGTTAAGTGCTAATTTAAGTGAAGGGTTGTATTTTCCCTTTTCAAGAAAAACAATGGTTTCCCTTCTTACATCCACCAATTTTGCCAAGTCGAGTTGAGTTAAATTGTCCCGAGCACGTAGTTCTTTAATTCTATTTCTCATTGAATTTTCGTCTCACTATTGTTTTAGCAATAAATCCAATTAATGCAGAGAGTAGAATTCCTCCACCAACCATGGTCTCGGTGTCTGGAAATAAATCTCGAAAAAGGAAAATGAAAAGCCACATATACATTGAGGCGATATAAGCATCATGACCAGCTTTGTGTTTAATCTGTGTTGTTAGTTCATCATAAATAGGCTGTCCTTCTTTCTCTTCTTTCATTTTCTTTATTGCACTCAATATGCTAATTATCGCGACTATTCCTATAAGCCCATATATCAACAGCATTTTGGGTTGAATTTCTTCCATTTGAGAATATGCAAGTATTCCAACTGTAAATGTCAGGGTAAGTCCTACCAAAATTATTAATACTCTTTTTGTTTTCATATTAAAATCTATTTAAGTTATATATATCTAACACAAAGATAGAAATATATAACACTCATTTCCAAATTATTTTTACTATTTTTTAATAATTCGTCAAATGTTTTCAAATCTTATTGGATCAAGGTAGGTTGCACACAACGCTTTTGTATAAAAATAGTAGCCGATTTCGGAACACTACACTTTCAAGTTACAAGAAAGTTGAAGAGAGCCATAATTCTTGATTTCACAACTATTTAGGCTATTATTTTTATACATTGTTGTAAGCCGTTTTTATTATTAATATCCTTTGAAATCTTCCCCTGGTTTTATATTTGGATACTCTTTCATGCTAATTGCTTTTTTAGTCAATATTTTCATTACTGGTTCCATAACCCAGGCATGTATATATCCTTCATTGCCCCATAGCTCATAACTCTCTTTTACATCTTCCTTAATGTCGAAAACTTGAGGGAATGTATATTCATGCATAACAGAATGAGTGCCTTCAAAAGCATAAAAGTGAACTTTCATATTCCGCCATTTCACAGCTGCAACTTTATCTCCAATATAGGTAACCACATATTCTCTATTTGATTTTTCTTGTTTACCTAAAATAAAATCTTTTTGATTAATTCCATCTATAGGTCTATCGGTTGGTATGCGTTTTTGTTCATTAATTAAGTTAGCAATGGTTGGATACCAATCTAAATCTGTAATAATTTCATCCGTCACTTTCCCTGCAGGAATATTTTGTGGCCATCTAATCATTGCAGGAGTGCGCATTCCCCCTTCATAAGCAGTACTTAAACCACCGCGCCAAGGACCATTTGAGCCACCTACCTCACCTGTTACAAGACCTGGAGAAGGGTAGTTAGCTGCACCATTATCACCTATTAAAACAACAATGGTGTTTTTTTCTATTCCAGCATTTTTAATCGCATCAAGAATAAGACCGATATTGTAGTCAATTTCTAATTTAGTATCTGCATAAATTCCTGCTTTTGATTTATTGTCAAAATCTGGATGTACACCCCAAGGTGGATGAAAATGAGTAAATCCAACATACGTAAAAAATGGTTTTTTATCCTTCGAATTTTTATTTATAAATGAGATTGTTCTTTCTGTAATCTCTCTATCGAGTTTGCTTTTAGCATCAACATCATAAATCCTTACTTTACTAGATTCCTCCCCTTTTAATCCTTCCCAGATATATGGTATTTGTGCCGCGTCAGGGTCAAATTGAGCTGTACTTGTATATCCTGCTGCATTTGAGCCTTCATTAATTCCCCACCATTCGTCATACCCATGATTATTAGGTAATCTTCCAATTTTTGAGCCTACATGCCATTTCCCATATAAAGCAGTAGCATATCCTGCGTCAGAAAAAAGTTCTGCAATGGTATACTCCCAAGGAGCTAACCCATCTGGTTCTCCGGGGGCAGGAACTTTTTGAGTTCCTGACCTAATAGGTAACCTACCTGTATGCAACGCAGAACGACTTGGTGTACATTGGTTTTGTACATTATAATTTATAAACCGCATTCCTTCACTTGCAAGTTTGTCAATTCGAGGAGTTGGAGTTGTTCCTCCCTGTACACCAATATCTCCCCATCCCCAATTATCAACTAGGATATAAATTACATTCGGTTTTTCTTGTGAAAAACCGATTTGAGTTACTATTAAAAGTGAAATAATTAAAAATGTTTTTTTCATGGTGTTCTTTTTTTAATGGCTTACAACGGTTTTGTATATGATTTGTTTTGCCTTAGAACAAGCTGCATGGACCAAATTTGCCTTGGCAAATTAAGGAAGCTTGTCTTGTCGGTTTTTTCAGTTGAGCCGTTTGATTAAAAGTAGTTAAAATTATTCGGTCTAGTCAAGTGGCAAAATAAATTATATGCGTTGTTATGCACATGTTTATTCTATAATAGTGTTTTCCATCTAGTTTCTCTCCACTCTTTTTGCTCCTCTCTAGAAAGGAATGTCCAAGCTACAATTCGGCTAGATTTATTAGCTGTTCCCATGGGAATCGTTTTGATCTGATCAGCTTCAATTTTTTCTAATAATTTATAAATTCCTTTAAGATTAGATTGTTTTGATACTAAAGTTGAAAACCAGTAACAGTTTTTAGAGATTTTTTTACTTTCTCTAATCATATTCTGAATAAATTGATATTCTCCACCATCACATATAAGTTCATTGCTAATTCCTGCAAAATTGAGTTCAGGTGTTTTTACTTTTTTCCCCGATAGATTCTTTATTTTTCTTCTGGTTCCTTTTTGAGCATCTTCAATCGAAGAATGAAAAGGAGGATTACATATAGTTAAATCAATTTTATCTTCTTTGCCTATTATGCCGTGAAAAACATCTTTCGGGTTTTTTTGTAATCTACATTCAATCTTATCTTTAAGTGATGAATTAGAATTGACAATATTCTGCGCCGATGCAATCGATTTTGGTTCAATATCAGATCCAATAAATTTCCAGTCGTATTCTGTAACTCCAATAATTGGGTAAATGCAACTAGCCCCTAGACCAACATCAAGACAAGTGATTTTATCACCAAATGGGATCGTTCCAAAATTGTTTTCGCCTAATAAATCAGCAATATGATGAATGTAATCTGCTCTTCCAGGTATTGGAGGGCATAAATTTTCATCTGGGAAATCCCAGCTCTTTATTCCGTAATAATGGTTTAGCAATGCTTTATTTAAAAGTTTAACAGCAAGTGAGTTTGAAAAATCGACTGATTCTACCCCATATTTGTTAGGCATTATATAATTTTTCAATTCAGGATTAGAATTTGTTAATGCACTTAAATCATATCTTTCTCGGTTTTTGTTTCGAGTATGAAACCTTGATTTTTCTTGATG
>QMOV01000138.1 GCA_003650305.1 Bacteroidota bacterium | reverse complement strand
TTTCCAGCTGTGTTAGCAAAGTATCAAGATAGATTTCGTTATATTTTGGTAGATGAGTATCAAGACACCAATCATTCACAATATTTAATTGTAAGAGCATTAGCCGATCGCTTTCAAAATATTTGTGTTGTTGGTGACGATGCACAAAGTATTTATGCGTTTCGTGGTGCAAATATTAATAATATTCTCAATTTTCAGCGTGATTACGATGATGTAAAGGTTTTTAAATTAGAACAAAACTATCGTTCTACTAAAAACATTGTAAATGCAGCGAATTCAATTATTGATAAAAATGAAACGAAACTTGATAAAATCGTTTGGACAGCTAATGAAGAAGGTTCAAAAATAAAAGTAAACCGTTTATTAACTGATGGTGACGAAGGACGTTATGTAGCGAGTACAATTTTTGAAAACAAGATGCAGAATCAGTTGAAGAATAGCGATTTTGCAGTATTATATAGAACAAACGCACAATCACGAGCTATTGAAGATGCATTACGTAAACGTGAAATTCCGTATAGGATTTATGGAGGATTGTCGTTTTATCAGCGAAAAGAAATAAAAGATGTGTTGTCTTATTTGCGACTCGTAATTAATCCAGCAGATGAGGAAGCTTTAAAACGTATTATTAATTTTCCAGGTCGAGGGATTGGACAAACTACGATCGATAAATTAATAGTAGCTGCAAATGGGTATAATAAAACCATTTTTGAAGTCTTACAAAATATAGATAAACTCGAGATTAACATAAATGCAGGCACTAAAACCAAGTTGCAAAATTTTGTAACTATGTTGGAGAGTTTTCAGGTAATTAACCAAACGGCAAATGCCTTTGAATTGGCAGAACACGTTGTCAAAGCAAGTGGTTTAATTAGAGAGTTCAACAAAGATGGTACACCAGAAGGCGTCACCAGAATGGAGAATATTGAGGAACTTTTGAATGGAATAAAAGATTTTGTTGAAGGGCAAAAAGAATTGGTAGATGCTTCAGATTCTTTAGCTGAATTTTTAGAAGATGTTGCATTGGCAACCGATTTAGATAATACAAAAGGAGACCCAAACCATGTGGCTTTAATGACAATTCATTTGGCAAAGGGATTGGAGTTTCCTAATGTGTTTATTGTTGGTCTTGAAGAAGATTTATTTCCTAGTGCTATGAGTATGAATACACGTAGTGAATTGGAAGAGGAGCGAAGACTATTTTATGTGGCAGTTACCAGAGCCGAAAAGCAAGCCTATTTAACATATGCATTATCGCGTTATCGCTGGGGAAAATTAATAGATGCAAAACCGAGTCGTTTTATTGAGGAAATAGATGACAAGTATCTTGAAATAATAACTCCAATTGAAAATCTTCGTTTCAACCCAATGCTTGATGCAAATATTTTTGGAGATGTACCACCTAATACGATTCGGTTTAAAAAACCTCTTCAGAAGAAAACTGAAAAATTTCAAATCAGTACTCCAAAAAACTTAAAAAAAGTAACCAAAACTCAAGGAAATACTAATTTATTTGATAGTAAATTAGTTACTGGAAACTTTGTAAAACACTTACGTTTCGGAACAGGAGAGGTCTTAAAAATTGAAGGCGTAGGAGCAGATGCTAAAGCTGAAATTAATTTTGAAAATGGTGGTAAAAAGAAACTATTATTGCGTTTTGCAAAGTTAGAAGTTATTGGTTAATATTACTCTAAATAGTTTTCTATAAATGCTTTTAATTTCGCCCAAGTGTCTAAAGCGTTAATTCCTGTCCAACCATGACCTTCGTCTTCGTATAATGTAAATTCATTAGTTACACCAAGTTCTACCAATTTATCTCTCATATCTGTACCTTGAGTTGTAGGTATTAATGGATCTTGTCCTCCATAAAATAGAATAGTTGGAGGTGCAGAAGCTGTAACTCTATGATACGGACTTACTTCTTCTAAAAATTCGGTTGTAGCAGTTAATCCAAATAAATCAATAAGTTCTTGCACATCTGGATCTGTATTATTTAAATAAGCTGGATCTGTAAAATTTGTTGGTCCAACAATACTACACACCATTTTTATATCGCTATTTATATCTAGAGCATAACTCCAAAGCATTGATAAATGTGCTCCAGCACTTGTGCCAATAAAGCCAAAATCGTCATCAATTACATAATTATTCTGATTGTCTTTTAAATGATTAATAATTGTAGTAATATCATCGGTTTGCATAGGATAGGGTTGGTTGTTTTCATCTGCTAATCTGTAATTAATATTTACAACAGCTATATTTTCAAAGTTTTGAAAGATTAAATCTACAAAACTATTCATATCATTTTTATCACCAGCAGACCATCCTCCTCCATGAACAAGAATCATTACTTTTGTGTCTAATGTTCTGTTTGCTGGAAGATAGATGTCGAATTTTTGATCGCTATCATTTCCATAGGAAACATTTAATTCTTCAAAATATTCCAGAGGTTGAGGCTGTTCAGTAATAACTTCTGAATCGTTAATAGAGCATGATAAAACAAGAAATAAAATTAAAATATTAAAGAGTACATGTTTTAGATTTGGCATAATAAATTTATTAGTTTATTTGTAAACGTTTTAGCAAGATAACTATTATGGCAGAATTCGTAAAAATATATGAAGAAAACCCTAATCCTAAAGAGATTAAGAGAATAGTAACTATTCTTAAAAAAGGCGGATTAATTATTTATCCTACAGATACTGTTTATGGATTGGGCTGCGATATTACCAACGTTAAGGCATTGGAGCGTATTGCACGAATTAAAGATGTAAAACTAGAAAAGGCTAATTTTTCGTTTGTATGCCATGATTTAAGTAATTTAAGCGATTATGTTAAACAAATAGACACTTCAACTTTTAAAATATTAAAACGAGCACTTCCTGGCCCTTATACATTTATTCTTCCAGGAAGTAAAACTTTACCTAAAGCATTTAAAAAGAAAAAAACAGTTGGTATTCGAATACCAAATAATACCATTGCTTTAGATATTGTTCGTGAATTAGGAAATCCAATTGTATCTACATCTATTTATGACGAAGATGAGGTTATTGAATACACAACAAACCCAGAATTGATTCTTGAAAAGTGGTTTAACCTTGTAGATTTGGTTATTGATGGAGGTTATGGAGATAACGAACCTTCAACTATAATTGATTTTTCTGAAGACGAACCTTTTGTTGTTAGAGAAGGTAAAGGTAGTTTGGAAATATTATAAATTTGTCATTCCTGCGAAGGCAGGAATGACAAGTGAGGATACAAAAAAAGCCCAATCTTTCAATTGGGCTCCATCATAACAAATTGTAAAATTAATTACCAGTAGATAGATTCTTCATTTCTTTTTCTATCATATCATAGAATTGATCAATTTTTGGTAAAATTATAATACGTGTTCTACGGTTTTTTGCTCTGTTTGCAGCTGTATCATTTTCAACTAATGGTACATAATAACTTCTGCCTGCTGCAATAAGCTGACTAGGATTTACATCAAGTTCTTGTAACACACGAATAATAGATGTAGAACGCTTTACACTTAAATCCCAGTTGTCTAAAAGTACACCACTTTGATAAGATTTGCTATCCGTATGTCCTTCGACCATACATTCAAAATCTGGTTTGCTATTAACAACTGTTGCTACTTTAGCTAAAATCTCTTTAGCTCGGGAGGTTACTTCATAACTTGCACTTTTAAATAATAATTTATCAGCAATAGAAATAAACACAACACCTTTTTCTACATTTATTTCAATATCTGGATCGTTAATACCTATTTCTTTCTTTAAGCTGGTAACAAGTGCCAACATAACACTATCTTTTTTGGACACAGCATCTTGTAATCTGGAGATTCTTAAATCTTTCTCCTTCATGCTTTCTAATGTTTTTTCAATATTATCAGCACCTTTTGCTGTTAGCATTGTAAGGTCTTTGTTACTCACTATTAAGTCCTGATTTGTTTTTCGCATATCTGCAAGTTGTTCTTCTAAAGCTCTTGCACGTGCCGAGGCAGCAGCTTCGTCAGTTAAACACACATTTAGTTTTACGGTTGCAGTATTTAGCAAATCTTTAGTTTCTTTTTGTCTGGCTTCAAGAGCTGCAAATTCTTTTTTGGATACACATGAACTTAACATGAGCATAGCAGAAAGACTAAACAGTAGGATTTTTTTCATAATTTTTTATATTTAATTTCTAATAGATGTTAAAGAAGTAAAAATATATAAAAAAGACTCGTTTAAATTAGTATTAACAAAACTTTTACTAACATTTTTATAAACTATAATAAGTCTTTTTATTAAGTACGAAATGCGACCAAACTATAGATGTCGTTTGGTAATATTTTTTTGATTGTTGAAGTGTTTTTCGTTGATTTAAAAGTTTTGGCAGATGTCTGTAAAAACTGAAATGTGCTTTAATAATTGCTAAAATATGTACAAATTTGAATTCGAATAAAAATTTAATTCCTGCAATGCCATCTAATACTAACCTTGTAAGTACTAAAAAGAACACCTTGCCTTTAGCATTTTTTACTAAAGCAAATAAACTGTTTCTAAAATTTAGGTAGGTTTTTTTTTGGTTATTATTTTTTAGTGTTGCTCCTCCAACATGAAATACTGTTGATGTTCCAACATATTTTATATTGTAACCTAAATTTTTTGCTCGCCAGCATAAATCGATTTCCTCCATGTGCGCAAAAAAACTTTCATCGAAACCTTTTAGTTCTTCAAAAATGGCTTTTCTAATAAATAAGCATGCTCCAGATGCCCAAAATATTTCGGTTGAATCGTTGTATTGATTTTCATCTTTTTCTATGGCATTAAAAATTCGTCCTCTACAAAATGGGTAACCATATTTGTCTATAAATCCGCCAGCAGCTCCAGCATACTCAAAGTAATCTTTACGTTTGTAGTCCAAAATTTTAGGTTGAATGATAGCTGTGTTTGGATCGGTTTTAAATGTGTCAATAATAGAAGAGAGCCAGTTTGGAGATACCTCTACATCGTTATTAAGTAAGCAGAATACATCTGCATCAATTTGCTTTAAAGCATCGTTATAGCCTTTTGCAAAGCCTCCATTGGTTTTATTCTGAATAATTTGCACTAAAGGGAAATTTGTTTTTACAAAATCGACCGAATCATCAGTTGAAGCATTATCTGCAACATAAACTATTGCTTCTCTTGAATGTTTAACAACTGAAGGTAAAAATTGTTCGAGCAATTTTTTTCCGTTCCAGTTT
>QMOV01000137.1 GCA_003650305.1 Bacteroidota bacterium | reverse complement strand
TCCACTAGTTTAGAATTAATATTAATGAATATTTTAATAGGCATCCATTCTCCTGAAACAATCAAATCCTGCCATCCATCATTATTAATGTCTGTCCAACTAGCGTCAGTTATCATACCAATATCCTGAAGTATATTGTCTTTAGAAGTTTTAAAGTTTCCTTGTCCATCATTTTCTAATATATATCCTGATCCAGGCTGTCCATATGTATTTGTTTTATAACGCTCACCTACAAACAAATCTAGGTCACCATCATTATCATAATCGGCAGCTTTCACGACAGAAGAACTAATGGGAATTGGAAAAGAAGGTGAGTTTTTGGCCTTTATAAAAGTATTATTTTCATTTATATAATATGAATCCTTCAGTGCTATTGAATAAGGTGAAAAAGCTTTTCCTCCGTGGCAGACATACAAATCAAAATCACCATCATTGTCACCATCAAAAAATATAGCATCTACATCTTCCGAACTTATATCTTTTACAAATGGTTCGCTTATTTCATCATATCCTTTGGAAGATGATATGAACAATTTTCCTGATTGGTTTTTTGCACCTCCAACGAAAAAATCAACTTTCCCATCACCATTAATGTCTTGGCTAGCAAATGCAGGACCTTCATTGCTATACATTTGAGTTAATAACCTTTCATTATTAAAATCAATATAATTATTTTCTTTATGTTTAAAATTAAATAAAGGGGTTACATTTTCAATTATTGATTTCTTAGAAGCTTTCTTCAAATGCGTATAAAGACTATCTCTGTTAGCAGGATGTTTAATAGTGTAAGTCTTATTCGTGGGTAAATTAGTTAATACTGTTGTATATCCATCCGACCATTTTAACCAAAGTGAATCAATAATTTTTGTATTTCCCAAACCAAAATGAATTTTAGAAGGAACACTGCTTTGAAACCCTCTGGAGGTATAATTTTCTACATAAGCCATTGAATCATCACCATATTTGATTATCACTTTAGCTCCTATACCATTAGGATTTTTATCCTTCTGTGATAATTTTAATGTGATACTTCTGTGTGTTAATGTATCGGTTGTATTTTCATAAATAAAAGACGGCATATTTACATTGTTTACAACAATGTCAAGGTCACCATCATTGTCTAGGTCTCCATAAGCACTCCCATTACTAAAACTAGGAAGGTTAAATCCCCAATCTTTACTTTTATTTACAAAATCAAAATTACCCAGATTACGAAAAATTGCATTTGGAACTGCATTAGAAGGCATTGCATCAATCAATTTTTTAATAACTTCTTTCTCATTACTATTTATTCTGTTTTTGATTGTCTCATCATTAGCCTCATAAGTAAGATAATCTCTATCGAGTAGGTCTTTAAAAATTCCATTACTTATAAAAACATCTTTTAATCCATCATTATCCATATCAAATATTAAGGCACTCCAACTCCATTCAGTAGCTGAAACATTAGCTTTTCTGCCTAACTCTATAAAATTACCATCACCTAAATTTCTTTGAAGTGTATTTCTTGAAAACTGATTGAAATATCCTTGACGCTTTGCTAGTTTCTGTTTATCCCATGACTCAAAAATGGTTTTTGTTTTCTGTCTTTCCTGACTTGCTGGCAACATTTCAGTAACCAATAAATCTGTATGGAGGTCATTGTCTAAATCTGCTAAATCTGCACCCATAGACCCCATAGATATTGATTCAAAATAATCCTCTAATTGTTCTTTAAACCCACCTTTTGCATCATTAATATATAAATAGTCTTTCTCAAAAAAATCATTAGATATAAATATATCTGTCCAATCATCATTATTAAAATCTCCTAAAGTTATACCAAGTCCAAACCCAATTTTACTTGTATAAATACCAGCTTCAACAGTAATATCTTTAAACTTGCCATTATCATTTCGAAAGAATTTATTGCCACCACCAGTTTCATCGGGTATTGTTCTTTGATCTTTAATTAGGTCATAGGCACCAATTGATTTAATAGAGTTATTTAAAATATAACAATCAAGGTCTCCATCCTTGTCGTAATCAAAAAATGCGGCATGTATTGATAAACCTTCAACGTCTAATCCATATTCATTTGAAGATTCAGTGAATGTAAGATCTCCATTATTAATAAAAAGCTCATTGTGCCTTTTTGTTCCACCAGGTTTTCCTGATTTACAAACATAAATATCTAAAAATCCATCTCCATTGATATCTACAAATGTTGCTCCTGTTGACCAAACATCTGGACAGGAAACTTGAGCTTTTAGTGTAATATCTTCAAATTGCCAATTTCCTTTATTTAAATATAATTTATTATCCACCATGTTACCAGTAAAATAAATATCCTCCAGACCATCATTATTAATATCTCCTATTGCTACACCACCACCATTATAAAAATTGCGATATATATACGGGTTAAATGACTCTGTATAGGTTAATGTATTCTCAAATAAAATACCTATTGAAGAATCTTTAAGCACGAACAAAGAAGTGTCTTTTTTAAGATCTACTTTACAAGAAAGAAGTAATAGTATTAATAAAAATATGAGATTTTTCATTAAGTTATGTTTAGAAAATTCATTATATATAACTAAAAATATATAATGTTTAGCGCTATATGTAGATAAAATAATGCTAAATAAATATAATTAGATTAATTATATTTACTTACGTATTATCAATGTATAAAAAAGGTCGTTCATTTTGAACAACCTTTTTTTCATTTGTGTTATATAAACTTAATTCAAACTAATAACCAGAATTTTGAGTTAAACTACCACCGGCAGCATCGATTTGATTCTGTGGAATAGGGAACACTGTTCTGAATGCATCGCTATTTGTTTTTTCCCACCATGAATCACCCCATTTACCAAAACGAATAAGATCAGTTCTACGAGTAGCCTCTTGAAACATCTCTCTACCTCTTTCAGCAAGGAAACTATCAGGAGTTATGGCCATAGGCGCTAAACCTGCTCTATCTCTTATAACATCAACATCAGGTGCGGCTAAACTCCAGTCACCAGCTTCTCTAGCTCTAGCTTCAGCACGAATCAAGTACACATCTCCTAATCTAACTATAGGATAATCATTGTTCATATCAGGTCTGCCAAATAATTGAAAACTAAATTTTTTGGCTCGAGTACCACTTTGTCTTATAGAATTAGGTACTAATTCATTAATAGCTGGTGTATAATCCAGTACCAAATCAGGATCATCAGCAGCAAAATCAAGTAAAGCGGCTCCACTAAAGTCTGATTGAGGTCCCGCTAAAAAATTTGCGGTTTTCCTTGCATCACTACCATCATAACTATTATAAAACTCTTCAAGAACTTGATATCCATTCCAAGGTTGTGCATCTAATCCATAAGTTAATTGAGAACTATAATGTAAGTTCATTTGAACAAAATTCATTCCAGTAGCACTAACTTCATCATAACGAATAGACCAAATCATTTCTGGATTAAACTGATTGTTTGGCGCAAATACAGCCGCGTACCCCTCTAAAGTACTAGGATCGGAAGCAACGGCAGGTCTTTGTGCAAGATTAGGCACAGAACATCCTACACCACATAATTGGTAAGGACCATTATCTATAATATAAGTAGCTGCCCAATCAGCTTCCTGATAACGCGCAGTACCTGTATATACTTCAGCATTCAAATAGAGTTTGGCTAATAAGCCCAGCGCAGCAAATTGATTGGCTATATAAGGTTCTGAACCAGTACCTAATGCACTACCTGATAAGTCCATAGCCCCTGTAACAGCAAGTATGCCTAATGCACCTAATAATTCACTTTCTACAAAATTGAATACTGTAATTCTATTAGATTGTGGTGCATCACCACCTGGAGCTGTTATTAATTTAACTCTACCAAAAAGATCTAATAACCTCAAATAGTGAAATGCTCTAACTGTTTTAGCTTGAGCCGTTTCGTTAGCTGATAAAGCTCCTGAAAGCGCTAAATTTGCTTCACCTATACCATTATAAGCATTATTCCAGGTGTCATTTACCGGTCCACTAGATGAATTAATAGTATGCTGATGCATACGTACCCAAATTCCACCATCAAACCAGTCACCACCTTTTGCTCCAATAGTCTGTTCGTCGGAAGAAACGGTTTGAATAGAATAGTAAGAGCCATGACCTGCAGTACCATTTCTAAGCGCATTATAAGCTGCTAATAGAGACCCTGGAGGTAAAACTCCACCATCTGTAGCACCATCTATTACTGCTACACCTCCATCGGAAAACTCATCCGTCAATTCATCTTCTAAGATTTCTTCTAAATCAGTACATGAGTATACTAAAAATAGCGTACTGAATAAGAATGTTAATTTTATTAAACGATTCATAGTTTTATTTTTTTATTAAAAGTTAATATTTATTCCAAACGTTATAGTCGTAGATGTAAAGTAATTGTTACGTCTATCAATTCCAGGAGCTAAAACATCTGGAGTTGCATTTACAAAATCTGCATTACTCGCTGCACCAAAATCTTGTAATGCCGGTTCTGGATCAGATCCGGTATAATTTGTAATTGTAAATAAGTTTTGACCACTTAAGGATAATCTTATGTTATTAATATAATCATTATTAATATCAAAGTTATATCCTACAGAGAGGTTGTCTAACTTAAAAAAATCTGCTTTCTCAACATAATAAGAACTAAATTGAGCACTTGTTATATCAGGCCTTGCTAACTCTGTATTAATAAAGTTATAAGAAGATTGAGAACCAATAATAGGCTCGTAAAATGCACGGAAAGTATTTACCAAACTATGCCCGAACGCACCTCTAAAAAATGCATTTACATCCCAATTGCCAAATGAAACTTGGTTTGTCCAACCAATTTCGAAATCTGGCAACCCTTTACCTAACACGGCAAAATCTGCATCTTCAGCTAAAGCGCTGCCTTGATCAGTAACTAAATTACCGTCACCATTAAGATCAGCTAATATTTGTGAACCATTAGCATCTACTTCGCCTGTAAAAACAGGACCCCAAATTTGACCAACTTCTTCTCCTTCTCTTACTATAATCATATTCGTTCCATTTTGTCCTGGTGATCCTAAATTTGCAATAGTTCTATCTCCACCTGTATTCTTCTCTAACTTTGTTTTGTATGTAGAAAATATAATACCCGTGTTGTACGAGATTTTATCATTTTTAACAACATCATAATTTAAACTAATTTCAAGACCTTTAGTATTTAATTCACCTCCATTTTGAAATTGACTGGTAAATCCGTCATTTGCTGCTGCATCAATATTTACACTAGTAATAAAGTCAACAATATCTCTGTTATATAGGTCTATAGTAGCTGCCCAAGCACCAGAATTAAACTCAAACCCTAAATTTGTCTCTCTTTTCTCTTCCCATTTAAGATCTGGATTAG
>QMOV01000136.1 GCA_003650305.1 Bacteroidota bacterium | reverse complement strand
CATAGCTGCCTGTTCAAAACTATCAAAATATCCAAGCTGAGCAGTAGTTGTTGGATTTATAATATATAGAATTTCATTGTGTAAATAGGATGTTTCAAAATCAGGTATGCCATCTGGTTTAAATTGGTTAAACTCAGATAAGTCCTTGCAAATATTTATAGAAAATATTTTTGAGTGATTTGTAAAGAAATACTTAAAGTATTTTTTGTAAAAATCAATTTTCGGTTGAAGTTGGCCTAAAATAGTATTAGCATCACTAAGATTTTCAGTATCGTAATAGATAATTAAATTTTCAGATGTAATTTGTGGTTTATCTAATGTAAAACTAAAATCTCTCACCATATTACTAATTCTTAATTCATCGATGTCGCCAATAAATCCTTCGCCAATTCTGAGATCTCTTGAGCTCAACAACATGTCATTACCAGTATAAGAACGTGAATTTGACGACACAATTTCCCAATTATCATCGCGAACAGTAATACTTATAACCGCATTTTCAGTATCCCGAATAAAAGTAATATGATACCACTGATTAAGTTCAGGTCTTATATCAGTAACATTAATACGGGTCTCATCTGCGGGGAAATAGAATGCATGCAAAATATTATCCCACCATGGATTTAGCTGTAGAGCGTAATTAGCCCAATACGTATCACTATCTCCTGGCTTTGTTACAATATACTGATGGTTGGTATTATAAGAGCTTATGTTTATCCAAGCTTCAATGGTCCAATCCCCGCTAAGGTTCAAATTCTCATGATGTGGAATTGTTACATAAGTAGAGCCATCAAGATTAAGAGATTGCCCTAAATTTGACAACGTATTAGCACTATATGAAGTTCCACTTCCGTGAGGTATTCCATCACTAGATAGTGTGGAATTATTAACCAGGTTTCCATCAAAGTGCATTAATAGGATTGTATTGCCATCAGTTACGTATGGACCTCCTGTATTCTGTGCATTTGATGATGTTAAAATCAGCAATCCGATTAAAAATAGAATTGGTTTTTTCATGAAATTTAGTTTTAAGATTAGTCCTTTTATGTTTGGTAACATAGGAATGTTTACGGGTATAATTTATGACATTTATCATATAATACTCTAATCGAGGGGGTTCTGTCACATTTGTTTAAATTAATTTGTGTGGGAATTATATCTTTGGTTTAAAACACCATGTTCAAAAGGTCATAAGTTTCCCAAGTCAATTATTATTCAGGCAGTATATTTCAAGTTTAGATTAGGAAAGAGCAATTGATTTCAAACAGTACATCACTTTTCAAATCATTCTATTGATTGGCTAGTTAGAAATCTATAATTACTGGTTATCTTAGAATTAAGTTTAGTAGATGCGACAGAACCACTTTTTTGTAGCATAAAGGTATGAGTAATTCTAAATAATAATGTTGTTAATTAATAATTGATTATGAATGAGAGTTTTCATTATCACTACAAATTAATAAAAATTTAAGTTTTAATGGTATTCTTGTTGTGCTAATAATTGTATTTTCAATTCGTTTTAATTAATGCCAATATGAATTATAATGCATTTAAAATACTTTCAATACAATTTAAGCAATACCAATTATTAAATATCAAGAATAGTTAATAAGTGAGATTTAATACTTTTCTATTAAAGTATTAGTATGATGCTCCACATGGTAAGCAGTCTACATTAAGAGCTCTCGTATTGGCATTTTTCCCATAAGAGGATGTGGCAAAATAAGAGCATCAAGGTCGTTATCTTTCCATTTTTTGGTTTTATGTTGGAGCTTTTTTGATTGTAGAATTAAATGTTAGAAACACTTTCAATTTGATCCATTGCTCTTTCCGCAATAGCTGTTATTGATAACGAAGGGTTTACTCCTGGATTTGCTGAAATCATTGAACCATCAACAATCAACATATTTTTGTATCCAAACACCTTATTGTCTTTATCTATCATTCCATTACTAGCATCACTTCCCATAACTGCTCCACCTAAAATATGTGCTGTAGAAGGTATTCCTGCCAACACTTCTAAAGCAAAGGATGTTTCCTTACCGTTGGTTATTTTACTGTATTTTTTTGTCAATTCGATGGATTCAGGAATAATTGGACTTGGTTTTTTTCCACTCCCAATGGATGAGGATATTCGACCAAAAATATTTCGTCTGAATATTAATGTGCTGTCAAGAGTTTGCATAAAAAGTAAAACAACAGTATGTTTCGACCATTTGTTGATAATAAAAATTTTGAAGTAACTAATAGGAGCTTTTAAAAAACTACCTATCATTTTAAACAGTCTTACTAATATGTTGCTTCCAGTAGCATAAGGGAGATGAAGTAGTTTCCAAAATCCAGAACCTTCTGAATATCTAACCACTTCGAGGTGGCTGTTTTCGTCTGTATGAAGAATACTCCCTATTGCTATTCCCTTCGAAACATCTTTATTTTTATCAAGTTTCGAAACACTAACAAGCGTTTCGTTATTGGTTCTTATGTCCTTACCAAGTTTTGTTGATAAACGAGGCAGTGATTTGCGTCTAATTTTTAAGAGAAGTTTGACGGTTCCAAGAACACCACCGGAAAGTACAACACCATTTGTTGTAAATATTTTCCTTTTCTTCCATAGATTTGAAGTAGATTTTAGGTGTACTTTGTAACCTGATGAACCATCATCGTTATCTAACGGAACAATATTGTACACCTCGTTTTCGGCTAGAATTGTAGCTCCTTTTTTTTGTGCTAAATAGAGGTAATTTTTATCGAGTGTATTTTTTGAATTGTTTCTACACCCAGTCATACAGCCACCACAAAAATTACATCCAGCTCTGTCAGGACCTAATCCATTAAAATATGGATCTTTAACTGTTACATTTTCTTTTCCAAAAAAGACACCTACGTTGGTGTTTTCGAATTGCTCTTCTTTACCTATTTCTCTGGCGAGTTGCTCCAATTCAAAATCACCACTAAACAGCTTTGGGTTTTTCGTTGCTCCCAACATTTTCAAAGCCGTTTGATAGTAAGGCTTTAATTCCGCCTCCCAATTATAAAGTTTAGCCCAGCTTCCTGTGGTGTAAAAATCTGATTTGGGTACAGGTAAGGTATTTGCATAAACAAGAGAACCTCCACCAACGCCAGTTCCAGAAATAATAGTAATATGTCTAAAAATGGTCATTTTCATAATGCCATAACAACGAAAAAATGGAAGCCATAGCCATTTTCTTAAATTCCAATTTGTTTTAGGAAAATCTTTAGGTTTAAACCATTTTCCTTTTTCTATGACTAATACTTTGTATCCCTTTTCGGAAAGCCTTAGCGCACTCACAGATCCTCCAAAACCACTGCCAACTATTATGTAATCGTAATCGAGTTTCACTTATTTATTTTTGAATCAGTGTGAGTTTTAAACATTTTATATAATCTTAATTCAATAATATTTAATTTGCTTTAATACTGTTCTTTTAATGTATTAGTATGATGTTCTACATGGTAAGCAGTCCACATTAAGAGTTCTCGTATTGGCATTTTTCCCATCAATGGATGTGGTAAAATAAGATTGTCAAGGTCCTTGTCTTTCCATTTTTTGGTTTTATGTTGGAGCTTTTTACTTTCAATTTGTAATCGGTTTAAAAGGTATTGCTTTTCTTTAATGCTTGGCATTTTCATGTTCTGTGAGCCTTTAAAAGTTTTGCCTTTTACATCTTTAAGACGCTCTAAATAACGATTTGCAATAGCATCATAATCGCGAACTGCTCTATTGGATTTCCCAAACTTAAATTTTAAAATAAATTTTGGAAGGCTTAACGCCATATTTAATGGCTTAATACTTTGTAAAAGATGTAGTGTTTGTTGTCCAGTAGTCCATTTGCCTTCTGGACCAGTTTCCCAACGTTCTATATCGTGTTGTTCTAACCAATTAAAAAGATTTTGATATTTTTCTTCTAGTAAAATTGCAATATCGTCTTTGTGCATTAATCCGCTTTTTTATACAAGGGAATAATATAGGAAACATTATAACCAAAACCAATTCCGAAACGTCCACTATCGTAAGTACGACCAAATCCTGGAATGTATATATTCTCGAAGTTATCTGGTTCTGTTTCGGTTATTCTAGCTTTAAGCTGTACGTTAAGACCAACATAGAGATTATTTAATACTTCGGCTTTAATGCCAAAGATTAATTCTGCCCAAATGGCTGTTAGTCCATTAAATTCAATGGGTTCTGTAACTATAGTTTGTGGAAAATCTTGATTGGTATTAAAAATAGTATAGCTATTTACGGTTTGACTAAAAGCGCTTACACCAACACGAAAACCACTATAAATCATATTTTCCATATCGAGCCAATTCTTATACATGTTATAATCTATTCCAGCTTTAAAATAACTTCCTTTTGCTGTAGCGTTTAAAAACTCGACTGAAGTTGTTTTTTCTTCGATACCTAATTCTCCAGCAATGTATAAATTTTTAGAGTATCTATAATCTGCATTTATTTCGAAACCTGTATAATCATCATCAATTACTGTGCGTACAAGTTTACTTAAATCACCACCAAGACGCAAACCATATTTTTGCTTGTATTTGGTGGAGTCTTGTGCAATGCTATCGTTTTGTGCACTTGCCGAAAAAGCCATCAGCAATACAAAAATTGTACTAATGCAATATTTTAACATGAGCTGTGATTTCATTTTGTACAGTTGAATTTATTATTTCAGAATTTAAAATCCATTTATCTCCATCATCTTCTACACTAAAAGTGAGATTATTAAAGATGGTTTTAAATCCACAAGCACGAGACACATACACATCTTCTCTTTGGTAGTTTATGGTAACTATATCTGGATTTCCTTCAATAGAAATTGTATCTCCTTCGGTGTTAGTTATTGCTTCATAATCTTTATGAAATGTAAATTTGGTAACATTTACATTTGTTCGTAATGGCAAGTTTATAGAATCTGAAGTGACTATATTTAAATTGGAAATGGCATTGGTTTCATTGAATTCTGTAACTCTTAAACCAGTTGCATTTTTAGTATCTTCTTGACTTGTAATATCATAGAATCTTAAAATAAGTTTGGGTGTTGTTGGAGTGGTTTCTGCACAAATATCATCCTTTTCGCAGCTAAATGTTATTGAAATAAAAACAAAAGTTAGAATAATTAAAATTGATTTTTTTTTCATAAAGCCCTTTCTGTCCTTCGGACATCTCTCCCAATTGGGAGAGGGTTTATTAGTTTAAATTAATATTTTTTCTTCTCTCCAAAAGTACAACATTTTCTACATGATGTGTTTGCGGAAACATATCTACAGCTTGTGTTTTTGTAACTTTATAAATATCGTTCATTAAAGCCAAATCTCTTGCTTGTGTGGCACTATTGCAACTTACATACACAATTTTGTTAGGCAAAATATTTAAAATTTGTTGAACAACATCTTTGT
>QMOV01000135.1 GCA_003650305.1 Bacteroidota bacterium | reverse complement strand
TATTTTAGAGAAGAATTTAGATTTTTATTCAAGTCTTTTAATATGACCTTTGCTATAATAACTCATGTGCCTCATATTTATAAAAATGAAAACTTTTATGCCTATGCGCCCTATGTAAGAGAGATGAATGTTTGGGGGAAGTATGTAGATAATATAGAACTCGTTGCTTCGATTTCTAAAAAAGAAATTTCTTCGATTCATTTGCCCTATACCCATAGTGCTATTTCTATAACAAAAATCCCTTCGATATCCCTAACTTCTTATTCTGAAGTAATTAAATCGTTGGTAGCCTTTCCTATCATCATCTTCAAATTATTTTTAGTAATGAGGAAAGCAGATCATATACATCTTCGATGTCCAGGGAATATTGGATTAATAGGCTGCATGGTTCAGGTTCTATTTCCTAATAAACTCAAGACTGCAAAGTATGCTGGAAATTGGGACCCCATGGCTAAGCAGCCTTTAAGTTATCGTATTCAAAAGTGGATTTTAAGTAATACACTTTTAACTAAAAACATGAAAGTTTTAGTTTATGGTGATTGGGGCGTAGCATCAAAAAATGTAGTTTCTTTTTTTACGGCAACATTTCATGCTTCTGAAATTGAAATTCCACTAGAACGTAATTATAGAGATGCTTTAAATTTTATTTTTGTAGGGGGCTTAGTAAATGGGAAAAGACCATTATTTGTAATTAAAGTTGTGGAAGCACTGCATGAGCAAGGTCATAAAGTGAAATTAGATACCTTTGGAGATGGAGTATTAAAAACAGAATTAGAACAGTACATTTCAAAACATAATTTAGAGGCAATAATTACCCTGCACGGAAATCAATCAAAGGATTTGATTAAAGAGGCATTACGAAAGGCACATTTTTTAATTTCACCTTCAAAATCTGAAGGCTGGCCCAAAGCCGTAGCAGAAGCCATGTTTTTTGGAACTATACCAATTGCGACATCTATTTCTTGTGTGCCTACAATGTTAGATTTTGGTAATAGAGGGATATTAATTGAGCCTATATTAGAAAACGCAGTTTCGAAAATTAGCAATACTATAAAGAATAAAAATTTAAAAAGGATGTCTAAATTAGCTTCAGAATGGTCCCAAAATTTTACGCTTGAATATTTTGAAGGTGAAATTAAAAAATTGTTAATAGATTAATGAGAGTACTTCAATTAATAGATTCTTTAGATCCTGGTGGAGCAGAACGTGTTGCCGTGAATTTGGCAAATGGATTAGCCAATAAGATTGAAGCTTCCTTTTTGTGCACAACGAGAAAAGAAGGGATTTTAAAAAAAAGTATTGCTAAGAATGTAAACTATTTATTTTTAAAGAAAGACTCAATAATCGATTTAAAAGCCATAAGAAGATTAAATAGCTATGTGAAACAGCAAAATATAGAAATTATTCATGCACATTCTACATCTTTCTTTTTGGCTACAATTATATCTTTATTAAGTAGAAAAGTAAAACTGGTTTGGCACGATCATTACGGTGAAAGTGATTATTTAGAGAATCGAAAATTTTGTGTATTGCGACTTTGTTCACGTAATTTCTCACAAATATTTAGTGTAAATAAAAAACTAGAGGGTTGGGCAAAAATAAACCTTAGAGCCAAAAAAGTTAACTATTTAACAAATTTTGCCGTTTCAGGTGATGTAAAAGCTTCAACTACTTTAAAAGGTGAAAAAGGTAAACGTATAATAAGTTTGGCTAATTTAAGATCCCAAAAAGATCATTTTACATTATTCAATGCTTTTGGGTTTGTGATTAATGAGTACCCAGATTGGACACTACATTGTGTTGGGAAGGATTTCTATGACGATTATTCAATAGCTGTGAAAGCTAAAATTAAGGAATTGAATTTAAGTGATTCTGTTTTTTTATACGATAGTAAATCAGATATTTCAAATATATTAAGGCAATCTAGTATAGGTGTTTTATCTTCAAGATCAGAAGGGCTGCCTATAGCATTGTTGGAATATGGTTTAGCTGGTCTACCCGTTGTTGTTTCTGATGTTGGTGATTGTGCTGAAGTAGTTGAAAACAACAAATCAGGAATAGTAGTTCCTAAAGAAGATTCTGAAGTATTGGCTACTGGTCTATTACACTTAATCTTTGATAATGAAAAAGCAAAAGTATATGGTCGAAACTTAAAATTACGAGTAGAAGAAGAATATTCTCAATCAAAGTATATTACTAATTTGGTAAATATGTATAACTCAGTATAATGAACAAGTTAAAAAAAAAGAATCCCGAATTGATATTGATGCTTTTGCATATAACTTTAGGGTTTGTTATTTACATATTACCAATAAGTTCAAAGTTAATCAGCCTATTTGTTATTGTCTTATCCATATTATTTATTTTAATATCTAAAAATAAAGTTTTGACGGTCTTAATAGCTTGTGCCTATGTTGCTACTAGTGGTGTTTTTTTTAGAATGACAGATGGGCTTTACTTTTATGAACTACATAAATATTTATTAATTGTATTTGTTTTTTTAGGGGTAATATTAGATAACACAAAATCAAATGGCTATGTATATTTGTTTTATGTTGGAATTTTATTATTGACCGTAACTTTGACTACTTATAATTTGAATGAAGAGGTAAGACGAATGATAGCCTTTAATTTAGCAGGACCGGTATCTTTAGGTTTAATAGCTTTTTATTTTTATAAAAAAAAAGTCTCTATATTTCAGCTTTCAAAAGTGCTCTTTTATGCAATACTTCCAATTATTTCTTTGGTAGTATATTTATTTTTTTATGCACCAAATATCAAAGATGTTGTTATAGGAACAGAATCAAATTCTGTTACTTCCGGTGGTTTTGGACCTAATCAAGTGTCCACTATACTAGGAGTTGGGATTTTTATTTTATTTTCCAGATTATTATTAAATAAATTTAAGGGCTTGCAATCTGTAATTGAACTTATTTTATTGTGTTTTATGTTGTTTAGAGGTATAGTGACTTTTTCCAGAGGGGGGATATTAACTGCATTTGTAGCAATATTTTTATTGATTTTAGTAACATATATAAGAGGAAATAAATTTTTTCGAATTAAAATTAATAAAACATTATTTTGGTCAGTAACATTAGGTATAGGTATATGGTTTTATGCTGTAAATAGAACCTCCGGGTTAATAGAAAAAAGATATGAGAATAAAAACGCGGCAGGAATAGAAAAAGAAGATATTTCTACTGGACGTGCAAACTTATTTTTAATTGAATTTGAAGCCTTTTTAGAATACCCAATTTTTGGTATAGGTGTAGGAAAAAATAAAGATTACCGATTTGAAAAGACAGGGAGATTGGCTGCAACACACAATGAAATAAGTAGGCTTATGGCTGAACATGGATCATTGGGTATATTGGCTTTTTTAATCTTGTTTTTGACACCGTTACTTTTTAGGCTTGAGAATAAAAAAAATATCTATTTTTATTCATTTTATATATTGTGGTTGTTAACTATTAATCACTCGGCTATGCGAATTGCGTTTCCTTCTTTTATTTATGGGTTATGTTTACTAGATGTGAATTTTAAAACTGACACTAAATTGCAGCAACCAATTATTAAAGAGTGAGAATGATATTATACCTTGGAAATAATATAAAATCTAGCACCACATCAGTTACAACTATCACTACTCTAAGTGAATTGTTAAAAAAAGAAGGTTTTAATGTAAAGATTAGATCTTCGCTAAATATCCAATTTTTTAGATTATTATCTATGCTTTGGACAATTTTTAAGCATAGAAATCAAATTGATTATGTATTGATTGATACTTATAGTACCCGAAATTTTTATTATGCTTTATTTTCAAGCCAATTATGTCGTTTATTACAGTTGAAGTATTTACCAATATTGCATGGAGGGAATCTGCCAAAGCGATTGGATAATTCGACAATGTTAAGCCGTTTAATCTTCTCTAAGTCACATCATAATATTACACCATCAATTTATTTAAAAGCGGAATTTAAAAAGAGAGATTATAAGACTGTTTTTATTCCAAATGTTTTAGAAATAAGAAATTATACTTTTTTAGAAAGAAAAATTGAAAACCCTAAACTATTATATGTTAGAGCATTTGACAAAATTTATAATCCAGAAATGGCAATAAAAGTTTTAAATATTTTGCTTAAAACATTTCCAGAGGCATTATTATGTATGATTGGTCCAGAAAAAGATAGCTCTTTTAAATCGTGTAAGGCTCTGGTAAAATCACTGCAGATTGAAAATCATGTAGAGTTTACAGGAATGTTATCAAAACGACAATGGCATAAAAAATCAGAAGATTTCAATATTTTTATTAACACGACCAATTTTGATAATGCTCCTGTAAGTGTAATGGAAGCTATGGCTTTAGGTTTACCAATCGTATCTACAAATGTTGGTGGTATGCCATATTTAATTACTGATAAGAAGGACGGATTATTAGTTGATAAAAATGATGCAGATGAAATGGTTAATGCTGTTAAATACCTCATAAATAATCAAGGGTTTGCAAAACAAATTACTGTGAATGCAAGATATAAGGCCGAACAGTTTGATTGGGAGAAAGTTAAGAAGTTGTGGTTTAATGTTTTAGGGTAAAAATGTTATTGTAGTACAATATTAACTCACTATATTTATACACTTATTTAATCGATTTATGTCATCAAATAAAGGAATTCATTTTGAAGTTTCTGAACGTAAAATTTTATTGCGAATTTTAGATGTTTTTGCTGTTTTAGGAGGTTTATATGTTATTGGTTACAGTTTTGAATTCGATTATTTTATAGTTACTAAAGAGAATTGGACTTGGTCTGTAGTTTTAGCGGTTTATTTAACCCTTTTCGGATCAGTTTTTGAACTTTACGATCTTCAAAAATCTAGTCAATTAGATACTGTTTTTAGAAATGTAATTCTTACAGTTTCAATTACAGTTTTATTTTATTTATTAACACCAATAGTTACTCCATTTTTACCAATAAAAAGAATTCAGATCATCTATTTTTATTTGGCCATAATTGGCTCTATATTTTTGTGGAGGTTAGTTTATATAACTTTTTTTGCTTCATCTAGGTTTTATAAAAAGGTAATTATTCTTGGTGAAATTTCTAATATTGACAATGTAGTAAATACAATAACAGAGTCTGATCCTAATTATAAAATAATTGGATTTGTTAATAGTGAAAAATTAAAAATAGATACTATAAAGTTTAAGGGATTAGTTGAATATTTACCAGAAGATTTACCAAGAATCATTAAAACTAAAAATGTTTCCGAATTAGTAGTTGCTATAACAAATCCTAATAACATTACAGCACAAATATATGAACAACTTACATTGCTTCTTAAACAAGGGCTTACCATTAGAGAATACACACAAGTTTTTGAAGAAATCACCAAACGGATACCTGTACAATTTGTAGGAAAAGATTTTTATAAGTATTTCCCTTTT
>QMOV01000134.1 GCA_003650305.1 Bacteroidota bacterium | reverse complement strand
TGACCCAATAATTTGTAAGTACGAAAAACGAAAAGGAAAGACAATAACTATTCTTGAAGGTTATACAGGTGCAACCAAAGATTTTAAAACCCTAACTAAAGAACTTAAAAAAAAACTGAGTGTTGGCGGAAGTTTTAAGGACGATAAAATTTTTATACAAGGTGATTATCGTGATAAAATTATGAAGATTTTAAAAGACAAAGGCTTTAAAATAAAACGTGTTGGTGGTTAAACTTTAATAGCCCACAAATTAATAATTCACAATTAACTAAATCAAAAAAATTATATTATCCGATTCGAATCAACTACAGAACTTATTTAAAATATACGTAACGTTACGTATTGTTTAAATAATAATTATTCTTTAATTTTGAAAAAAAAACTTACAAAAAATCATTAATAGTAGTATTTAAACTAAATATTTTGTATTTTGCCGACATAATTAAATCCCTTAATCGCCTATGTTATTAACAATTATTATTTTTGTTTCTGTTTTAATAGCCATAAATTTCTTATTATTAAAGTTTAGTAGCAATAAAATTGCTCAAAGGAAAAAGTCTGCAAGACCTTTTATTATAAGAGAAAGACCAAGTGTTATATCCACTCAACAACTTTCAAGCCAACTTGCTCCAACTGGAACTTAGTTTTTCCATAATATTTTATCAAACTTGGCAAAGAAATATGTATAGAAGTTAAGATTCTATGCTATTTTTCTTTGTACTCTTGTGAAATTTAATACATTTTATCTTCATTTTTAGTTTTCTATAAAACAAATTCTGTCTAAACTTTTCATATAATCCAAATGCAAAACAATTATCTTTACATTTAACAAGTCATAAATGAAGCCAGTTACAGTTAGAGAAATAAAAAAAGAATTAGACCATCTTACTCAAAACGAAGTTCAAGAACTCTGTTTACGATTATCTCGATTTAAAAAAGAAAATAAAGAACTACTTACCTATTTGTTATTTGAATCTTCTAATGAAGCCGATTATATAGCAAGTGTAAAACAATATATCGACAACCAGTTTAAAGTCATAAACACCAAAAGTTATTTCTATATTAGGAAAAGTGTTCGTAAAATTTTAACAAACACCAAGAAGTATATTCGCTACTCGCAACAAAAAGAAACCGAAGTGGAATTGCTTCTCTATTTTTGTACAAATCTGAAGAATTTCAAACCTTCTATTAAAAATAGTCCACGACTACAAAACACATACAATCGACAAATAGAATTTATTAAAAAAGCATTAGCAACACTACATGAAGATTTGCAATATGATTATAATTTGACATTGGAGGAATTAGGATGTTAATTTTTGGAGTAACGCTTATCGGTTTTGTATAAGATTAGTAATTGGTTATATAAGCGGCTGATTTTCCGTAGGAAAATCCGTTGCTAAATACACAATTACCATTGAATTATACACAAACCCAAATTATTAATTTTATACGGTGTTGTGTGGCGTTTTTTCTTTTTTGATTTCAGGTTGGTTTGATACATCAAAATGGAAAATATCATTTCTTGAATAATGCCCTATAACATCAAAATCCAACTTGCTTGATTTAATTTCTTCTAAATCTATTTCTGTAATTAAGGCACCTGCTTTATCAAATAAAGGTCCAGCTATTATTTTACCTAAAGGAGAAATAATAACACTTCCTCCACGACACATATTTTCTGATTCACCTTCTACTAAAGATTGGTATTTATGAGGATACATTGATTTTGTAAAAAATTGATTACAGCCTAAAACAAAACATCTACCTTCTAAAGCAATATGTTGCATTGTAGAAGTCCACTCTTCTCTTGAATCCCCTGTTGGAGCGATATAAATCTCAATTCCTTTTTTGTACATAGCCATTCTTGCTAAAGGCATATAATTTTCCCAGCAAATAAGTCCACCAAGCTTTCCTATTTTAGTTTGATAAGTAACTAAATATTTGCCATCTGCTTCACTCCAAATAATTCTTTCAGTACCAGTTGGTTTAATTTTTCTATGAACCCCTAATAGAGCATCTGTTGGAGAAATGTACAGCATTGAACAATATAAACTTCCATTTTTATTTTCCTTTTCTGTAACTCCGATTACCAAATAGACGTTTTCCGATTTTGATAGCTTTTCAAGCCTTTTTAAATCTTCACTTTCTATATCTATACTGTTTTTGTAATATTCTGAATAAAGATTCCTACCTTCATTTGTCCTGCTTCCAATTTTTGCGCCAAAAGAAAACCCTCTTGGGTAACCTGGAATAAATGATTCAGGAAAAACAATTAATTTACAATCTTGTTTAGCGTATTTTTTGGTAAGTTTTTCAACTTTATCAATCGTTTTTTCTTTATCGAAGAAAACAGGACTATCCTGAATTAAGCATACTTTTATTTTCATTTATTTACTAGTTTTTCTAAATGCCACACAATGGATAAGATATCGTTCTGTTTTAATAAACTATATCGTCCGATAAGCGAAGGTATATTTTTTATCGATTAATTCAACTCCTTAAAATAAATAATGGCCAAAACAAATTAACTTTTGTTTAAAACTACAACTCAATAGATTCTCCAATTTCTAAAAGCATAAGGTCTTTATCTTTATCAAAGAATTTTCGTTTTGCTTCATCATGATTAATTTCTATATACCCAAAAGTATCAAAATGGTAACCTAAAATTTTATCACATTCAATAAAATCACTAGCAATAATTGCGTCGTCTATTCCCATTGTAAAATTATCTCCAATAGGTAAAATAGCAAGATCTAATTTAGTTTGTAACGGAATGAGTTTCATATCGTAAGTCAAAGCTGTATCTCCAGCAATGTAAATATTTTTACGCTCGCCTTCAATCACAAACCCTCCAGGTTGTCCTCCATAACTTCCATCTGGAAAAGAAGAAGTATGTATCGCATTTACATATTTAACACGACCAAAATCGAATTCCCAACTTCCACCATGATTCATTGGATGACCTTCAATATTTTTTTCTTGATAAAAGGAAACAATTTCAAAGTTGGAAATTATTACTGCTCCAGTTCTTTTAGCCATAGCTTCAACATCCAGAATATGATCTTGATGTGCATGCGTAACCAAAATATAATCTGCTTTTAAACCATTAATATCAACATGTGATGCTTTTGGATTACCAGAAATAAAAGGATCTACAATAAGGTATTTATTACCTATTTGAATTTGAAGACTCGCATGACCTAAAAAAGTGATTTTCATTTAACCAAGATTTAATACTCAACTGAAAACTACAAAAAAAACCCCATTACATAGCATTATAAATATAACCAATTCCCAACAAAAAGGCAAGAGCAAAAGTAGAAAGTGCTAAAAGTTTTAATTGAGGATCTAACAATTTAGGGTCTTTAATATTGATAACCTTAATTGTATGCCTTGTTAACGGAATAAAAATAATCATAAAAACGAGGTTAGATATAGACCTGTAATAAAAAATAGCAAATAAGATAGACAGCAGCATAGCTGAAATAATTAAAAACGAATGATAAATCTTCGCCTTGTTAACACCTAATTTTGCTGCAATAGTAATTTTGTTTGAAGCTCTATCCGATTCAATATCTCTCATATTGTTTAAGTTTAAAACTCCAGTACTTAATAAACCTATAATACAAGCAGGAAAGATTAAAATATGATCTAATTGCCTCGCGAATAAAAAATAAGTTCCCATAACACTTACCAAGCCGAAAAACAGAAATACCATAATATCTCCTAAAGCTCTATAACCATAAGCAGTAGATCCGACAGTATATTTTACAGCAGCATAAATACTCAATAAAGCTAAAACAAAAAATAGTAAAGAATACAAAAATTGATTGCTATTAAAAGCACTATAAATAAGTAAAAATGTTAATAGAATAACAATTAAAATATTAATTTTAATGGCATCATACATTTGCTCTGGAGTGATTTTTCCACTTTGTATAGCTCTTTCTGGTCCTAGCCTGTTTTGGTTGTCTGTTCCTTTTATACCATCTCCATAATCGTTGGCAAGATTGGATAACACTTGCAAACTTAATGTAGTTAAAATAGCAAAAATGAATATTGATATTTTAAAAAACCCATTGTAATATGCTATACAACTACCAACTACTATTCCAGAAACCGAAAGTGGTAATGTTCGCAACCTAACAGCAGAAATCCATGGTTTTATGTTATTCATTAATGAAGACAAATATGTTTAATTATGGAATCCACTTCTTTTCAAAATTTGGTTTTCTCTTTTCTAAAAAAGCATCACGTCCTTCTTTAGCTTCGTCTGTCATATATGCTAAACGTGTTGCTTCTCCTGCAAAAACCTGTTGTCCTACCATACCATCATCGGTTAAATTCATAGCAAACTTTAACATTTTAATTGAGGTTGGCGATTTTTCTAAAATTTCTTGAGCCCATTTATAAGCAGTGTCTTCAAGTTCATCATATGGAATCACAGCATTAACCATTCCCATGTCGTAAGCTTCTTGTGCAGAATAATTTCTTCCGAGGAAAAAAATCTCACGCGCTTTTTTTTGCCCAACCATTTTTGCTAAGTATGCCGATCCGTATCCTCCATCAAAACTAGTAACATCAGCATCTGTTTGTTTAAATATGGCGTGTTCTTTACTCGCTAAAGTTAAATCGCAAACCACATGCAAACTATGACCACCACCAACAGCCCAACCAGGAACTACAGCAATAACAGCTTTTGGCATAAAACGAATTAAGCGTTGTACTTCAAGAATATTTAAACGATGATAACCATCTTTACCAACATAACCTTGATGTCGTCTAGCTTTTTGGTCGCCACCACTGCAAAACGAATACACACCATCTTTGGACGATGGTCCTTCGGCACTTAACAATACTACACCTATTGATGTATCTTCTTGTGCGTCGTAAAACGCATCGTACAATTCTTTTGTGGTTTTTGGTCGAAAGGCATTTCTAACATTTGGTCTGTTAAATGCTATACGAGCAACGCCATTACATTTTTTATAGGTAATATCCTCATATTCTTTAGCTGTTTTCCAGTTAATCTTGCTCATTTTATTTAATAATTTTTCAATGTAAAAATACATATTAAAAGGTATTACTTTTATTTATTTTTTGAGTATCTTTAAAATATCTTTTAAATCCCTTATAATGACTATCAAAGATTCTGCTTTGGCTAGTGGAGCAAATTATATATACAATTTAAAGTCTGGAGATCTCTATTTTTACGATGATTATATAATTTCTGAAGTTCATGAGGGCGTCATAGTTATGTATAAAGATTCTCTTGAAGTTCTTAATTTAGTCCACAAACATTATGGGTTTAAAAAACATTATGGCCTTATAAGTCATCGGTTCAATTCTTATTCAGTAAACCTGTCTGATCTTCTTCCAATTGCACATGAATCTGGATTACTTGTGGCTAATGCAGTAGTTGCATATACTGATATGGCTTTGAAGAATTTTGAGTTAGAAAAACGCGTTCTAATGCTTAAAGGAGAGTCTTTT